>JBAQLU010000069.1:0-4086 GCA_049302065.1 Thermodesulfovibrionales bacterium
TTGACGACAGGACACCGGATGAGGTTTACTTTACTACACTACCGCAGATGCAGGTAGCGGCATGAGGCAGAGCAGCTTATCACTTAAGAATCGCTTCAGGCTGTCCAAACAAACCCGGCCACCTCTCAATAAGTATTAAGTCTGGATGGTCAAATGTAATCAAAGAAATCAATAAAAGTGGGCAAGAGTATTTAAAATCACTTTTTGAAAGATTTGTTGCTGAGTTGAACATTTAATGAACGCATAAGTTAAGTACAAATGAATCAAAATGAAAAAATTTTTCATTGTTATAGTATTTTTAATTAGTCTTTCAGCAGTCATCCAGCTTTTTGAAAAAAGCTTTTTATTGGGCATTCTTTTTATTATCGCAGCATTTCTTTTCCTATATAAATCAATAAAAAAAGATAATAAAGAACGAAAAATATTATCAAACTTGTCACCTGAAGAACTGAAAAATCAAGCATTAGAGAAGCACCGTGATAATGAAAATCACCAAAGACTAATACAGGAAATGGAAAGAAATATGGAAAGAAATAAAGAAATAAGCGAACTCAAATTACACATCAAGTTGAAATTGGGTAAAGATGTCAATCCAGACAACAATGAAATTGAGATTGATGGCATACTTTTCAAAGTAGTTAGTAGAAAAACTAGATACTTACGAGTTCTTTTTGGTTCATTTGTTTGTAATGATTGTGGTTTTATCGAAAGAATAATAGACGATCTCAGCGATTATGGATATTTACTTCAAAAGTATGAAGAGCATTTAAATAAATGCATTCGAAAAACTTAGATTAGAAACGATGATAGGTAATTTTATATGCCCAATAATTTAAACGTAAACACCCTTGAAACATGGCTTTGGGATGCAGCCTGTAAAATCAGGGGTGCGATAGATGCCCCGAAGTATAAAGACTATATCCTCCCTCTTATATTCCTCAAACGCCTTTCTGATGTTTTCGAAGATGAAATAACCACCCTCCGGGATGAATTTGGAAACATGCAAGTTGCCGAGGATATTGTTCAACAGGACGGGAGTGTAGTTCGATTTAAACTACCCATTGTCTCACGATGGGGAAGTATCGCAAAACAGACAACTAACATTGGCGAATACCTAACAAATGCTGTCAGATTGATAGCAAAAGAAAATCCAAAGCTTCAGGGTGTCATTGACATTGTTGACTTCAATGCAACTGCTGCAGGACAGAGGATAATAACTGATGACCGTCTAAAGGCTCTCATTGATATTTTAGGAAAATACAGACTTGGATTAAAGGATGTTGCACCTGACATCATAGGAATGGCATATGAATATCTGTTGAGAAAATTTGCTGAGGGTTCGGGACAAAGTGCAGGAGAATTCTACACTCCGAGAGAAGTAGCGATCCTCATGTCCTTTATCTTAGACCCTGAACCTGGGGAATCATTCTATGACCCTACAAATGGTTCAGGAGGACTTCTTATAAAGTCCTATCTGAGATTCAAGGACAAATACCATGATAATCCATCAGTTGCCCCTTTGATTTTCTACGGACAGGAAATAAGCCATGTCACCTATGCTATGGCAAGGATGAATGCCTTCCTTCATGACATGGAGGCTAATATAGCACTCGGTGATACCATGCACAACCCTAAATTCCTGAATCCCGACGGTTCATTGAAGAAATTCGACAAGGTAACTGCTAATCCGATGTGGAATCAGGACTTTGCACAGTCTACCTATGAGAATGATGCTTACAATAGATTCTCCTATGGCTATCCCCCTTCCTCAAGTGCTGATTGGGGATGGATTCAACACATGGTTGCCTCATTATCTGACAAAGGTAAAATGGCAGTTGTTTTGGACACAGGGGCAGTTTCAAGGGGAAGTGGAAATCAGGGAGCTAACAGGGAAAGAGACATAAGAAAAGCATTTGTTGAAAAGGATTGGGTGGAGGCAATTATCCTGATGCCTGAGAACCTGTTCTATAACACCACAGCCCCAGGAATCATTTTAGTTATAAATAAGAAAAAGAAGAAAAAAGGTGAAATCATTCTTATCAACGCCTCAAAGCTGTTTGCCAAAGGCAGACCAAAAAACTACCTGACTGATGAGAGCATTAAAAAGGTGTATGAGGTTTATTCAGAATGGAAGGATGAGGAAGGCATAAGCAAAATAATCAAGAATGAGGAAGTAATAAAGAATGACTACAACCTCAGTCCTTCTCGGTATGTCTCACAGAACGGTGGTGAAGAAGTTCTGCCGATTGAAGAGGCTATCGTTTTATTGAAAGAAGCAGAAGAAGATAGGACTGAGGCAGATAAAAAGCTAAAGGGTATTTTGGAGAAAATGGGATTGGCATAGGAGGTGTGAGTGTCTGATATTATTCCTTTAGAGAAAATCGAAGGACGTATTCTCTTAATCCGTGGTCAGAAGGTCATGCTGGATGCTGATCTTGCAGAATTATATGGGGTAACAACAAAACGTTTGAATGAACAGGTAAAGAGAAACCGTGACCGTTTTCCAGACGATTTTATGTTTCAGTTGACTGGCGATGAGAAAGACAAGGTGGTCGCAAATTGCGACCACCTTAAGAAACTCAGGTTTTCATATGCCCTGCCTTATGTGTTTACCGAACACGGCGCTATTATGCTTGCAACTATCCTGAATAGCGAAGTTGCTGTTAAGGCAAGTATTCAGGTTGTCAGGGCTTTCGTTAAGCTGCGGGAGATGATGTCAACACACAAAGACCTTGCGCGGAAACTGAAAGAAATGGAAAAGAAATACGACTCCCAGTTTAAGGTTGTGTTTGACGCCATCCGTGAGCTTATGTCCCCTCCTCAAAAACCGAGGAAGAAAATCGGGTTCAGAAGAGAGCATGAATAATTCAAACGGCTTCAAGATGACTGAGATAGGTCAATTGCCTGAAGATTGGGAGACTCAAAAGTTAGAAAGTATTTTTAGGTTGACGAGTGGAAAAACAAGACCAAAAGACTTAAATCCATTTTCTGTTAATGAATACTTATATCCAGTATTCGGAGGAAATGGAATCATGGGATATTCCAAAGACTTCTTAGTTGACTTTGTAACAATAGTATTAGGTCGAGTTGGTGAGTATTGTGGGTCTGTTCATGTTACACAATGTAAAAGCTGGATTTCTGATAATGCACTATATGCAAAAGAGTTTATTGTAGAGAATCTCGATATTAATTATCTTTCTTTAGCATTAAAAGTCTTAGATTTAAATAGACTAAAAAATAAAGGTGGACAACCACTAATATCACAATCCATAGTTTATTCTCAGAAAATAGCTCTACCTTCTTTTACTGAGCAACAAAAAATAGCCTCTGTCCTTTCGACCATACAGGAAGCAAAAGAAAAGACTGAAAATGTCATTCGAGCAACAAAGGAACTAAAGAAATCCATGATGAAGCACCTTTTTACCTATGGACCTGTGCCTGTTGAAGATGCTGAGAAAGTGCCACTAAAGGAAACAGAGATTGGAATGGTTCCTGAGCATTGGGAAGTTGTGAATCTTGGAGCTGTTGCATCCCAAAGAAAAGAAACAGTTACTCCTATTGGTGATGGCACAAAATATATTGGACTTGAACATATTGATTCAGGATATTCGAGACTTAAAAGATACGGGCTTGATAATGAAGTAAAAAGCAGTAAATTTAGATTTTATAACGATGATATTTTGTTCGGAAAATTACGACCATATCTGGATAAATGCATATTATCTGATTTAGAGGGCATATGTTCAACAGATATTATTGTATTAAAAACATCGAACCAGATTGACTGCAAATGCCTTGTAAACATGATGCATATTAAAACTTTTACTGATTATGCAACGAGTACTATGACAGGAGTGAATCATCCTCGAACTTCATGGAAAGCACTTAGTGAATATAAGTTCTCTATCCCTCCTCTCCCTGAGCAAAAGCAAATAGCTCAAATCCTGACTTCAATAGATAAAAAAATGGCGCATCTGGGTTTTTCATGGATCTATACAATATATAGTGGTTTGAGTATTCTAAATTCATGGACGAAAAAGTTTTTTATACAAAGATATTGGGAATCAAGCCGCCCTGGTTTGTGAA
>JBAQLU010000070.1:0-75168 GCA_049302065.1 Thermodesulfovibrionales bacterium
AAACTGCTTGCGTGGAAACCTGTAACATAGTTGCTACCTCATGAGCACAAAATGGGCCTATATAGGTAAGCCATACAGCGAGTCTCTTTTGATACGATTCACGAGTAGGAGCGCTGCGCACCCAAAATGACAGTTCCTCAGCGCTTAGGTGTGGCTTGATCCAGGCAGGTTTTCTCATGTCATCCTTCTGCCCTCTATTATATTATTACTCTATGTTTGATGTCAAATTAGTATCAATCCTGCATAAAATAGTGCACAGAGGAAATTATAAAAACTGATAGGTTCTCTTTTATTATCAAAATGTTTCTCCGTGTACTCTGTGGTTAATTGCATTATTCGGGTTGATAAAACTGTCATTGCGATCACCTGAAAGGTGCGCGGCAATCTCCTTGAAATGACGATTCTTATTGCTGGATTTGTGTGTTTGTTATTTTTTTCACCTGTCCAGGATTTTTCTTACAGTTTTTAAGAGATAGTTTGTCATCTGCTTTTACAAACAATATGTGCGCTGTTCTCACAGTTATGTGCAAAAGTATCAATTCCTAATATCTGTTTAATTCCCATTCAAGCAAACAAAGTAGGCGCAGGTCAGGGGCGTTTCTTTCCGTTTCAATGACGCATCGCCAAAGGCTGGCAGGGTATTGAATCCGACGAGAAATACGCGTTTTCTATAGAGATATTGTGGGACAGAGCAATATCGTGACATCAGGTCACTGATAACACCTACCGCTTGAGCTTAATCCGCGTCTGGTTGAAGACAGTGTTAGCCTTTCTCCTTTTTTTCTTCTTTATCAAATGGGTTTGCTGTTAGATAGCGACGTGGAGAATTTATTTCTGGCTGTATAGGAGATGTCACCACAGACCAGCACCCCGTCTGCTCACGAGTAAAACCTAAACGGCGGGCTATAGGGTCAACAACATGGCTTAGAAGTGCATCAAGGCATTCCGCTGCCAGAACAGCGTCAGCTTCTTCAACTGTGTCACCAGCATGCACATAGTCATTTCTGCGAGGCCACACCCGAGACGTGACCTGCTGCCACATTTGCAAGTTGTTGCTAAGTAACACCTTTGTTATATCAATGCTCCAGTTTCGCAAAATTGCGGGCAGGAGGTCACGGTCCTCAGCGGTGCGACCGCTTAGAACTTTCTTTGACAATAATGCCGCCCACTCATCAGATAAAAATGCGCCCTGAACAAGTGGGCGAGCGAGATAGAATCTAATAGCAATTTCTATGGCTGCAGCCGAGCGAATTAGAGCCGCGCCCCAAAATCCCTCTTTTCTCAGCGCAGTTGCTTCTTCAATGCAGTATCGAATTCTTTCCTCGATTGCATCCCCGTATTTTGATAGATATGAGAATACAGGCGCTTCGGCAATTTCCCGTAGTTGTTCCTCTATAAACCTTTCCATTGCCTCTTCTTCCTGATATCTTTGAACGTCGTCGTATGCAGACATATCTTTTTGTAGTTCAACCGTCGATCATAGGATGCCTTTTGACTTTAATATGTCTTTAGCAGGCTTGTGGTCGGCATTATAACTTCTATTTAATTTCATATGCATAAGATAGAGCTTGCAAGTGCCCATGCTTGTTTACATTCCAAGGGTTTAAGATAATTTCTGTGCCTCCATATGGTTTGTTGTGCTTTCCAGCACGCCGCCAACGGATTGAGTGTAAGACGTATAGAGCAGCCTTATTTTGTATAGCATTTGAAACTTCATTAGGCGTGAGAATTAGACTTGAACCATCTGCCTGAGTACCTTTAACCTCAACGTGGAGAATATTATTACCTTTTGTACATCTGAGATCGTATGATCGCACGTGTCCTACGTATTCGACTGCATATTTTTGTTTTATGAAGTATTTCTTTGCACAATTGACTGCATACATCTCGATTTGCTTCCTCATCTTAGGGTCTATCTGGAATCTCTGTCCGGTTCGCATATTTTTTTCATTTTCAGCCATCTCTGCTACAAGATCCTCAAGATTATCAAATGGATTAGTCAAAAGATTTGGGCCATCGTATGAACTAACATAGTCTATTGCATCTTTCATCCATTTGAACTTGCCAGATCTCAGAACGCGGGGAGTGCGATCGCTTTCAAGTGGATATACAACACTTGCTCTGCCAAACGCGCCCAAGCCCTTCGGAATAGGATGCGCCCTGTACTTTTCCGGCAAGAGAACAGCTTTTTCTGCTCTCGCCTTGATTAGAAAAAAGTAGTTCTTGCGAAGCATTTCAGTTTGTGATTTCTGGCATTCTCTGAAAACCGTTGCATCATCATACCAACCGATAACGACCTGCCCAACGGACCCTTTTCGTGCCACAAAGATGACGAGAACATTATCAAGTTTATTTAAGCCAATATTCCCCTCTTCAATACGTTCAAGATTGATAGTAATAGGTTTGCCCTTCCTAAGAGAGGGCGTGAAAAAACCATAGACCCATCCCATAGCAGACTTGAAGTTGTATGCCTCGTGCCCGATATTTTTTGCGGTGTACGAGCCTCCGTATTTTGGTTTTTCGTCACCCTTTTGAGGTCCCGCATAATAGCGCATATATCCGGTGCGTGCAAAAATGACTCGTTTAGTCATAGTTTATTTTTCTTGCTGAACGTTATAGGGGCAACATTGCGGCAAAGCTGTTCGATTTGATAGGCGATGCGATTAATCTGCTCCTTTGTGAGAGGCTTGTCTTGGCCACACTTTGGGAAGATTGCCCGAGGGTTTTTCCCGTTATAAACGATAGGGCCAGACTTATTCGTAGTTTTTTTGGTGTACCACCCGGGAATAGCTACTGCTGGAAATACGGTAACTTGATCTCCCACAGCTGCGGTAATTCGCTGCTCAAGCCATCGCGCGTTTCCTCTTGCTTGCTCAAGAATTTTTGTATCTCTCCAATGAGGGAAATTAATAGAGTCGCCGTCGTAGAGCACTTCGACAGCCTCCGCCCCCTTTGTTTGGAGTTTCTTCGACCTCGTTTTTGTCTCAATCGCAAAT
Organism: Thermodesulfovibrionales bacterium; assembly: GCA_049302065.1. Lineage (GTDB taxonomy): Bacteria > Nitrospirota > Thermodesulfovibrionia > Thermodesulfovibrionales > SM23-35 > VGWX01. Next base: position 2,997 of record JBAQLU010000070.1, read on the forward strand.
ACACCTGACGAGCCAACAACAGCGTGGTCGATATTAAAGTCCTCCGCCTGAATATCATGGTAAACTCGGAAGCCATCGAGCATAAGTTCATTCAACTCTTGTCCGAGGGCAAGTTCACCATCATATGCAAGGCGAAGGTCAGCGAGACGCTTGAGAATGAAGTAAGCTTTCAGAGCCCCATATAATGAGATAAGGATTGCTATCGACATTGTCAAAAGTAATAATGTAGGGGATTTTTGAGCAGCGATTGCACTGAGAGAAGCCATATAGGCAAAGGGAGGAATAATACACCATAAAAAAAAGACTTCCATAATTTTGAACTGAAGCTCTGTAATAAGAGCGAGGAGTGTCTGTCCAGGACTACGAAGAAGTTTCTGTGTGAGAGGGTTCTTACGGTTCCTATTCTTAAATGAAAAGATAAGTCCAAGTGCAATAATGAAAATGAGCATGAATATAGTAGGGGCAACTCCGAGTAGGAAGGGAAGCGCTTTCTTGAGAATGTCGTCAATCGCATCTGGCATATGGCGATATAATACCTATTTAGAGACAGGTATATCAACGAGGTAGTATCTTCTAAATCTTTTATAAGCAAGGAATGATGGCGAATCGATGTTTCTTTCGAAATTCAACATCCGTGGTATGATGTCTATGTTGCGTCTTTCCTGGTGTTAGTCGCAGCTAAAAAACATCGGCTTTGAGCAGCAGATGAAGTTCTTCACATTTCAACTGGCAGTGTATGACAAGTCAAGTAGTGACAATTACATCTTTCACCTGTCCAGGATTTCTCTTGCAGTTATTAAGAGATAGTTTGCAACCTACTTTTAGAAGCAATATGTGCAATGTCCTCACAGAAACAACCACTTTTGTGTAACCTGATAATTCAGTGTGTTTCTTTGTATAACTAATAGTAATCGGATTCTGCGCTTCCGCACTTGTTCTAACGTTGCACTTCAACGCTGTTTTTGCATATTATACTTTTAATTCTGCCGAGGGAGTGTGGTTGTCAATGAAGGAGGGGTAGATCTGACGTTACGAGTGAGATTCAGGAAACACGATTTATAACAATCTCAACAAGGAAAAGGGAGTGAAAAGGCGATAGTATTAAAATTAGGCCTATCGCCGGTGGCATGCATGGGCGACGCTGTAAAAACGTTGTTATCTACTTCCATAAAGGTCTTAGAGCAAGGGGCCTTCCAAGAGTTTTGTCTCCAATATCTTCCGTTGTTTGATGGCAAATTCCTTTCGTTAGAAAGACATGGTGGGACAGCGGATGGAAAGACAAGAGCAGGAACCCCTGATTTAATTAAGACACACCCAGATGGAAGTCATACTTGCGTCCAGTGTAGCGTTGAGAAGGACTATTGGCAAAAGCCGACAAACATCGAAGAATGGAAACCCATTCAAGACATTATAAAATGTGTCAAGAATGTGAGTAATATTTCAGAAATAGTTTTATGTTCTTCCCAAGAAATCCCCACTAATCAACCAAACATTAAATCTGAGATTCTACAACAGAGCAAGAAGTTTCTTCATGATGCTCAAACAGAAATATTATCTTTATCTAATTTCGAAGAGGAAATAAGAAGTCATCTGCTCAAGTATTCTGAACTTTTAAAAAAGTTTTGCCCCGATCTATTCGAATACATGTCAAGTTTTTCAGATAAAGCTGCCGCTGAAGCAAAAGTAAATTTATATAAAAAGTGGCCCGTCCCTTTCAAGTTGATCGATGGTCTCGTCGAAGAACACTGCAAGAAGAGTTTAGAAGGAATAGATATTTCAAAAGTAGAATTGGAAATTGCAAGGATTTGTAAATCTCGATTTCAACGTATTACTTTTGTGGACACAAATAGAATTCACCGTGCGAGTATTTCTGAATTCCTAATGAAGAATAAAATTCACAACAGCATTTACACGATGATAGGTGTACCAAAGATCGGTAAAACAAGTTGGGTATTGCAGTTGTCTTCTGAAGTAGAGAAAAGTGGTATTCAAATCATTTGGTTTGATGTTCCATACCAGGAATCCGAGCAAGACGACTTCTGGCAGGATTTTCAACGCATATTCTTGAGTGAATTAATTGGCATCGAAGTTGTCAATCAATATATTGACAAGAAATTTGGAATGGAAGAAGTGGGAAATCTTCTTTTGAACAGTAGCAACCGTGACAAGAAATTGTTAATAGTGATAGATAACATTGAAAGATTGTCGGGGAATAAGCTTAAATCGTTCAAAGAGTTAATGAACCTTATAAGGACTGTCCTACCAAGTAATAATATCGGAATAATGCTGATCAGCAATAGGAACTTGAAATCCTACATAGGCAATATCGCTACTGAGATTTATTGTCCTTCTTGGAAGAAAGAGGAACTCTCCCAACTACTCAGCTTAACTGGTATCGAAGTTAAGAATGATGTCAACAAATATTGTGAACTACTGGAGACGTTCAGTGGTGGCCATCCTCTTGTTGCCATAGCTCTTGCTAGGAAAGCGCCTACAATAGGAGAGCTACTAATAATTAAATTTGGTGCTACTCCCAGTTTGTATGATGAAGATTTAACTGCAGAGACTAAGGCACTATTATTTGATGATATTTTAAACAATGCTGACGTCAGAGAGCTGGTTCTCCGACTCTCAATTCTATTTTCCCGGTTTGATTTAAATTTAATGAATTATATAGCAACAAATATTCAGCCAATATTAGGAACACCGGCGAAGCTAATATTTGACAACCTTCAAGGTACCGTTATTGAGGGAGATGATAAGGTAGGCTATCAGGTCGCGTTCCTCTTCAAGGAGATTGCTTCAGGTTATTTGACACTTGAGCAAAAAAGAGAAATTTATGACCGCATTGGGACATACCTTATTACTCCGAGAGCTAACGTAATCAGAGGGGAAGATGTTCTTGATGCAATAATGTATGCCTTAGCAGCAGGAAACTTAGAGAAAGTATTTTCCTGGACCGGATTGCTAATTTACTTTACAGGCAAAGAACATGCTACAAAAGAACAATACAAATACTTGCTTAGTAGACTGGGTGTCATTGAAGCAATCAATTTCCCTATCAAAAAGGAATTGCATTTAGTTCACAGCATTGTTTTGTTTGGTTTTGCGCAATTTTACAATGCGATAGATGATCTTACAAAAGCGAACGAGATATTAATGAAACTAACTAATAATCCCATAAAGATGGATGATTTACCTACTAAAAGTTATCCAAAATTCAAGGGGCTTGGAGGTCAAAGGTTTTCAGCAGAAATGATGAATACGGGAATACGTATCTATTTAATATTAAATTTGCTGATAACTGAAGATTACACTTTTGCTCTTCAGCTTCTGAATCAGTGCGACATAAAAATACTTGGTTCGTTCATTGAACTTTTTTCTGAAAGTGGCGGTTTAGTGCATCTTCTCATCCAAAAAGGAACGTTGGAAACTTTTCCAAAGAATTTAGTAAGAGCACTAATTGACAATGCATCATTTAAGAGTGGCGTCCTTTTATTTGATCTGGCAGCATGCTTCACGAGTTTAGGGGTTATTGCGCACAATGAGAAAAAATATTTATTAATGCAGGACATTTTATCAAAGGATATAGAAAATAATAATTTCAAATGGAAATTATTATCAAAATTTTCATTTGCGCAGTATGAACTTGAGTCTAAGAATGCGAGGAAAACATTAAACATTACGGAAGACATTTTGAAATCGGCAGAAAAGATAGGGATTGAGTCCAATAAATTTCGGTCAGAAATTCAAATTATGCGAGGGGATGCTTTTTATCAATTGGAAGAATACAAAAATGCTTATGAGGCATATAATTTGGCACTAAAAGTAGTGAAAGACGAAACAAAGTCTTTTAAATACTCGTGGGTTAATTACAAAATGGGACTGAGCACAGAAGATTATTTAGTGGCGATTGAACACTTTGAAAAAGCCTGCGTCACGTTCAACGATGCAGGCCTTTTAAAGTTGAAAGCAAAAAGTGAAGGAGAAAAGGCTGTTGCACTCTATCAGTCCGGAAAGGTTAAAGATGCTTTCCATATATTAGTTGCGCTTGCCGATAATTATTATCTAAATAACTTGCCAGATTATGGACCCTCGACTGCTGTCGCTTTATCTGCTTCATCAAGACTTCGTTATGAATTAGAAGGATTACCATTAGATCAACCAGAAGATGGAAGAGTTTTTGTAAAATTGGAAAAGGGCGTTTTTGATAAGATTTTAGATATTGCAAAACCGGAAGAAGGTATTTGCACTGCATATTTGATGTTTGGTCAAGTTTTCAAACTCCTCGAAGAAGGCCAGCAACAGAAGAAATATTTACAATTGGTTTTTGAAAGCGCTCCATTAACCGAACATGATAAGTCTTCGAAACTACTTGCTGGCTTTGACCTAATCGAGCTGTATATTGAAGAAGTTTCGGACGATAATGTGAAGAAAGTAGTATCCGCGCTATTTAGTGAAAGCTTCAACTATGGCTTTTTAAAGAAAAAACTCTTATTGCATTATATTTTCCCTAAACTTGATTCAGTTCTTAAGAATGGCATTTTGTCACGTAATAGGTATATATATATTCTTGAAACTGCTGAAAAAAGTATAAATTTATCAGTCGAAGAGGCAAAAAGAAATTTTTTGTTAGCCGACTTATACATGAGAAAGGCCGGTATTGATGGTATTACTCAAGAAAAAGATTATAATTCTGACTTACTGCTAAAGGCTTGGGATTGTGCAATCAAGTCAACTAATTATGATGTACTGAGAGATACTGGATACCAGTTAGGCTTCAAGTTTTATGCCGTTTTTAAAAGTTTTCAAAAAATAGCGGAAGTGCAATTATCAATTATTTTGGGAATTTGCAATGATGGAGGTGATATAACACGCTTGGAAATAGTTGGGCGACATTTAAAGAATTTCTGGAATGTGATTTCATTTCGACGTCTATCCGAAACAGATCTGCTATATTGGAAAAACATAAGAGACAGGACGCGGAATATAGTTGCTGAATCTCGAGAAAATATACATGCTCCCCTACTTGTTTTGTTTTTACTCATTGCAAACGGAGTTGAGAGTGAGGCAGCATTTGTGAATGCACGAGTCTGGGCTACAGATATTTTGAAGAATAGTCTCAATCAGCTTCCCGCTGATGAGTATGAATATATAAAACACTTATTTTAGAGCCAAGACATATCCTTTATTTCACATCATCACATTGTTAGTAGCTGACCATGCGCTTTGCAGGTGAACTGAAAAATACTGCTCACATGGAAGCATTTCATCCTTTGAACAGAATTATACGCACTGCAAGCGGAAATCGTTACAAAGGCAGAAACGAGCATCAAAGCGCTACCGAATGCAATGGGGTCAGGCCTTGAAATATCAGCACTTCTTCTCTTTTTCGGTAGGAAACGTAGTGACACTTCCCATATTATGCGAAACGATAGTTTAAATGGAAATCATCATTTCTGATGGTTTCCTGAGTACGTGCACTTGCAGGTGTTAGTCACAACTAAAAAGCATCGGACTTGAGCAGCAGATGGAGCTCATAATATTTCAACTGACAGTCTCTGACAGGACAAGTAGTTGCAATCACATCTTTCACCTGTCAAGGATTTCTCTGACGGTTCTTAAGAGATTGTTAGGCGAAATGGGTTTCACAAGAAAATCCAGGCCTTCTTCAAGAATCCCTTTTTTATGAATGATGTCAACATTATATCCGCTTGAAAAAAGAACTTTTATGTCCGGGTTTACTGTCTTGATTTGATCGTATGCTTCTTTTCCGTTTTTCCTGGGCATTATGACATCGAGAATAAGGAGCTGAATCTCATTCTGAAATTCATTGAAAATATTTATCGCATCTTCTCCATCTTTTGCTTCCAGAACATGGTAACCATATCCCTGCAGCACTTCTTTGATAAGGCTTCTGACGCGGACATCGTCTTCCGCTATCAGAATCGTCTCTGTCCCGTGTTTTACTGCTGGATTGCTGATTGGAACAGGGTCTTCAACCTTTGAACAAATGAATGGCAGATATATCTTGAAAATTGACCCGGTTCCTTTTTCGCCTATAGAGATTGATATATCCGTTATGTTGCTTGACAATACCGTATACCATAGAGAGGCCCAGACCTGTGCCTTTTCCAATTTCCTTGGTCGTGAAAAAAGGTTCGAACACCCGTTCTTTTGTCTTTTGATCTATGCCCTCGCCGGAATCTTCAACTGACAGAAGGGCATAGGTTCCGGTCTTGCCATATCCATGTCTTTTGATATATTCTTCCTCGAATTCAATAAGTTCCGTTCGTATTGTCAATTTCCCGCCATGCGGCATTGCATCCCGAGCGTTTGTTGAAAGATTCATTAAAATCTGCTCTATCTGTGTACTGTCTGCCAGAATTATCAACTCACCCTCTGCAGGAATTATTTCTAATTCTATATCCTCACCGATAAGCCTCGAAAGAAGTTTTTCAGATTTCCTGACTATTTCATTCAAGTCAACTGCCTGGGGATTTATCATCTGTCTTCTGCTGAATGAAAGGAGGTCCTGTGTCAATTTTGCCGCTTTTTCTGCGGCATCTAATATGTATGTCGAATACGTGTTTAAAGTAGTACCTTCACCAAGCTGCATTTTAATGAGATTGCCATAGCCTATTATTGCTGTCAGAATATTATTGAAGTCATGGGCAATTCCCCCTGCAAGCTGGCCGATTGCTTCCATTTTCTGCGCCTGGAGGAGTTGCTGTTCGAGACGCTTCCAATCAGTGATATCTTTAATGATCCCGCGGTAAGCTATAATTTCCTGTTTATCATCTCTGATTGCTGTTGATGTTATAAGAACATTCAGAGGTCTGCCATCTTTTCGTTTCATGACTACTTCATAATCTTTTGTGAATCCCTGCTGATAGAGCATATGTTGCCAATGAGCACGGTCCTCCGGATTCACATAAAGCTCATGGATTATGTCAATTCCCAGTATCTCGTCTTTAGAGTCATATCCAAACAGCTCTACCCCTGCGGGATTTATATCGAGAAATTTACCCTCTGACGTGCTGATATAAACGACATCTTTCGATTCCTCAAAGAGCGTACGGTATTTCTGTTCAGAATCGATTAAAGCCCTTTCGTACTGTTTCCGCTCTGTTATGTCTGTGGCGATATGGATTGCTTGTTTGATATGCCCCTGCTCATCGAACATTGGAGTGCATGAGACGAGAAATACTCCACCGAGTGCCTCTACTTCACTTTCTTCAGTCTTCATACCCCCTGATTGAATCATCGATATCAAAGGGCATCTTTCCGGCGGCCTGTCCGATTTATGAAAAATCTCATAACATTTTCTGCCCTTTAATTGTTCTTCTGAATAACCAGTGGCCTTAAGCGTAGCCTTGTTAGCAAAAAGGATATTATGCTCTGTGTCGAGAATGATTGTCGGATGGCCTATTGCCTGAAAGATATCTTCCCAATCCTTTTCTGCCTGCCTGCGATGGTTAATTTCCTTTGAAATGCTGTCGATCATGTTGTTCGTCAAATTCTTAAGCGCCTCGGAAAGCTCTCCGTGTGAACCGCATCTCACCCTGGCAGTGAGATCTCCTTTAGAGACTTTATGTAACACGTCGAAATATTCAGCAATGTCTATAGCAAAATTGTGGGATTGATCCACGATCATTCCAATTTCCTGTGCAGTGAGGTTTACCATATGTTTTAATTTTTCAATAAGATCAATATCTGATGCTTCAGATATTCTGACTGTAGGATCTCCTAAAGAAATCTTTTTCAGTGCCTCAAACGTCTCACAAAGGCTTATAGCCAGTTCCATGCTCATGCTTTCAAGTTCTTCATTTCTCACTTCATAGAGAGATCTCAGAACATTCATCTGCTTCCTCGTAGCATTCATAGCCTTTCTCAAATCAGGCATATCAGCATTTGTTTTAAACACTTTGCAATTAAGGCATGCATCCATTTTGTCCATATACTTCAACTGATACTTTGTACGGCAGTGGGTTTTCTGAATAAGCCAGCAATTGAGGTTTTTTGAATTATAGGCCGGGCAGGATATTATTTTACAATTGAAGATATCACAACATTTGACTTTTTTCGGTTTCTTTCTCCCGTTGCCTTTAGAATCCATATGGCTTAAATGCATGCATTATTAAAGTCTACATTCAATGTGTTAGAAATAATATTTAACTCAATTATAGCAGTTACTCGTTGTAAATTTGTAAAAGTTATTGTGACACAAGCATTGCTTCGGTAATGAAAACACCCTTTGAGAGCTTTTTTTTAACAAGTTATTAAGATAAAGCTGTCATGTCCGAAGGACATCATGCCAGAATTACCTTGACTAACTGTTAAGCACATGATAATGTAGTAATAAGATTTTAGAGGTTTTTGCGTTCAAAGAGGGCCACAAAGACTTTTAGCTTTGGGGCCTTTTTTATTGAGTTCTTCTGAGATTTTAGTTCATTGAGAAGGAGGTAAACAAAATGACACAAGGAACAGTGAAGTGGTTCAATGATAGCAAAGGTTTTGGGTTTATTACTGCTGAAGACAACAGTGATGTCTTTGTACACCATACGTCCATCCAGGGCAGTGGATTTAAAAGCCTTGCCGAAGGTGACAATGTCAGCTTTGATACCGAACAAGGCCCGAAAGGCCCCAAAGCGATCAATGTAGTCAAACTCTAATTAACTGCAAGGCTCCCTCCGCTGGAGGGAGCCTTGGGAATGAGAGGAACATGAATAACAATAAGCATGCAGCAATGATGGAGAGGAAGCAGGAGATGATGCAGCAGAGACGTGAAGCAGGCTCTGTAGCTACACACTTCCCTGAGGTTGCAACCATTGTCATGAATATGACATATAACCAGAGCGGGTCAAAATCGATACTTCGTACCTTTAATTTCACTCCCAACAGCTATGCTTTTTTCATAGTAAACTGTCTAAGAAAAGACTGTGTTGATGGCGGGTTTGATCTAACCAAGGTCATAACCGAAATGATCAGGAATCGCAAAGCGGTGGCAAAAGGGGCGCTTCATTGTGAAGGCACCGATTCTTCCACCAACCACTCAGCTATTGTCTATGAAGTTGACATACATTACACGTAAAATCGTTGTCCTTTAATCTTTCTATATATATTAGACAACAGCGTCTTTCTCGCAGAGTCAGTTATCAACATAAGGACTTTTATGCCATTTTATAAGCACATGCGAGTAAAAAAATAAAGAACATGAAAGCATATTGCATAGGCAAGTTTATCAATCCTGCCTTATGTGCGTTAGATAAATAATGGAAAGCGAAATAGAATGAAGAATTCAAAAGTATACAAGGAAGTTGAAAGATCTGAGGTTTTTGTGAACGAAAAAGGAGGTTTAAAATGAAAAAATTGTATGTTGGTAATATCCCATACACCGCTACTGAAGAGGATTTAAAGGAAATGTTTTCGGAAATTGGTGAGATTGAATCATTAAAAATAATGAAGGATCAATTCACGGACGGGTCTAAAGGATTTGGTTTTATTGAGATGATAAATGAAGAAGATGCAAAAAAGGCAATTGCAACCCTTAATGGGAAAGATTTCATGGGAAAATCACTTGCTGTAGCTGAGGCGAGACCTCAGCAGAAACGGCAAGGTTTTAATAAAAAAAGCAGTGGCTATGGGGGAGCTGGGAGTGGGGGTACTGGAAGAGGTTGGAGATAGATTACTGTTAAGAAGCTCTTAAAAATATCGGGTCTGAAAAAACAGCCCAAATAATTATGGAGGTCGATATGAAAGCACTTATTGAACTCATGGCGAAATCGTTGGTAGATAAACCGCAGGAGGTTGCAGTAAACGAGGTAGGTGGAGAAAAAACTGCCCTCTTTGAATTGCGTGTTGCTGCAAGTGATATTGGGAAGGTTGTAGGAAAGCAGGGAAATACCGCGCGTGCAATGAGAACAATACTGAGTGCATCGGGAACAAAAATAGGCAAACGCTGTGTTCTCGAAATATTGGATTAAATTGAATAATACCAAAAAAGGAGTTTATAGTATTTATGGAATTTCACGATTTTAATTTTCACCCACAGGTCGCAACCGGGATATCGTCAGCTGGTTATGTCTCACCGACGCCGATCCAGGTACAGGCAATCCCATTGGTCATGGAGGGTCGTGACGTGATGGGCTTGGCACAGACCGGCACCGGCAAGACTGCGGCCTTTGTGCTGCCAATTCTGCATCGCCTGATGCAAGTGAGGCGCAGGTTCATTCGAGTCCTCATCATCGCCCCTACCCGCGAGCTTGCCGAGCAGACCCACGAAGCAATCGGCATACTGGGACAGCAGACTCGTCTCCGGAGTATAAGCATCTACGGGGGTGTGGACATAAACCCGCAGATACAGAAACTGCGGAGCGGCGTTGAGATCGTTGTTGCCTGCCCTGGCCGCCTGCTCGATCACATTAATCACGGTTTGATAAACCTGTCGAATCTGGAAGTGCTCGTTTTAGACGAGGCGGACCGGATGTTCGATATGGGGTTCCTGCCCGATATCAGGAAGATCATCAAGCACGTGCCTGCCAAGCGCCAGACACTGATGTTTTCGGCAACTATGCCGGATGATATCAGACGTCTGGCCCGCGAAGTACTGAGTGCACCGGTAACGGTGCAGGTCAATCCCTCTGCACCGGCAAGTACTGTTGCGCATGCGCTCTACCCGGTCGATCAGCACCTCAAAACCGCTCTCCTCATCGAACTGCTTCACCATACTGAAACTGAGTCGGTACTGGTCTTTACTCGCACAAAGCACCGGGCCAGGCGCGTGGGGCAGCTTCTTGAGAAGGCCGGCTACCGGGCCGCATCGCTGCAGGGGAACCTGTCTCAGAACAGGCGGCAGGCTGCACTCGACGGATTCCGTGACGGTTCTTATAAGGTTCTTGTTGCGACCGATATTGCTGCCCGCGGTATCGATGTTACACGCATATCCCACGTCATCAACTACGACATGCCCGATACCACCGATGCATATACGCACCGGATAGGCCGCACTGGCCGGGCTGAAAAGACCGGGGATGCCTTCACGTTCATTACCCGTGAAGATGAGGATACTGTGCGAAGCATCGAGCTCGTTCTCGGTGAAAAGGTGGAGCGTCGCACAATGAAGGGATTCGATTATAACAAAAAGGCACCGGTATACGATATGGGGTTTCCCCGCCCATTGCCTGAACAACAACGCAGCCGCAATCAGAACAATCCGGGACCATCCACATCCAAGTCCATTACTGCCAACGCTGCTCCGCAAAAGGGACGCCAGGGCAGAAGAGCGGAAGAGCCGCTTAGAAGTGCAGATATCCGGAATACATCACAGCGGGTTTCTGCTCCCCGGGGTTCCTTCATCTCAACTACACGCAAATATCGACCGTATAACCACGCATCCAATCATTGAACAAATACCCTTAAGGCCAATTAATGCACTATTTTACTATTTTTACCGATGTGAGATGGTACTGTCTATCACGCAAATTTCTTTAAAATAAACAACCCCGAAGCAGAGCTTCGAGGTTGTTTATTTGATTAAATAGAATCACTCATGACAACAGATGTAATTATTTACTGCTTCATCTAAACTCCCTGTTACTTCTTTGATGCTTTCAGAAAGTGCGCTGCTTAATACCTGAGCAAGACTCAGGAAGGTTTTGTTATCGAGTTTGACCTTTTTTAAAACGGTTGCCCGATATAATTCTTTGCTGTCAGGTGAATAAACTTTAATATCATAATCAAGTTCCCCGTAGGAATCGTTTCCCTGATCATATCTCTCAAATTTTTTCAGGTTTATTTCAAATGAATAAAATCCCTCGGGCACGACACTCGATGCCCTGACCTCTTTAAAAACCACTGAAGATGAAAAGTAATTCTTGAATGCTTCCTTTACTATATCACCAGGCGGTGATTCCCACTTTGAATACCTTGATATCTCCAGTTGATATGGTGAATTTCTGTAAGCTATGTAAGGTTGAGCAAGATACCGGGGGCAATTCATAAGTATCACGACAGACCTTGTGTTTGTCTCATCCGCCCTCACCTCCCTTATGTCCGGGGGCACAGAGGGTGCAAACAGATAAATGCTGTAAATCTTTGTTTCAGGCATTGAGCAAGCTGAAATCAAACTAACAGATAAGATGAACAAAAGAATCCTCTTCATCTCAGTCCCCCCTTTTTTCTTTATAAATAACACTCCATGGCTTATGTCTTATCTCCTGGAGAAGTTCCTGCAATTCTTCTGTAGTTTTTGTCATAGTACCAATAAGGTTTTCGAGATTTCTGGACTGAAGGTCAATAGCCTTATCAGCTGATTTTGATGTCTTCTCAACTGACTTTGCTGTTGATTCCATGCTCTTAATCATTTCACCCGCTTTCTCTATATCTTCCCTTGCCTTCTTTATCAACTGTGCAACTTCACCTTTATTGCTCCGAATAATATCTTCAACCTCATTAAGAACACGTTCAAGTTTTACTGTAGTATCCTTCATGTTCATTGCTATTTTTTCGAGGCTCGATGATCCGGAAACAATAGCATTGTTTGTATTCCCGATTAAAGCTTCTATCCCTTTTATATTCTTTTGGCTGAAAAGCTTGTTTATATCTTTTATGAGACTATCCACTGATTGTGACAGAGTATTCATCTTTGCCATAAGCAGATCAAACTGAACCTTCTCTTCAGTCGGAATAACATCACCAACCTTAATCCTCTCGTTTATAGTGCTGTCAACGGCAAGAAGGAGATATATATCTCCGACAAATCCTATCTGTGTAATCAGCGCCTTAGTGCCTTTATACAGAACAGTCCCTCTCTTTACGCCGATTTCCACAGCAACAGGTTCTCCGGGATTAGCAGGCGGTTTGACATCCGTAACCCTTCCAACCCTTACACCACCGAGCCTGACCTGCGCACCTGTTTCGAGTCCGGCTGTATTCATGACTTTCATGTAATAGTTGTCATATTTTTCAAAAAGCTGGCTGCCGCCTATCAGGATGATAAAGCTGCTGAGTATAGCAAGGGATGCGATGATTATTATTCCTGCCTTAATCTCTTCTTTCAATACCCCACCCTGCCTCCCCTTGCTAAGGAGAGGATTTTTTATTCCCCGGCAATAATCTTGAAATAATCCTCAGGTGAATATGTCTCCTGTTCGGGCTGTCTCTCAAGAAACATCTTTATTCTTGGATGAACAGACGCCCTCAGCTCATCGAGAGTTCCTGAAAATATAACCTCGCCGGCATCAAGCATGATAACATAATCCGAGATCGTGAATACACTTGGAAGCTCATGGGTTACAACAATTATCGTCATCTTAAAAACATTCCTGAGTTTTAGTATCAACTCATCGAGTCCTGCAGCAGTTATGGGATCAAGCCCTGCAGATGGCTCATCAAAGAAAAGCAGCTCAGGGTCCAGTGCTATTGCCCTTGCCAGGCCTGCTCTCTTTTTCATTCCACCGGAAAGCTGTGAAGGATAGAACTCTTCAAAACCTGAGAGCCCAACAAGGTCAAGCTTCATGCGCACCATAATCTGTATTGTGGTTTCTTCCAGCCTGGTATGCTCCCTCATAGGAAGGGCAACGTTGTCTGCGATCGTCATGGAATTAAGAAGGGCAGCTCCCTGAAATAAAATTCCCATCTTCTTCCGCACTTCATTCAATTCGTTCTCGTTCAGTACTGCTATGTTTTTTCCGTTGATGTTGATTTGGCCTTGTGTTGGTTTCAAAAGTCCGATCAGATGTTTCAGGAGAGTGCTTTTGCCGCAACCGCTTCCTCCGAGTATTACAGTCGTCATTCCCTTTGGTATAAAGAACGATATATCTTTCAGGATTTCTCTGTCCCCGTAGCGGGCAACAAGACCGGTCACCTGGATGGCATTTTCCATTTCAGTAATCCCCCTAACCCCCCTTTAAAAAAGTGGGGAATAAACTTCTTCCCTTCATAAAATTACTTCCCCCTTTTCTAAGGGGGGATTCAGGGGGATTGCTAATTTCCATAACATTTGAATTTTTAGTATCTAAATTCTTTTTATGTAAAATAATAAAACATGGTCGTAAAAAGCAGATCAAAAACGATTACCAGAAAAATAGAGGCAACAACAGCAGCAGTTGTACGTCTTCCTACTTCTTCTGCGCCTCCGGTTACCTTAAATCCCTGGTATGCACCAACAGTCGTTATCACAATACCGAAGGCCCATGCCTTAATGAGTCCGGTCATGACATCTTTTACGAGCAGGGCATTCACTGTCTGCAGAAAATAATTGACAGGATGGATTTCGAGAATAGTCACAGACAGGATAAAGCCACCAAGGATGCCTATGAAATCCGAAAATATTGTAAGGGCAGGAACCATAATCATAAGGGCAATAAGCTTCGGTACAACGATAAACCTTACGGGATTTATCCCCATACTGATAAGGGCGTCAACCTCCTCAGCAGCCTTCATTGATCCGATTTCTGCTGCAAAGGCAGAACCGCTCCTCCCTGAAACTATAATGGCTGTCATTATCGGTCCAAGCTCCCTTGTTATCGATACGCCTACAAGGTTTGCGACATAGATAAGCGCCCCTACCCTCTTAAGCTGGTATGCTGCCTGAAACGCCAGAATAATACCTATAAAGAATGAAATGACTGCTACGATCGGCACTGAATTATAGCCGGCCTTGACCATCTCATTAATACTCGCCCTGAACCTGAGCGGCTTGCCTTTAAGGGGAGAGATAAACGACCAGAAAAAAATATCGTTTATAATCTTTGACGCATCGTGTATATCCCTGGAAATTGATCTTGCCTTCCTGCCTGCAGAGTTCAGGATATTTTCAGCTATTGATGGCATCATCAATGCTTCCGTATATCTCGAATACCCTGTCAAGCTTCGAAAACCTGAATATCTCCATGATTCCATGAGGTATGCAGAAAAGACGTAATTTCCCATCATATGTCTTCATACTCTTCAACCCCTCAACAAAGGTTGCTATACCTGAGCTGTCTATATATGATACCCCTTTAAAGTCAACATATAATGGTGATACCTTCTTCTTTATCAGCCCCATCAATTCGGTTCTCAGTTCAGGAGACGAGTACATGTCAATGTCTCCTGACAGCTGGATTATCCTGCTGCCTTTATAGGATACGATCCCTATGTTCATTTCTTTATGTTCATGGATTTAATGAGTATCAATCTGTTGCCTTTTTTCTTCGTTTCATCAAACTGAAATACATCAAATACCCGTTTGATAAAGTGAATTCCCAGTCCCCCGGGTCTTATATCGTCCAGGCTCCTCCCTTTTATTAAATCCGTTTGTGCCTTGATCCCGCTGTCTTCGATAATAACATTAAAGGACTTTTTTGTAATTTTGTATTTTAATATAATCTTTTTTGTTCTGTCTCCCCTGTAAGCATGTTTAATGACATTTGCACAAGCCTCGTCAACAGCAAGTTTCATATCCTCTGTTAAAGGTTCAGTGATTTCATATATTTGTGCCATTTTCCCTGTCACAGATCTAACAATAGAAAGATATTTCGGATGGGACGGAATAGTAATAGTTACAGAGTCTTTCATGAATATTTCACTTCTACAATGGTCATATCATCCGCCTTTTCAGTGCCTCTTGAAAATGTATTTATATATTCAGTAATCTTCTTAACAAGCTCCTTATCATTCTTATGCTTTTTTACAAAACGCACAAGGCCGGCAAAACCAATCCTCTGTCCTCTTATATTCTTTGCCTCGAATACGCCGTCAGTGATCAACAAAAGCCTGTCACCTTTACTGAGAGAAATAGTGCCTGAACTATAATCTTCTGATATTATTCCAAGCGGTGGTCCGGAAACGAGAGAAGATATTTTGACCCCTTTTTGTGTTATCCATAGGAATGGCGGATGTCCTGCGACAGAAAAAACAGCTCCTCCATTTTTGGTATCCATTATCATATAAATTGCCGTAAGAAACATGCCCCGGGGAGTTTTTGAGAGCAGGGAATTCAATCTGTCCATCACAATCTCAGGAGAATCTTCCGTATGGGCAATATATCTGAAGTCGCTCATAATTTTGGCCATATAAAGCGCAGCAGATACCCCTTTGCCGGAAACATCACCTATAAAGATTCCGAGCTTACCCCCGGAAAGTTCTGCGAAATCGTACAGATCTCCTCCAACCTGTTTTGCAGGGATATTCACTGCTGAAACCATTACATTACCTTTCTTATAGCGCGGAGATTCAGGGAGAAAACTCTTTTGCAATGTAGCAGCTATCTCAAGTTCCTGTTTCAGCCTTTCTTTTTCAAGTGCATCTTTATGGTAGAGCGCGTTTTCTATTGCAATGGCAAAGTGTTTGGTGAGAATCTTCAGTATCTCTAAATCATAATCCTGTTTATTGGGATTAATGATTTCAGCAACACCAATAAGCCCGCGCCTTCCAATAAGCGGAGCAGCGATAAGACTCTTTGTAGTGAATCCGGTCTTCTTATCTGCTTCAGGATAAAAGCGTTTGTCTTTCCTTACATCCTTAATAAATAATAGTTCACGATTCTGCGCCACCCATCCTGCGATTCCCTGCCCTAAGTCAAGAATGATTTTCTCCTTCAAAATATCCGCTGCATTTTTTTCTTCAGAGATCGCAACCTCAAATTCAAGTTTTTTAGTATCTTTGTTATACAACAGGATTGAGCACGCCTCTGCCTCCATGATATCCTTTGCCTTTTCCATGACAATGGTCATAAGTTCTTTTAAATCGAGTGTTGATGAGATAACAGGAGAAACCTCTGTAAGTATCTTCAGCGCTTCGACTTTTTGTTCTAAACGGGCGAGGTAATCCCCGGCCACACTCACTTTATTTCCTTCTTTCATACCATATTGGATACCAGATTTTAAGAAAGATTTCAAGGTAAATAAAAAAGAAGCCATAGCCCTTTAGTTACGGTTGGTAGTCGCAGCCTTTCCGCCTCGGCGGATCGCCTGGGGCGATAGGCTGCGCCGATAAACGCAGGCTAAAGCCTGCGGCTACAAAATTCTGCTACGTCAGAATGACAGAAAAGAGGCGTTTAGTTCGTGATGGCAAATGAAGGCTATTGAGAAAGTATTTTGAGAAAGGCTTCCGCGACCCTTGGGTCAAAGTGCCGGCCGGATTGCTCTTGTATGTATCTCAATGCATCTTCTCTATTCCAGGCAGGACGATATGGACGGTTTGACATGAGAGCATCCCATACATCTACAACAGCAAATACGCGGGCTTCAAGCGGTATCTGATCACCCTTTAACCCGTGAGGATAGCCTGTGCCATCCCATTTTTCATGGTGGCAGTAAGGAATGTTCAATGCCTGTCTTAAAAAGGAAATAGGCGACAACATTTTATATGCATGGGCAGGATGCCTTCGCATTATCTCATAATCTTCATTGCTGAGCGGACCCTGCTTGAGAAGTATTGTATCAGGGATTGCCATCTTCCCGATATCATGGAGCAATGCTCCTCTTCGTATGTGTTCAAGTTCAGCTTCGCTTATACCCATACTCCGCGCAAGATGAATGGTCATCTCGGTTACCCGCAGGGTATGTCCCTCTGTCTCTTTGTCACGCATATCAAGTGCATGCGACCATCCTTCCAGAGTTGTGTCGTAAGCCAGTGAAAGTTCAGTATTTGAGCGCTGTAGTTCATCAAACAGTGTAGCGTTATCTATGGCAATGGCTGCCTGTGATGCGAGGGCTTCGAAAAATTCCAGCCATTCAGGGTCCGGTACGAGTTGAGACCTGTGAAAAACTTCGAGAACTCCCTTTACCTGGCCCTTTGCAATGAGCGGGGCCGCATGATGTGCAATAAATACTTCACCTGACAGTATTTGTGTGCGAACGCATGGGTCTTCTGTCTTTAACACATTCGGAATGCTGATCAACCTTCGTTCGATTGCTGCTTTTCCTGCATGGCCCTCACCTAATTTCAGCCTCGTCTTTTTAATGGAATGTGATCGAAAGCCACGGCTTGCAGCATATTCGAGAGTCTGCGAATAGGGATTAAGCAGCAGAACTGTTGCAGCGTCTGTATGAAGCTGATTCGTAACATGATCAAGCAGAATATTGAGCGTAACACGAAGATCCAGACTTGCTGTTATAGCCATATCAATAGCGTGCAGCGCATAAAGGCGTTGCAGACGTTGTTCAGTCTGCTCATGGAGTGAGGTCCGATGTATAGCATTTGCAGCAATCTCTCCGATTGCTGTGAGCAGCTGGACTTCATATTCTGCAATTTCAGATTTACGGCCTATCCAGATCGCACCTATTGTCTGCCCCTGTGCAATAAGCGGGACACAGGCAACAGCCTGAAGATTACCGATCAGCTCGGGCTTGGCAAAACGCAGATCGGACAGTATATCATTGTTTAAATAAGGGCGCCCTGTATCAATGACATGTCCGCTTATCCCCTCACCCGGCGGCAATCGTACGCCTGTCCAGTTTGCCCATTCACCCCGCGCAATTTCGATCAGCGTCTCTCCACTGACTGTATCGCGGATAGCCAATGATGCTCCTTCTGCTTTCAGCAGATCCATCAACTGATCGATAACTACAGGCAGCATATCGGCACGGGTTTGGGCATAGCGCAAGGCAGTTGTTAACATAACAATAGCTTCCATTTCCTTCTGCCTGCGCTCGGTGATTTCCAATAAAGAGGCTACCCTCATTTTTGTTCCCGGTATCAGGGAAACAATTGCTATGATATCTTTAACATTGCCCTGTTTATTGACAAACCTGAACTCTAAAGAATTTAAAGAGTTTTTCAGAGGAAACGATTTCATATCATAATACTCTCTAAATCTTTCGATATCATCTTTCAGAATAAATTCCAGCAGGGTTTTTCCGCCTTCAATTTCATCTCTTAGATATCCTGAGAATTTTACGAATTCTTTGTTTGCCATGAATATAGTCATGTCTTCTTCCACGATTATAGTTGATGTTCCGGTATTTTCAAAGATGATCCTGTACCTTTCTTCTGATTTCCGGAGTTCTTCTTCCGCTTCCATTCTCCTACTGCTTTCCCGATAAATATTTTCGATCATATCGTTCGTTACGTTCTTCAATGACTCAAGCAGTTCGACCTGGGATCCCCCAATGACTCTTGCAGTGAGGTCACCTTTTGAAACCCGGTGCAGTACATCGAAGTGCTCAGCGAGACAAATTGCAAATTCATGAGATTGATCAACGATTTCGCCGATTTCCTCAGCAGTCAGATTAATAATATGTTTTAATTTACCGATAAGCTCGATGCCTGATTCTTCGGGTATCCTTACCGTAGGATCGCCGGATGAAATCTTTTTTAATGCCTCGAATACTTCAGACAGGCTTATTGCTAACTCAAGACCGGTACTTTCAACTTCTTCATCCCGATCCTGAACGATTGTCCTGAATTCCTTGAATTGTTTATCAACTATCTTGAGAGTTTCTTTTATTGAAACTGCATCTATATTCATCGCAAAAACTTTGCAGCCTATGCATAATTCTAACTTATCCAGAAAATTCCCCTGGATTTCGTTTCGGCAATGGGTACCGGGGATAAGCCAGCACCTTAAATTGCTTGACATATAGGCAGGACAAGCCTTTTCATTACAGTCAAGAACTTCCCAGCATTTAGCCATCTTCTCAGTTTTTATATCAGACTGCTGATTCAATAATATATCGGCTTCCTTTTTTATCATGGACATTATCTATATTTTTTTCAGTGACTAAAATGAACCATTCTCAAAAAATAACAATAAAGAATATTTATAAAAATCATTTTCACTTTAAATAATAGCTATTGCTAATTTTATCAAACAATCTTTCGGACTGTCAATATTTCTTTTTTTATAAAAGATTGACAAAAAAAGAACGTCATTTTAACGTATACATATTAACAAAATAGTAATTTGATAAAATCCACAATTTCTCAATTTTATTTACAAGTGTCATCTCATATACACGACATATTATCGAATATCAGCATGGACAGGCTCAGGGAATTTGTCAAAAGAACAGAAGGGTTACGTCATGGATGGGAAAATTATAACTCATTGGAAGAAAAGGCAAAATATGTTGAAGATACCTTGCGCTCATTTAATCTTTCTGTAGATAATCAGGAAGTATCATTTAATGGGAGAGACTACCGCAACATTACAGCCACGAAGGAAGGTTTTGACAATGAAAATGATTGGATACTCCTTGGCGCACACTACGATGCTGCATGGGGGAGTCCTGGCGCAGACGACAATGCCAGCGGGGTGGCAGTATTGCTTGAAGCAGCAAATATTATAAGTAAGCTTAAGCTAAATAAAACTGTTCAATTCTCGGCATTTACCCTTGAGGAGCCACAGCCTCAAACCATTCATTTTTTGATCGGCAGTGACCTTTTCGCTAAAGAGTCAAAGAGATTAAAGAGGGGGTATGAAGCTGTTTTTATTCTGGAATCGGTCGGCTACACTGATAATGAGGAAGGAAGTCAGGTCACACCCCTTTTTGTAAGAATCCCTGTACCCAAAAAAGGAAATTTCCTTGGCGTCATTGCAAACCGTAAATCTGAAGGGATCATGAAAGACTTCTGCAACGTTTCAGCCCGGTATGTACCGGGACTCTCTGTTGTGCCATATAAAGTGCCTTTCAACGGCAGGATTATTCCCGAAACCCGGTTCAGCGACCATGCTTCATTCTGGGATCAGGGTTACCCCGCGATTATGCTTACAGACACAGCCATGTTCAGAAACCCTCATTATCACACGTACCATGACACACACGAAACCCTTGATTTCGATTTTATGCTGAATGTTACAAAGGCTGTTGTCTCTGTTATTTTAAGGCTTGCCAGCAAGGCTTAAACTTGCGGGAATGACATTATTCGGAGTTTTCCGTTTATGGACAGTCCCTATCTTAGACAATCGCCTGAAATTGTTCTAAAATACTATATATGGCTATATTTAGATTTAATATAGGCTGTTAATTTTATGAATATGCATACAAAATATTATGGTTAATACAATGGGATTGGTTAAATGCTGGGAAGTTTTTCAATGCAAGGAAAAGGGTTGCCCCGCTTTCAAGGCAAAGGATCTTAAGTGCTGGCTTTTTTCCGAAACCCTCTGCAGGGACGAAATCCAGGGAAAGTTTATTGAAAAGATAGAGACGTGCCTTGATTGTGAAGTTTTTAAGGCAAATAATGATATTAGCGCAATGAAAGCTACGCTCAATGTTGTAAACAAGCAATTCAGGGAATACAGCAAGATCATTGGAGACAGGGACAGAGAACTGGAGAGCATGAGCATGGAACTGGCCCTGAGCCTCTCGGAAGTCTTTGAGGCATTAAAAAAGATATCATCCGGCGATCCTACGGTAAGGATACCTGAAGAATCACGCATCGAGCTTATCGGTAAATTAAAACATATTATTAATCTGACTGCTGAGGAGATCGGCGAAATCGTTGATCAATCTCATGAATTTGCTATTGTCCTTGCCGAACATTTTGATGTGCTGCATAAGGTATCCATGGGCAACCTTCGTGCAAGGGTATCCGGAACATCACAAATAGAGCTGCTTGAATCACTGAAAAAAGTAACGAACGAGACTATTGAAAGTATAGCCAGAGAAATTTCCAAACGTAAGCGGGCAGAGACAGCTTTGCAGAAAGCCTACGATGATCTGGAGCAGAGGGTTCAGGAACGAACCGCTGAACTGACAATAACAAATGAGAAGCTCCAGCAGGAAATTACAGAACGCCAGCGTATTGAAGAAGCTCTGCGCAGAAGTGAAGAGCACCACCGCACATTAATAGAGACGATGAACGAAGGTCTTTCAGTTATTGATCAGAATAACATTATCACATTTGTAAACGAACAGTTCTGCGAAATGTCCGGTTACAGCCGTGATGAATTATTGGGTTATAACTATTCGGTACTTCTGGACAAAGAGAACCAGTATATATTTAAAAAACAGTGGACTGAAAGATTGAGTGGAGATGCTACACCTTATGAACTTACCGTAACCAGAAAAGATGGCAAGAAAATACATACCCTTGTTTCACCTAAACCGCTTTTTGATGATGAAGGTCAGTTTGCCGGCAGCTTTGCTATCCTTACCGACATTACTGACCGAAAGCAGGCTGAAGAAAAGCTTCTTTTGTATCAAAAGCAGCTTCGTTCTCTCGCCTCGGAACTTTCACTGGTCGAGGAGCGTCAACGCAGGTGTATTGCAACTGAACTGAACGACTACATTGGACAAACACTATATTATTGTAAAAATAAACTGGGGGTGTTTAACGAACTGGTTTCTTCAACTGAACTCAAAGACTCTGCCCTTGAAATAGTAGATCTGATCGACCAGACTATTGAATATGCCAAGTCACTTACATTTCAACTTGGAACACCACTGCTTTACGAGGAGGGATTAGAGTCTGCACTCAAATGGCTCGGCTATCAATTTCAGAAACAGCTCGGTTTGATATTCCATTTTAAAGATGATCAAAAACCCAAGCCTTTGTCTGACGAAACCTCAATCCTTCTGTACCAGGCAGTTCGGGAACTGATGATCAATGTGACAAGACATGCAAAGGCACGCAATGTAAAAGTCTCGATGCAGAGAGATTACAAAAATGTTCAGATTGATGTCGAAGACGACGGCATAGGGTTCGATGCCTCACATATCGACTCTCATACCAGTAAATCCAGCGGTTTTGGTCTCTTTACCATACATGAGCGCTTGAAGTATCTTGGGGGCCATTTCAAGATAGATTCAAAAACAGGCTTCGGAACCCATGCTACGCTGAGAGTGCCGCTAAAACCAGTCAAAAAAGTACTGAATAAAGAATAACAGGGGTTCACAGATATCCGACCCGCATAATTCTTAAACCTTCAAAAGGATTAATCCTGAAACCGGGTCAAGTTCTCTTTTAACATCAACCCCCTGTATTTCTATAATAATCACTTCAAGTACAAGAAATGTTTCTGATGCTCCTCTAAGACAACCGACTTTAACCATTTCTTTTTTCCCGAACGCCCCGTGAAAATGAATCTTTGGTTCATTTTCCTGCCAGAAAATTGTGCCATTGCCTATAACCTCATGACTCTCTTTGATATCTTTCCAGACTGGTTTTGGAGGCATTTTTTCCTCTTCAGGGCCAACTACAACACTGCCCTGCCTTATCCCACCTATGAGATGAAATACTGCGCTTTTAATATTTTCCTTTCGGGCAATCTCAATAATATTTGCAAGAATATCTTCCCTGTCCTCAAATCTTGCCACTACAACCCTTCCAGTACTGCCAATCTGATATTTCATACAGCCTCCTATATATTTTTTTAAATAATTTTACCTGAAAAAGATCATTTCAGTCGAAGATATGATATAATTTTTCTAAAAGCCGTTCAAGGCAATATTATTTTGCAATATATACTATTAGTAAGGGGGTGATATATGGATAACAATATTAAGGCTGTATGTTTTATTCCCAGATTTTATTAATAAGGAGGTGTAAAAATGAATCTAACTGCATTAAAAAGACTTTTTCTTTTTGTTATTCTCTCTTCTCTGACTTTCCTTATCGGTTGCGCCGGTATGGAATTTGCTCCCAAAAATGTTAAAAATGCATGTTGCTGGTATTTCCCTACTGAGCTTGTTGAAGCAGACAGAGCCGTAGCAAATGCTCAAAAATCAGGAAAAGACAAGGTATGCCCTGTTGAATTTACAGAAGCAAAATTGATGAAGGACAAGGCCTATGACACATATGTATCCTGCAGAACAGAAGAAGCTAAAAAGATGGCTAAAGAGGCAACGAAAATGGCAAAAGCCCTATGCCCGGCAAAACCTAAGCCAATAAGCATGATGCCATCTGACAAGGTCATTGACAAATTCACCTTAATAATTAATTTTGACTTCGACAAGTCCATGATAAGGGACAAAGACAAAGGGCAACTCAAGCAGGCTATAGATTTTGTCAAGAAATACAAAGGCTATAAGATAAAACTCGAAGGCCATACTGACTGGATAGGTACAGATCAATATAACCAGGGCCTCTCTGAAAAAAGGGCTGAAGCCACCAGTAAATATTTGATCGGAAAAGGCAGCGTTGCAGCACAACGGATCAGCTCTGTTGGTTATGGTGAATTAAAACCCGTAGCTTCGAATAAAACCCGCGATGGAAGAGCTAAAAACAGGAGAGTAGAAATCCTCATTTTAGCTGATTAGGAATAGTCTCAATTAAAACGCTTTAAAGTATTTACCCCCCGTCCAAAAAGGCGGGGGGTTTTTCTTTCACCGAAACATATATGCCTAAAGTATTTTACAAAAACAACGGTTAATCTGCCCTGTGCATTTAGTATGTGTCGATGTTATTATATTCAGGTTCATTCATTAAGTTTACTGGCAGCAAAACTTTTGATTCTCCTTCTGTAATCATTCTAAAAAGCAATAGAACCGGAAAGGAATTGGTATGAAACAGATCAGATGGAATCTTGGCCTCCTCTTCGATAGTGATGATGACCCTTCAATTGAGAGAAAAAGAAAGATTGTCGAAAAAAAGAGCTATGAGTTTATCAATAAATGGAAAGACCGGAAAGATTACCTTGAAAAGCCGTCTGTACTAAGACAGGCTCTTGATGAATATGAATCATGGAAAAAAGATTATGGAAGTGATGGCAATGAAGGATATTATTTTTGGCTCAGGTATGCCCAGGATCAGAACGACCCTAAACTCAAGGCGCATTTTAATAAAATCGAGGCCTTCAGCAAGAAGATAGAGAACGATATTCAGTTCTTTTATCTCAGGATAGCAAAGATACCCGAGGAAAATCAAAATCTTTTTCTTGAGTATCGCGGCTTAAAAGATTACAAACATTTCCTTGAACGCATATTTGCCGAGTCAAAATATTTACTGACAGAACCCGAAGAAAAAATACTGAATCTCAAATCCCCGACCTCCCATTCTAACTGGGTTAAAATGACATCAGGCTTCCTTGCAAAAGAAGAGAGAACAATCATTCTCGATAATGGCAGAAGAGAGAGCAGGACATTCTCAGACATACTGAGTCAGATGAACAGCAAAAGGAAAAATGTTAGAGATGCTGCAGCAAAGGCATTCAATGATATTTTAAACAAACATGCAGATGTTGCTGAGGCTGAGATGAATTCAGTCCTTGCAAACAAAAAGGTTGACGATGAACTCCGCAAAGTATACAGGCCGGACCTTATCAGGCATATCAGTGACGATATAGACAGCAAAATTGTAGATGCCCTCATAAAAACAGTCTCTGACAGGTTTGACATATCTTCAGGATACTATGCGTTAAAGGCACGGCTTTTGAAAGTCAGGAAACTGAAATATCATGAGAGGAATGTCGAATACGGGAACATCAGCAGGAAATATCCCTACAGGGAATCAGTCAAACTTATCCGCAATGTATTTCAGAATATCGACGGTACGTTTGCTGAGATTTTAGACAGGTTTCTGTCAAATGGTCAGCTTGATGTCTACCCCGGAAAGGGAAAGTCCAGCGGTGCGTTCTGTGCCCATCATTTGATTTCCCAGCCTACCTTTATTCTTTTAAACCATACAGACAGGCTTAATGATGTGCTGACCCTTGCCCACGAATTAGGTCATGGAATAAACAATGAATTGATAAAGGAAAAACAGAATGCCCTGAATTTCGGAACGCCGATATCAACTGCTGAAGTCGCCAGCACTTTTATGGAGGATTTTGTTCTTCAGGAGATACTGAAAAAGGCAGATGACGATCTGCGGCTTTCAATCATGATGATGAGACTGAATGACGAAGTCTCGACAATATTCAGACAGGTTGCATGCTACAGATTCGAGCAGCAACTCCATCAGGATTTCAGGCAGAAGGGTTATCTTTCAAAAAATGATATCGGGAAGCTGTTCCAGAAACATATGGCAGCCTATATGGGTGATGCTGTTGAACAGTCATCAGGCTCTGAAAACTGGTGGATATATTGGGGACACACCCGCAGTTTTTTCTATGTGTATTCTTATGCCAGCGGCCTTCTGATTTCAAAATCCCTTCAGAAATCCGTTAAAGAGAATAACCATTTCATGGAAAAGGTTAAAGAATTTTTATCAGCAGGCCTATCCAGTTCTCCAGAGAATATCTTCAGGAGACTTGGAATCGATATCACTGATAAAAGCTTCTGGGATAATGGGCTGGATGAAGTTGAGACATTGTTACAGGAAACGATGAAATTAGCCGGGAAACTTGGAAAATTCTGATGAACAGTGAAATTATTTCAATTGACAATGGCATTTTTCTTCATTAGACTGTATTACTTAAAATGAAAATAAATACAAAGTTACTTTTAATAACTGTTTTATTCACATCCCTGTCTTTTTCGCCGGCATCTCTGCCGGTTTTTGCTGAAACAATGGAAGCTGCCTGGGAAGCTGCCCTCTCCAGCAATTATCAAATAAAGGCAAGCCAGAGAAACACCATTTCTTCTCAGCTCTCTCTTGAAGCAGCGAAATCCGCGCGAATACCTTCACTTACCCTTGAGAGCGGATATACGATTCTGAATAATGCACCTGCTGCTCTTATAAACGGCCCTGGCTTTGCAATCAAGGAATTGCCGACCGGTGAGGATAAATCTCTTTCTTATAAAGCCATGATCAACATGCCTGTTTTTACAGGTGGCCGAATATCAGAGGGTATTTTTTCTGCAGGCTACGGACTCAATTCCGCAAAACAGGATGAAATAAAAACAATCCTCGATATCAAAATGAGAGTCGCAGAAGCATATGTATCTGTATTGCGTTCTAAACACCTGGTCGAAGTAACCGGCAACAACGTTGCAAGTCTTTCAGCGCATACCAGGGATGTTACACATTTCTATGAACAGGGGATGATAACCAAAAACGATCTGCTCGCCTCACAGGTGGC
This sequence comes from Thermodesulfovibrionales bacterium, assembly GCA_049302065.1. Classification (GTDB taxonomy): domain Bacteria; phylum Nitrospirota; class Thermodesulfovibrionia; order Thermodesulfovibrionales; family SM23-35; genus VGWX01. Next base: position 29,890 of record JBAQLU010000070.1, read on the forward strand.
CCTTGCAGATGCCCGGCAGCGGTCAATCCAGGCAATAAACAATCTGAACCTTTCGTATGCAGCCTATAACAGATTATTGGGACGACCTCTTGACAATAGCGTTGCCATCGATGATTTATCTGCAGAGCCTGTAACATTAGATTTGAATGATTTAACCTCGAAGGCCCTGTCAAAACGTCCTGAACTTATTTCACTCTCGGAACAGTCCCGGGCATTGCAGCACCAGGCTGCAGGTTTACGTTCGGCTATATCGCCTCAAATAGTTGTTTCCGGAGGTTACAGCTACATGCAGAATAAATATCAGGTGTATGAAGATGTATGGTCTGCAACCATAGGACTGAAATGGGAGATCTTTGATGGCGGGATAGCCAGGAATAATGCCAACGCCGTATTACAGAAAGCAGAAGCCTTGAACAGTATACGCTCTGATATTGCTTCAGTTATTTCATTGCAGGTGCGTCAGACATGCCTTGATATCGAAGAGACTCAGAAACGTATCCCTGTAACCCGCGATGCCCTTGCTCAGTCTGAAGAGAATCTGAGGGTTGCGAAAGACCGTTATCGTGAAGGGGTTGGCACCAATACGGAAGTCCTTGATGCTGAAACACTCCGGATCAGGAGCTACAGCAATTACTATAATGCGGTCTATGATGCTGTAATAGCTAAAATACGCCTCCAATACGCAATAGGTGAGTTATGAGACAACTTCTGCTGACATAGCGCCCGGTTTCCAATCTTTTTCTATCTTTGTGATTATTTCCATATTCTTATCTGTTCTCTTTGCGGTCACAATTGCCTGCATAGAAAACATTCTTAACGCATCTGTAACAGAAAGAGATCCTTCACCTGAATCTTTTCTTCCGCCAAATGGGAACAGGTCGGGTCCCCTTTGACACTTGCTGTTAATATTAACCCTGCATACCTGATTGATAAGGATATTCGCAAGATCTGCGATCGCTTCCGGATTATTGCCGAAAATACTCACCTGCTGTCCATATCTCGACTGAATAATGTATTCAACCGGAACTTCAATATCATCAAAGGGAACAATAGGGATTAAAGGGCCGAATTGTTCTTCTTTGTAGAGCCTCATTTCCGCATTAACCGGATATACCAAAGCAGGATAGAAGAATGTTTTGTTTACCGTACCACCGGACACATTCATAACTCTTGCACCGCACTCAAGGGCATCTTCCAAAAGCTCTGTGAGATATTTCGTCTTGTCAGGTTCAGGAAGCGGAGTAATAAAAACATCCTTTTCCCATGGCATGCCGAATCTTAGTTTGCAGATTAATTCCGCAGATTTACTGAGAAATATATCTGCAATTTCTCTATGGACAAAAAGGATCTTGAGGGCGGTGCAGCGCTGGCCGTTGAAAGCAAGGCTTCCCTTCAAGCATTCATGGACAGTCAGGTCAATATCAGAATCCGGCAGTATGATGGCCGGGTTTTTTGCCTCCAGACCAAGGACAGACCTGAGTCTGTGAGGTTTTGGATGACTGCTTTTCAGCATATCTGCCACTTTTCCTGAACCTATAAAGGCAAGACAGTCGATCTTGCCTGTTGAAATAAGGGAAGGCAGAAGATCGCTCGACTCCCCATATATGGTGTTCACTACCCCTGGCGGGAAAGATCTTTGAAAAGCAGTCAGCATAGGATAATGGAGCAGTATCCCGAGTTTCGGAGGCTTTAAGATTACAGTGTTTCCCATGATGAGCGCAGGGATCAGTGTTGTAAAAGTTTCAAAAAGCGGATAATTAAAAGGCCCCGTACACAAAACAACCCCCAACGGCAGATGTCTTATCTGACCTATGACTCCCTGTTCTGCAATAAATCCTGAAGAGATATTTGACAAATCCTTCATTGCAGAAATGATTTTATTGACATAATCAACTGTCCTGTCAAACTCCCTTAATGAACCATCGTATGTTTTCCCGGTTTCCCACATTAAAAGTTTTATGATTTCATTTTTCTTTGAATTCACCAAAACGAGAAAATCCCCGATACGCTGTATCCTCTCATGGACCGTCATTGACGGCCAAAGACCTTTGCCGTGATTGTATGCCTGAACAGCAGCCTGAAGGGCTTCAAGTGATTCTTTTTTGGTCAGCCAGGGGTAACTGCCTGCAACTTTCTGTGTGAGACCCGACAGAGTTTTAATATATAAAGGCGTAAGAACTTCCTGCATCGGACCTTCCCAGATACGCAGTTCTCCATTGACAAGATATTCCTTCTGGATAACAGGGTCTTCCAGTCTGAATTCTTCAGGTATATCAGCCTCATCAGGAAATATGGACCTGATTCTATCTTCTATGGACATGCAAACTTCTCCTTTTCGGATTTATACCTTTATTTTTTATGAAAATTGTTCAGAGCAGCCTTTGCCTGACTTTTAATAACAGAATCGTTATCATTTTCTGCAATACGCTGTATGTGAGGAATAGCCTGCGGGTCTCCAATCATCTCAAGGGCTTTAATAGCGCTTAACTTTACTGCAGAGCTATCATTGTTTAACGCAGCAACCAAAGGTAATACTGCTGCCGGATTTCCGATTCTTCCAAGAGACTGTATTGATGCCTCCCTGGTAAATAGTTCAGGGTCGTTTATGCCTGAAATAAGAGAATTAACCACCTTAGCATTCCCCTTGAAATAACCGAGGGCAAGGGCTGTATAAGATTTTATCGCCGGGCATTCCCAGTTGTTAAATGGGTCATTGAAAATTGAGAGTAGCATCTCCACTGCCTTTGGATCTGCTGACTCTCCCAGTAATGTTATCGCCTTTATTTTAACGGGCCAGTATTCACCACGTGTTCCTGCAATCTGCATGAGCAGATCAATTGTTTTTTCTTCCTTGAGATTATTCAGCTTTTCGACTGCTGCGAGACGGACCTCCCAGTCTCTGCTGTCGAGGTCTGCCTTTATTTTATCAAAACCTTCTGCAGCAAAACTTGTTGAAATAGCAAATACCATTAAGACTAAACAGGCTGAATAAAACGTCCTGCTGAAAATACTATGGCAAGTGCATGTATTCATATTTTTCCCTCTCAGGTAGTTTAATTTTATTTTATCACACTTAAGGTCATATCATCTCTCATTCCTGTGTGTTCAAAATATATGATATAATTTTATCAAATGAACGATAACCGTCGTATAAGAACTTTTCTCTGCATTCTCACTCCATTGTTTGCCGTCTTTTTTTTTATACCTTTTGCTATCTCAGGCTCTTCAAACTCTCCTGATAAACCTAAATCCGAGAATTGCATCCGCTGTCATACAATGGAGTCTGAATATGAGGCATGGATGCATTCAGGAGCACACAGAAGAAAAATGTGCGTTGACTGCCACCTGCCTAATGAAAATAAAGCAGTTCATTATCTCTGGAAATCTATTGATGGCCTGAAGGATCTACTTGTCTATCATTCCGGAAGGATTTCGGAGCAGATCAAAATATCATCTCATGGCGAAACTGTCCTCCAGAATAATTGCATAAGGTGCCATGAAACCACTGTTATGCTTATGGATCAGACAAGAAAATGCTGGGGCTGTCATAAGAGAATTTCTCATCTGCACGTTGGGATCAGGGAAACAATTTAAAGGAGGGTTTCATGAAAATTAGAAAATATTTATTATCGGGATTATTTGTAATCATCACTGCTTCACTCCTTTTCTTATATGGTTGTCCGCCACAAAAAACTGAACCTGTCAGGCCTGTAAAAATCACTGACGGAGACATAGACCCGGCCAACTGGGGTAAGGCATACCCTATCCACTATGATCTCTGGAAAAAAACCGAAGAACCGGCTGAACGGAAAAGCAAATACAAGAGGGGTTTTGATGCAGATAAGATAATCTACGATAAACTGTCAGAATTTCCTTTCATGGCCCTGTTATTCAACGGCTGGGGATTCGGGATCGAATACAATGAGCCGAAGGGACACGCCTATATGATAATAGACCAGCTCGATATTGATGCAGGAAGGATTAAGGCAGGCGGTGTGTGCCTTACATGCAAGACCCCGTATGCCCCTAAACTCGAAAAAGAGATGGGAGCTGATTATTACAAAACACCCTTCAAAGAAGTGCATGCAAAGATCCCCGAACAGTTCAGAAAACTCGGGGTCGCCTGCATTGACTGTCATAACAATAAAGATATGTCTTTGAACATATCCCGCGGCTTTACCCTCACTGCCGCCCTGAAAAGCATGAATGTTGATTCCGATAAGCTGACACGTCAGGAGATGCGAAGTCTTGTATGCGCCCAGTGTCATGTAACCTACGACATTATTAAGGATCAGGAAATGAAATCAGTCGGCATTTACTTCCCATGGCAAGGCAGCAAGATGGGCGGTATTTCAATAGAAAATATTATCAAGAAATTGCGCAGCGATTCCACAGTCCTTGAATGGAAACAGAATGTCACAGGGTTTAAGATGCCGTTTATCCGACATCCTGAGTACGAATTATTCACCTTCAACAGTGTCCACTGGAAGGCAGGAGCTGCCTGTGCTGATTGTCATATGCCATATACAAAAGTCGGCGCCTATAAGGTATCAAACCATCGGGTTACAAGCCCTTTAAAAACAGACTTACGGGCATGTATGCAGTGCCATTCAGAGACTGCTGACTGGTTAAGGTCACAGGTAGAAGCCATTCAGGACAGGACCGTATCTCTTATGATCCGTTCAGGATATTCAACAGCTGCAGTGGCTAAACTCCTGGAGAAAGCCAACTCTGCCCAGGAAGCAGGCAAAAATATTGATAAAGCGCTCTACGATAAAGCAAAGGATTATTATATGGAGGCTTTCCTTCGTCTTAATTTCGTAGGTGCAGAGAACTCTGTCGGTTTCCATAACCCGGCAGAGGCCCTTAGGGTGCTTGGAGATTCCCTTGCCTTCGCTGGCAAAGCAGAGGCTCTTTTACGTCAGGCCATTGCAAAGGCAGGAGTTGATGTGCCGATAAAGGTTGACCTCGAATTGAAAAAGTATCTTGAGAACAGGGGGGAGAAGAAACTTAAATTCAATCCTTCATTCGAAATCAAAGACCCGTTCGGAGTCCAGGATATGTTTTAAGAATAATATTGATTTGAAGAAATCTATAATATTTTTTGTAGATATGATTAACAACATGTACCTTATGGTTATTCCTTATGTCAACCTGGGAAGTATTTGACTGTCTTGAATTTCTCCTTTAATGCCTTTTCAACCTTCTCAGGAACAAGTCCTTTTACAGAACCTCCAAAGAATGCTACTTCCTTAATGATAGTCGATGTAAGATAGCTGTATTCTTCACTTGGCATCATGAATACCGTCTCAATATTAGTGTTGAGTCTTCTGTTCATATGTGCCATCTGGAATTCGTACTCGAAATCAGATATCGCCCTCAGGCCGCGCAGGATAGCATTGCCCTTTCGCTTTTTTACATAATCGACCAGCAGACTATTAAAGGTATCAACCCTTGCCCTTTTCAAACCTTTAACTGCAGCATGGATCAAACCCAATCTCTCCTGTATGGTAAAAAGGGGCTGTTTCTTCTGGCTTGGCGCCACGGCAATAATTACCTCATCAAATATTCTCAATGCCCTCTCAATGAGATCAAGATGCCCGTTTGTAATAGGATCAAAGGTTCCGGGGTAAATAGCAATCGATTTCATATCTCAACCTTTCTGTAAAGTGTTAACATGGTGTCTCCATACCTGTAGCTTCTTTTCATTTTCAGTCTTCCTGCCTTTTCCGGGACGTGTCTTTTAAAGAAATGTTCTACGATTACAACGCCGTCTTCGTTCACAAGTCCCGCTTCTCCAAGCAGTGGAAGAATTTTTTCTATCTCCTCTGAATCGTATGGCGGATCAATAAAGAAAATATCATAGCTCTCATTTTCAGCAGACGCCTTTTGGAGAAATTCATATGCCCTTCCCTTTATAACCAATGCCTGCTCAAGAAATCCGATTTCAAGAACATTGTTTTTAATTGTTCTTATTCTGAGTTCATCCGGCTCTACAAAAGCAGATCTGCCGGCGCCTCTTGAGAGGGCCTCAAGACCCACGGTCCCTGTTCCGGCATAGAGGTCAACAAAGCTTGCCCCTTCGATTTTATTCCGTAATATGTCAAATAGAGCTTCGCGTACTTTCGAGGAAGTTGGCCTGAGTCTTTCTCCTTCTGAATTTTTTATGAGGAGTCTTTTTGTGGCCGTCCGTCTACCCTTTACAGTCCCGCCTGAGATTTTCATTTGGATATATATTACTACAAGAGATATATGCCTGCAAGAATTGTGAGCTATGATGAGAATAGCATTTGCTCCTTCTTTCTGATATTATTTTCTATGTCTGAATCTTTGCCTTTCTTAATCTCCGGAGTATTGTTCGGATTAGCAGCAGGGATACTGCCGGGACCATTATTGACACTGGTCATTTCTGAGACTGTCAGACACAATAAAAAACAGGGGATACTGGTAGCAAGTGCTCCTGTTCTTACGGATGTGCCTATTATATTACTATCAGTCTTTGTCCTGGCTAAACTTTCAAATTTTCAACTTGTGCTCGGAATACTCTCCATTGCAGGGGCATTATTCATCGGATATCTCGCATATGAAAGCATAACGATAAAAGGTGTTGAATTGAATCTTGAGAACATTAAGACCCAATCTCTCAGAAAAGGAGTCATCACGAATTTCCTGAGTCCCTACCCGTATCTCTTCTGGATAAGCATCGGCGCTCCAAATATTATTAAGGGATATAAAATCAATCTCCTTTCTGTAATATTTTTTATATTGGGGTTCTATCTGCTTTTGGTGGGCTCAAAGGTCATTGTTGCACTGATAGTCGACAGATCCAAATCTTTCCTCAAAAGCAGTGTTTACATTTATATCATTAGAACACTGGGGTTCATACTTCTGATATTTGCTGCATTATATGTCAGAGATGCGTTAAAGATATTTGGTGTAATCTAACTATAGCCTGTCCATTCTTGATAAAGGGTAAACAATAAGAAAACTCCCCCTATCAAGAGGGGTTGAGGGTATTTTGTAAAAAGTATTTTATGATTCTATCGGCGGGTTAATGAGAGAGCTTTCGGACGGGACACTATCTTTAATCTTTACCACCCTACCCCGAACCTCAAGCCTTCCTTCTGAAAATAATCTTATAACCTCAGGGTATATCTTGTGTTCTAATTTCAGGATTCTTTCTGACAGCGTATCTTCTGTATCATCGTGGTAGACCGGCACAGCAGCTTGCATAACGATTGGTCCGGTGTCCATTCCTTCATCCACGAAATGTACAGTGCATCCGGAAATCCTAACGCCATATTCTACTGCCTGCTTCTGGCCATGCAGTCCGGGGAAAGAAGGAAGAAGCGCAGGATGGATATTCATGATCCTGTTCGGATAGGCATTAATCAGGGGGTTCCCTACAATCCTCATGAAGCCTGCCAGAACAACTAACCCGACATCTCTTTTTTGAAGCTCTTCAGTTACCTTTCTGTAGAAGTCATCTCTTGAGCTATATTCCTTTGGCCTGAGGACTAAATGTTCAATGTCATGTTTTTTCGCCCTCTCGATTGCATACGCCGAGGGATTGTCGGTTATCATTAGAAGTATCTGTGCTTTCAGATTCTTATTGTTTATTGCATCAATGATTGACTGAAAATTTGACCCCCGACCGGAAGCAAGCACACCTATTCTTAAAAGCGAAATATTATCCCCCAGACTTACAACCGTATTTCAATACGGGCTTTTTCCCTTAAGCTCTTCATCCAGCTTTTGTATTTCTCGGCGAACTGCTCTTCAAGCAGTTGTTTTCTGACGTTTTCCCTTATTTCATCTTTAGTCTTTACGGATACTTTCTCATCTAATTTTATGATATGGAGACCCCTGTCAGTCCAGAATGGCTTGCTGAAATCACCAGTCTTCATTGATGAGAGCACATCAATGAATTCTTTTGCCATAATGTCCTTTTTTATATTACCCATGTCACCGCCAATCCTGGCTGAAAGGTCTTCGGAATACTCTTTTGCAAGAGATGAAAAGTCCTCTCCTGTTTGCAGTCTCTGAATTATTAACGAAGCCTTATCTTCCAGTGCCTTTCTGTCAGCATCTTCCTTGGGCTGCCTGAAAAATATCTGTCTCAATCTAAACGATTCACTCTCTTCAAAGCTAACTTTATTTGCTTCTGTATATTTATTTACGTCTGCTTCAGAGACAACGATCTTGCTTCTTATCTTCTGGTTCACAATATTACTTAGAAGAATCTGTTCAGAGATTCTTTTTTTATAATCTTCAAGTGTCAGCCCCTCTTTCTTAAGGGATTCTTCCAACGACTTATCTGTTAGAGAATATTTTTTCTTTACGTTTTCTATCGCCTCTTTTGCTTCATCCGGAGTAACATCAAGACCAAGGTTTCTTGCTTCCTGTATCTGGAGTTTCAAATCGATAAGCCTCTCGAGGAAAATAGCCTCGTTGTCTTTAAATATCTTTGCGCGTTCTTCATCTTTCATTTTCTTCACCTGCTCTGTTGCCTCGTATTCCATCATCTTATAGAGCTCACTCCAGGTTATGACTTCCTTATTGACAACTGCAACGACGCGGTCGAGGAGAATGGCTGAACCAGATAGAACAGGAGTTAAAAAGAGAAATAAGAGAAAGACCGCTACAAAAAACGATCTCACTGCAGGTATTTTTTTCAATGAATATTCCTTTATGGTTTTTAGATTTATGTATTAATTTTTAGTGAAGTATTTTTATACCACAAGAAACTCTATAAACACAAGAAACGATAAAGGTCATTATCAAATTGAATCGTTAAAAATATGGATTAAGTGTCTGTCTATATACTCAGTCTTTCTGTCATTCCTGCGGAGGCAGGAATCCAGCTCTTTAAAAAATAATGGATTCCGGCTTAAGGATTACCGGAATGACAGAGAGCAAACTTTATTTTATGGACAGGCATTATTTAGCCTATGCTTTAATTTGCTTGAAATGGCTATTTTATTATGGTAGTATAACAACCCCTCCCTGACATTGAGGGTTATGATGCATTATAATTTCATATTTTTTATGCTTTTGAAAAACAATATATGGACAACTGCTATCTTTTGTCAGATATAATGAAATGAACAAAATGGAAAAAATCCTCGAAAAAATACTGAATGACTATCAATTAAACAAGGTGAATATCATATCCATCCTTCAGGATATTGAAAATAGCTTTGGTTATATCCCTGAAGAAGCAGTATTCTGGTTCTCAAAAAAACTTGATATCCCTGCCAGCCGTTTTTTCGGCGCAGCTACTTTTTACTCCCAGTTTCATCTTAAGCCAAGAGGCAAAAATATTATCACTGTCTGCCGCGGCACAGCCTGCCATGTTAAGGGATCTGAAAGGCTGATTAACAGACTTTATATGGAACTTGACATCCCACCCGATGAAGAGACAACACCTGACCTGAAATTTTCCGTTGAAAAGGTTAATTGTATCGGCGCATGCGGGATTGCGCCTGTCACAGTCCTTAATAAGGAAGTTCACGGCAAGATGACCCTCGATAAGCTGATAAAAGAGGTTAAAAAAATAAAAACAAATGAATAAAGACATCGCTATAAAAGTCTGCACAGGTACAGGTGGTGTAGCATCAGGCGGAGAAGAGGTTCTTTCTGCATTCAGAAATGCAATTTCTTCAGCCGGTCTTGAGGTGACCATCTATGAGAAATGTTCAGCACACCGGGTCGGCTGCAGGGGTTTTTGTGCAAAAGATGTTCTCGTGGATGTTATCATCAACGGCGAAAAAACAACGTACAAGCACATCAAGCCGGATATGGTGGCAAGAATTTTTAATGAACATATCATGAAGGGTAACCCTGTCACAGAATGGATGGTTGGAGAAGAATATCATACATTCCATAACAGACAAACAAAAGTGGTGCTCTCTCATTGCGGTGAAATAGATCCGGAAGACATCAAAGCTTATATGGCAGTCGGTGGTTATAAGGCCGCAAGAATGGCACTCACCTTAATGAGTCCTGAAGAAATTGTCGATGTTGTAAAAAATTCGAATTTAAGAGGTAGAGGCGGTGCAGGTTTTCCAACAGGATTAAAATGGGAACTCGGTTTAAGGATTAAATCAGATATTAAATATGTAATTTGTAATGGTGATGAGGGCGATCCAGGGGCCTTCATGGACAGGTCAGTTATGGAAGGTGATCCGCATGCGGTCATTGAAGGGATGATAATATGTGCAAAGGCAACTGACTCTCATCACGGTTATATCTATGTGAGAGCAGAATATCCATTGGCTGTCAAGCGCCTTCAGATGGCTATAGACCAGTGCTATCAGGCTGGATTTCTCGGCAATAATATTTTTGGTACAGAGTTTAATTTTAACCTCAAGATATTCCAGGGTGCTGGTGCATTTGTCTGTGGAGAAGCTACAGCACTAATGCGCTCTATTGAAGGGAAACGCGGCATGCCAACTCCGAAGTTATGGCGTTCAGCAGAAAAAGGATTGTGGGATAAACCCACTGTCTTAAATAATGTTGAGACTTTCGCAAACATTCCTCGAATTATTCTGAATGGTGCAAATTGGTATAGAAATCTCGGAACTGAGAGGAGTGGCGGAACCAAAGTCTTTTCACTCTCAGGAAATGTAAAAAATACGGGTTTGATAGAGGTGCCATTGGGCGTCTCCTTAAGAGAGATAGTTTATGATATAGGCGGGGGGATAGAAGGTGGAAAAGCATTCAAGGCCTTGCAGACGGGTGGCCCCTCAGGTGGCTGCATCCCTGCAGAGCATCTTGATATAGAAGTAGATTATGAATCACTTGCACAGGTTGGCTCCATCATGGGTTCTGGCGGCATGGTCGTCCTCGATGAAACCAGCTGCATGGTCAATACAGCGAAATTCTTTCTTGAATTCACACAGGCAGAATCATGCGGCAAATGCACACCGTGCAGGATCGGCACAAAGAGAATGCTCGAAATATTGGAAAGGATAACTTCCGGGAATGGTAAGGAAGGAGACATAGAACTTCTCCAAGAACTCGGGAATTATATAAGGTTCACATCACTTTGCGGATTGGGGATGACTGCTCCAAATCCGGTTTTAAGCACACTCAGATATTTCAGAAATGAGTATGAAGCACATATAAGGGATAAGAAATGTCCTGCAGCTGTTTGCAAAGATTTGATCACATATTCGATCCTGGGAAAAATCTGTAACGGTTGCGGAGCATGCAAGAGGGTATGTCCGGCAGACGCCATCAGAGGCACAAGAAAATCTCCTCACAGGATTGACACAGAAGCATGTATCAAATGCGGAACATGTTTTGATGTATGCAAGTTTAAGGCATTGATGAAGGCCTGATACATAATGCAAATTTTTATTAAAAAATCCCCCTTCATCCCCCTTTTCCAAAGGGGTCCCGAAAGCTTTCGGGATTTGGCAAAGAGGGGTTAGGGGAGATTTTATAAAAATAATATGATAACACTTAAGATAGACGGCAAGAAGGTTACAGTCAGAAAATTATCCACTATTCTTGACGCGGCAAGAAAACTTGATATTCCCATCCCTACATTATGCCATCATCCTGAACTCTCTCCATTTGGAGGATGCAGGCTCTGCCTGGTAGAAATTAAAGGATCTCCAAAACCTGTTGCATCATGTACAACATTTGCACGGGACGGGATGGAGGTAATAACAACGAGTCCAAACCTCGAAAATTTGAGAAGGACAACACTTGAACTCATCCTTTCAGACCACCCGACCGACTGTATGATCTGTGAAAGGGCCGGCGACTGCAAACTCCAGGAACTTGCTTATTTTTATGGCATAAGGGAAAACCGGTTTAAGGGCGAAAGAAGGGTATACACCGAAAAAGACAATAATCCCTTTGTAGCAAGGGATATGGAAAAATGCATTCTGTGTGGAAAATGCGTCCGTATATGCGATGAGATACAGGGTGTCGGAGCAATCGACTTTGCTTACAGGGGAATGAAAACAAAAATTTGCCCCCCGTTTGAGAAAGACCTCAATTGTGAGTTCTGCGGTCAATGTGTGGCAGTATGCCCTACAGGCGCTCTCACAGGAAAGATGTGGGCTCACAAGGGAAGGCAGAATTTCAAAGAAGTCGACACGGTCTGCCCTTACTGCGGATGTGGCTGTAATTTAACGCTCCATGTATGGCGTAATGAAGTCAGAAGGGTTTCCTCGAAAGAAGACACAATAAATGAAGGCTGGCTCTGTGCAAAAGGGAGATTCGGATATGGGTTCATCAACAGTAAAGACAGACTCACAAAACCATTGATAAGAATAGCCGCAAAAGATAATTCAGAAGCAAAAAATCGAAATACGAAATCCAGCAAACAGCTTTCTGAATCAAGTTTATCCTTCACTCCGCATCCTTCTTCCCTCTTTAAAGAGGTCTCATGGGATGAAGCTCTGGATTACATTGCAGAGAGATTAAAAGATATTAAAGATAAATATGGTTCAAATTCAATCGGAGGCCTCTCTTCAGCAAGGTGTACGAATGAGGAAAATTATCTTTTCCAGAAATTCATAAGGGCTGCCATAGGAACAAACAACGTTGACCATTGTGCAAGGTATTGACACAGTTCGACAGTGGCCGGTCTGGCCACTGTATTTGGTTCAGGTGCAATGACAAACTCCATACCTGAAATTGAAAACCATGATGTCATATTTGTCATCGGCTCGAATACAACAGAGACCCATCCGATCATTGGTCTCAAAATGAAGAAAGCTGTGAGGAGAGGAGCTGAACTTATCGTTGTTGACCCAAGAAAGATTGACCTTGTAAGGTTTTCATCTTTATGGCTGCAGCATAGACCAGGCACAGACGTTGCCCTTCTGAATTCCATTATGCATGTAATAGTAAAAGAAAATCTGATTGACAAAAAATTTATAGAGGAAAGAACAGAGGGATTTGAATTCTTCAAAGAATCTCTCAATGCATATCCCCCGGAGGAAGGAGAAAGGATTACAGGGGTACCAAAAGAGGATATTATAAAAGCAGCGCTTCTTTATGGAAATGCTGTACGGCCTGGTATCTATTATACGATGGGGATAACCCAGCATACCCATGGAACAGAAAACGTATATACAATAGCAAACTTAGCATTAATGACAGGGAATCTCGGAAGAAAAAGCACAGGAGTCAACCCTTTGAGAGGTCAGAACAATGTTCAAGGTGCAACAGATATGGGCTGCATACCCGATTTTTTCCCCGGCTATCAGAAAGTAAATATTCCAGGCGTTAAGCAAAAGTTTCAGACTATATGGGGTGTCAGACTCTCAGACAAAATAGGGCTTACTGCAACAGAAATGACCAAAGCAGCATTTGAGGGAAGTCTTAAGGCAATGTATATTATGGGGGAAAACCCTGCTCTGAGCGAACCTGATATAAACCATACCATAAAGACACTAAAAAAATTGGATTTCCTTGTAGTGCAGGATATCTTTATGACAGAGACAGCAGAACTTGCAGATGTTGTGCTTCCAGCAGCATGCTTTGCTGAGAAAGATGGGACATTTACCAATACTGACCGGAGTGTGCAGAGAATCAGGAAGGCAGTCGAACCTCCTGGAGAGGCAAAGGAAGATGCTTATATCATCATTGAACTAGCAAAGAGACTTGGATATGAAATGAGATATGATTCAATTGAAGATATATTTCAGGAAACTGGGAAACTCTGGCCTGCACTGGCTGGTATTACGTATAAAAGAATAGCAAAAACAGGTCTTCAATGGCCATGTCCTACATTGGATCATCCTGGAACTCCGTATCTTTTTAAAGGCGGGTTCCCAAGGGGCAGAGCTGCATTCACAGCTGTAAGATACAGGGCTTCGGAGGAATTACCTGACAATGAGTATCCATTTTTACTCTCGACAGGAAGACAGCTTTTTCAGTATCATACAGGCTCAATGACCAGAAGAATTGATGCCATTAATACAGTATCTCCCAATGCATATATTGAGATGCATCCTGATGATGCAGGCACTTTGAATGTTCATGATGGAGATACAGTCAGGGTATCATCAAGAAGAGGCTCTCTTGATATTAAAGTTATGGTTTCAGGAAGACCATTAAAAGGGCTGGTTTTTATACCTTTTCATTATCGTGAGGCAGCAGCAAATCTGCTTACAAATACAGCCTTAGACCCTGTAGCCAAGATACCTGAATTAAAGGTGTGTGCTGTCAAAATTGAACAGGCAAACAAATAATAAAATGGATCCAAAAAAGGGGGTACTATGATTAAAACAGAGGTATTGCAACAACAGATTCTATTGCAGGATATTGACACAGCAGGATTGAACAAAATATCAAAAATAGTCAGACAGGTCGCTGTTAAGAAAGGTGAGCCCCTCTTTAAAGAAAAAGACGACACGCAAGGCCTCTGGCTTATACAATCAGGAAAGATCGAAATCTCAAGAGTGACTGCAGATGGCTGGAGACAGACGCTTGTTGTCCTTCCGCCAGGTCATTTCTTCGGAGAACTATCTATACTTGAAAACAGAAAACATGTTGCATCTGCCGTAGCGCTTGATGACACTGAACTCCTGCTCATCCCAAAAGAAGACTTTGAGAAAATGATGCAGGAAGACTGCGAACTGGCTCTCTGTATTGTCAAAAAGATAGCAATTGCAATGAGTAAAAATCTCAGGAGGATGAACGATAAATTCCTGAGCGCATTGATAAGCTACTAAAATCAGCAGATAGTAGGCAGTAAATAGCAGATAGCATTTTTCCTGTCTACTATCTACTATCTACTACATACTGTTTGCTATTAAAAAGGAGGTTTTAAAGATGCCGCTTGATCCGACAAAGCACGCAGACTGGCAAGTTGCAGAAGCAGCTGAAGTAAACATGAAAAAGGTATATCAGTTAGGGGAGGAATTGGGTCTGGATAAGAATGAGCTCCTTCCCCACGGTCATTACGTAGCAAAACTGGATTTCAAAAGCATTCTGAATCGCCTGAACAGGAAAACGGACGGCAAATATATCAATGTCACTGCAATCACTCCAACACCACTTGGAGAAGGCAAATCAACCACCACTATGGGACTGACACAGGGCCTTGGGAAACGTGGGAAAAATGTTATTGCTGCCATACGCCAGCCCTCCGGTGGACCTACGATGAATATTAAAGGTTCTGCAGCAGGCGGCGGCCTTTCCCAGTGCATTCCGCTGACACCTTTTTCACTCGGGCTTACCGGCGATATCAATGCTATCATGAACGCCCATAATCTGGCCATGGTAGCCCTCACTTCCCGAATGCAGCATGAATTCAATTACACGGATGAGCAGCTTGCAAAACGCAAATTAAGGAGACTGAACATAGATCCCCGTAATGTTGAGATGAAATGGATCATGGATTTCTGTGCACAGTCTTTGAGAGAAATCATAATCGGCATTGGCGGCAAGAATGATGGATTCATGATGAATTCCGGTTTTGCCATAGCTGTCTCTTCAGAGATAATGGCTATCCTTGCAGTATCAACAGATATGAAAGATATGCGGGAGAGGATGGGCAGGATCGTTGTTGCTTACGATAAGAGCGGGAGACCTGTTACAACTGAAGACCTTGAAGTCGCCGGCGCAATGACCGCATGGATGGCCGAGGCCTTGAATCCCAATCTCATGCAGACCATCGAAGGACAGCCTGTGCTTGTCCATGCCGGTCCGTTCGCCAACATTGCCATAGGTCAATCATCCATCATTGCCGACAGGATCGGCCTTAAGCTCGGCGACTATCATATCACTGAATCAGGTTTCGGGGCAGACATTGGTTTCGAGAAATTCTGGAACCTGAAATGCAGGTTCTCCGGACTCAAACCAAATGCCGCTGTGATAGTCTCAACAATAAGGGCGCTGAAGTGTCACGGGGGCGCCCCTATTCCAGTGCCCGGAAGACCGATGCCTGAAGAATACAGAAGTGAAAATGTCAAATGGGTAGAAAAAGGTTGTGATAATCTTACCCATCATATCAAAACAGTAAAAAAGGCCGGGATCAATCCGGTCGTCTGCATAAACGCCTTTTTCACAGATACAGATAATGAAATCAAGGCTGTCAGGAGACTTGCAGAGGCTGCCGGCTCGAGAGTTGCCCTTTCCAGGCACTGGCAGTACGGAGGAGAAGGCGCATTAGAGCTTGCAGATGCTGTCATAGATGCGTGCAATGAACCGAATGATTTCAGGTTTCTGTATGAGCTCTCAACTCCGCTCCGCGAGCGTATCGACAAGATAGCAAGGGAAGTCTACGGAGCAGACGGAGTTGAATACTCTTCTGATGCCCTGGCAAAAGCAAAGAGGATGGAAGAAGACCCTGATATCTCAACGCTCGGAACCTGCATGGTTAAGACACATCTAAGCCTCTCTGACAATCCTAATATGAAGGGCGTTCCTAAAGGATGGAAGCTCTCTATCCGGGATATACTCACTTATAAGGGAGCAGGTTTTGTTGTACCGGTTGCCGGTGCAATAAAATTGATGCCTGGAACCGCTTCTGACCCTGCCTACAGACGCGTTGATGTAGATGTTGAAACTGGCAAAGTTAAGGGATTGTTTTAAAATCAATCCCCTCTCGAGAGGGGTGCAGGGGTGTGTGGTTTTTTTTAAAGTAAAGCTTTTTGCAATTTTCTTATAAACCCACCCCTTAATCCCCTCCGAGGAGGGGAATTATTTCAAAGGTTTTGTAATTTAGGTTTAAATAAATAGGACAGGTGTCTCACCTATCAGGAAAGTGATTTCCTCATGAAAAAAGTCGGTTTTTTATATGATGATATATTTCTTAAACATGAGATGCCCCCCGGTCATCCTGAATCTTCTCAGAGGCTCGTTAAAATCATAAATAGCCTGAAGAATTCAGATGACTGGAATAACCTAATCCACATAAAACCACGGCGTGCTGACGATGAAGACATCCTGAAAGTTCATACCAAAGATTATTTTGACAGCATCAGAAATTTTACCGGCTTTTTTGACTCTGACACTTTTATTTCGGAAAACTCTCTTGAGGCTGCGCGTTTTGCTGCCGGCGCTGTTATTGAAGCGGTAGACAGATGTAAAAAAGGCGAGATAGACAGGGCCTTCTGTGCTGTACGCCCGCCGGGCCACCATGCTGAGGCAGACAGGGCCATGGGCTTCTGCATATTCAACAATATTGCTGTTGGCGCACGATATGCCCAGAAGATTGGTTACAACAAGGTATTTATCATAGATTTTGACGTACACCATGGGAATGGCACCCAGCACATATTTGAAAAAGATGATACGGTTTTCTATTTCAGCACTCATCAATATCCGCATTACCCTGGGACAGGAGGAGATTCTGAAAGAGGAAAAGAAAAAGGAGAAGGCTTTACCTATAATATCACGATGCCATATGGATCAGGCGATAAGGATTATTTTTATGCATACCGTGATATCCTGCCAGGGCTTATCAAGAATTTTCGTCCTGATATTATACTGGTCTCTGCCGGCTATGATATTCATGCAAGTGATCCTCTCTCAGGGATCAAAGTAACAAATGAAGGCCTGCGAAGCATAGTTAGAGGGATTCTGCTTAAGAGAACTACCACATATCTTCCTTCATTGCCATATGTATTTGCGCTTGAAGGAGGATATAATCTTGAAGCCCTGAGTGAATCGGTCTTGCGCACGATAAAAGAAATGCTGGAAGATTAACCCTTATTCGCCCTTCCCTAACACATTGCAATTTATTTCATGAATGTCTATAATTTTATTAAATCATGCTATATAAGCCTGTAATCTTAAAGAATAAGTTTATATTTATAAAGTTTTTATCTTTCATCCTGATAACATTTTTTTTGTTTTCTCATGCTTTGTCTGATGAAAAAAAGAAGGAAGTCATGGTCATAACTGTTAATGGAGTTATTAATCCGGTTTCATCTGAGTTTATCGGGAAGAGTATCAGAAAGGCAAATGAGAAAAAGGTTGAAGCGCTCGTTATTGAGCTTGATACCCCCGGCGGGCTTGATACATCCATGAGGAATATCGTGAAAGAAATTATCGGAAGCGGGGTTCCTGTTATCGTCTATGTCTCGCCAAGCGGCAGCAGGGCAGCGTCTGCCGGTGTCTTCATTACATTAGCTGCCCATATTGCTGCAATGGCTCCCGGCACTAATATCGGGGCAGCTCATCCTGTGGGTATCGGTGAAAAAATGGACAAGACAATGGCTGAAAAGGCAACAAACGATGCTGCAGCATATATCAGATCCCTCGCTGAGAGCAGGGGGAAAAATGCGAAATGGGCTGAGGATGCAGTCAGAAAAAGCATATCCGCCACTGAGGTTGAGGCAATAAAAGAAAATATAATTGACCTTATAACAAAGGACTTAAATTCTCTTCTTTCTGATATCAACGGCAGAAAAGTTCAGACAGTATTGGGGGGGAAGGTTCTCAGCACAGCCAATGCTGTTGTTGTTAGAGAGGAAACGGGCATAAGACACAAGATACTCAACATAATTTCTGACCCCAATATCGCTTATATACTCATGCTGCTCGGTTTTTACGGCCTGTTTTTTGAGCTTACAAACCCGGGTTCGCTTTTCCCCGGTGTGATAGGTGGAATCTGTCTCATTCTTGCGTTCTATGCATTTCAGACACTTCCGGTCAACTACGCAGGACTTCTCCTGATCATACTCGCAATCATTCTTTTCATCCTCGAGGTAAAGATTATATCACATGGCGTACTGACAATCGGAGGCATAATCGCCATGATTATAGGCTCATTGATGCTCTTTGAATCTCCGGCGCCCTTCATGAAACTTTCGCTTGCAATTATTCTTCCTGCTGTCATTATTACCACCCTATTCTTCACTGCAATGTTCAGCCTTGCCCTAAAGGCTCATAAGAGAAAGCCTGTGACAGGCTCAGAAGGTCTTTTGGGGACAGAGGGCGTCGCAGATACTGATATAACAAAACAGGGCGGTATGGTATTATTACATGGTGAGCGCTGGACTGCATTTTCTGATGATCCTGTATCAAAAGGCGAGCATATAATCGTTGAATCTGTATCAGGTCTGAAAGTGAAGGTCAAGAAAGTAGACAGTATGTAGTAAACAGCAGGTACGAAAATTGACTGCTATAAATTTTGTTAAATAATAAATGGAGGTAATTATGCAAATTTTTGGACCATCTTTACTAAGTTTCGTTTTTGTAATATTCCTTATTTTATATTTTCTATCGAGTGCGATAAAGATTCTGCGTGAATATGAAAGAGGAGTTGTATTCAGGCTTGGAAGGATCATCCCTGTAAAAGGTCCTGGTCTCGTTCTTATATGGCCGATCATTGATAAACTCGTCAAGGTTAGCCTTCGCACTGTCACAATGGATGTTCCAGCTCAGGATGTTATTACAAAGGATAATATCTCGGTTAAGGTGAATGCTGTTGTCTATTTCAGAGTGATGGACTCTATAAAGGCGATTACAGAGGTCGAGGATTTTTACTACGCGACATCACAGATGGCACAGACAACACTCAGGAGCATACTCGGTCAGAGCCAGCTCGATGACTTATTATCAAAGAGGGAAGAGGTAAATGCTGACCTCCAGAAGGTAATTGACTTCCAGACAGAGCCGTGGGGAATAAAGGTGACAGCAGTCGAGGTTAAGAATGTTGACCTGCCAATAGAGATGCAGAGGGCAATAGCAAAACAGGCAGAGGCCGAACGTGAAAGAAGGGCAAAGATTATCCATGCTGAAGGAGAGTTCCAGGCATCACAGAAGCTTGCAGATGCGGCAAAGATTATAGCAACAGAAAGTGGAGCATTACAGCTCAGGTTCCTTCAGACCCTCACAGAGATCGCAACAGAAAAAAATTCAACAATAATATTCCCTGTGCCGATAGATTTGATAAAGCCGTTTTTGGATAAGCATAAACCAGAAAATTAGACCCTTTCATTTTTTTAATGGTTTTGCAGGAGTTCTTATTCGCGGGTTCAATTTTGCAAATTGAACCCTTACTATTAATTTTACAGGGGTTCTCCCATAGCACGATTCAATAACAGGACCTGGCTTAAATTATTTTTGCTTCTATTGTTTATTGCAGGTTCTACACTGATCCTGTACGCTACAGGTCTCATTTCTTTTTTTCTCAACAAAGAAAAAATGATTGTCTTTCTGAATTCCCTTGGCCCATTATCATTTATCGGTTTTATATTTCTTCAGGCTTCACAGGTTGTAGTTTCTCCTATTCCTGGTGAAATGACAGGCCTTTTGGGAGGTTTTTTATATGGCACGCTCACAGGAATTATTCTCTCTACAATCGGCTTAACCATTGGCTCATGGATAGCTTTCAGCCTTTCAAAGTATTTCGGAAGGCCATTTGTAGAGAAATTTGTAAAAAAAGAGACATTAGACAGGTATGACTATCTTCTCCACCATAAGGGAGCATTTCTCGTATTTTTGTTGTTTCTGATCCCCGGGTTTCCGAAGGACTACCTCTGTTATATCCTTGGATTAGGGCATCTGGCTACCAAAGAATTCCTTATTATAAGCACTGTTGGAAGGTTCATGGGCACAGTCCTGCTCACACTCGGAGGAACTTATATCAGGCATCATCAGTATTACAGGTTTTCAGTACTCCTGGGAATTGCGATCATATTTCTCTTCCTCTCTCTTGTATACAGAGACAAGATTGAAAAGTTCTTCAGAAGATGGCATGCTGACAAAAAGATTAAAAGGTAATGTTTATTTTCAGGGGGCTGAGCTTCTTTCAACGGTCAGATGGGTCTTTGATACAGGGGTCAGGCTCTTACCACTTTATTAATGCTGATGCCCACGTAAGTCCCCCTCCGAAGGCTTCAAGGAGGATATAATCGCCTTCCTTTATTCTCCCGGACTGGAGGGCCTCATCGAGGGCTATCGGGATAGATGCAGCAGATGTGTTTCCGTATTTATCAAGGTTTATAAAAACCTTATCCATCGGCACTTTAAGTCTGTCAGCAGTAGCCTGTATGATTCTGAGATTTGCCTGATGGGGAATAAGGAGCGAAAGACTTGAAGGGTCCATATTGTTCTCCTGAAGGGTTTTTAATGCAATGTCTTCGAGTGTCCTTACCGCAACCTTAAATGTCTCATTTCCCTTCATCTTTATATAGTGCATTCTCTGTTCGATTGATAACTGAGATGCAGGATTTCGTGACCCGCCTCCCGGGACATGGATGAGGTCCCACATCTTGCCGTCTGAATTAATATGGATTGAAAGTATTCCACTGCCATCATCTGACGGTTCAACAATCACTGCACCGGCGCCGTCACCGAATATCACACATGTCGTTCTGTCATCCCAGTCGGTAATCTTTGAAAGCACCTCAGTTCCTGCAACAAGGATTCTCCGGTGCCTGCCGGATTTGATAAAACTGTCTGCAATATAAAGACTATAGAGAAATCCGGAACAGGCTGCATTGATATCAAAGCCTGCTGCATTTGTCGCTCCCAGTTTATCCTGGAGAAAACATGCAGTTGAGGGAAAAGGCATATCCCCTGTAATAGTTGCAACAATTATCAGATCAATATCTTCAGGTCCCAAAGCTGCCCTTTCGAGAGCTATCTTGGATGCCTCATAGGCAAGGTCAGAAGCTGCCTGAGTACTGTCAGCTATTCTCCTCTCTTTTATTCCGGTCCTTTCTGTTATCCATTCATCAGAGGTGTCAACCATCTTCTCCATCTCAGAATTTGAAAGAACTTTTTCAGGGAGATAAGAACCTGTTGAGATGATCCTACTTCTTAACAATATTCATCCTTTCATGGAGGGACAGATCCTTCTCGATCACAGATGAAATAATATTATAGACCTGTTTTTGTGCAAAATCTGATGCAACACGTATCGCATTCTTTATGGCCTTTGCTGTAGACCTGCCATGGCTTATGATACATGTGCCATTTATACCGAGGAGGGGAGCTCCTCCATACTCATCGTAATCTGTCTTCTTCTTAAAAGCCTTCAGAGCAGGTTTCATCAAAAGGTATCCGATTCTCCCAGCTGTCCCTCCGGCAATTTCCCTCTTGAGCATTTTGACCAATGCATCTGCTAGCCCTTCACTCGTTTTCAGTATGACATTTCCTGTAAATCCGTCGCAGACAATAACATCAAAATCACCGGTAAAGATATCTTTGCCGTCAACATTGCCAACGAAGTTTATATCCGCCTCTTTCAGAAGTTTGAACGTCTCTTTTGTAAGCTCATTCCCTTTGGTATCCTCTTCCCCTGTACTGATCAGCACAACCTTTGGGTTTACCCTTCCGAGGATCGTCCTGCAGTAGATACTCCCCATAAGAGCAAACTGCAGAAGGTTATGAGGCTTACAGTGGATATTTGCGCCTGCATCTATAAGAACAAAGGGTTCATTTAATGTAGGCATTATAGTCGCTATGGCCGGCCGGTCAACAACTTCTGAAGTCCCGAGGATCATCAGCGCTGTCGCCATCACAATGCCTGAATGTCCTGCGCTC
Source organism: Thermodesulfovibrionales bacterium (assembly GCA_049302065.1). Classification (GTDB taxonomy): domain Bacteria; phylum Nitrospirota; class Thermodesulfovibrionia; order Thermodesulfovibrionales; family SM23-35; genus VGWX01. The sequence goes on from JBAQLU010000070.1 coordinate 52,363, forward strand.
ACAAAGCCATCTGCATCACCGGCCTTCACGAGCTCAATACCTCTGCGTATGGATGAATCCTTCTTCTTCCTTATAGCAAGAGAAGGAGAATCATCCATCATCACAACCTGTGAGGCATGCTTTATAGATATGCGCTGAGGGGAATACCTTTTGGAATCGAGTTGTCTTGCAATGACAGATTCATCACCGACAAGGATAATCTCTATATCATCAAAATCATGTAACGTCTCGATGGCGCCCTCAATAGTGACAGCAGGGGCATAATCGCCCCCCATGGCATCAAGGGCAATTTTCATCCTTCTTTTTCAACTACATTGAGAACTTTGCGGCCATTATATGACCCGCAACTGGGACATACCTTAAATGAAAGCTTCAACTCGCTGCAATCAGAACAGAGACTCAGATTGGGCGCTTGTCCCTTCCAGTTTGCCCTTCTTTTGTCTCTTCTCGTTCTTGTATGTCTATGTGTTGGGTTTGCCATTTTTTACTCCTTTCGTTATTTTAATAACTTCTTTAATCCTTCAAAGCGCGGATCTGTTTTTGTTATGGTGCATGTACATTTGTCTATATTAAGATCTCCCCCACAGACCAGACATATGCCTTTACACAAATCAGCGCAGAGAGGTTTCATCGGTATATTAAGTATTAACTGCTCTTTCAGCAAGTTAGAGAGATCCAGTTCTTCGCCGGAATAAAAATCCATATCAAGCTCTTCGTGCCTTACCTCGTAATTATCTTCACCCTTAAGCTCTTCAACAGGATGATAAACGACATTAACCGGAATTGTTAATTTACTGCTGAAATCTTTCAGACACCTGCTGCACTGAAGTTTTACCTCAGCTGCCAGATCGCCACTAACTATAACTTCGGTCTCAAGTTCTTCAATTCTTAACTGAGCGATGATAGGCGAGGAAATGTTTTCAGAATCAATTGCCTCCTTTAGTTGAACATCAAGCCCCTCTTTGGGTATTTCAGAGATTATTATCTTCATTTTTAAAAGATCGTAAGTATAATATTTAATTATAAAAATTGCTACTAAAAACTGTCAAGCATATCAACTTCCTTGACATTGACGAAATGAACTACTCCGCAGTCCCGAAGGCTTTCGGGACGATATATCAAAGATGTCATTCTGGCTTGTCCGCCATACGTAAGGCGGACTTGTCCAGTCGCCCCGGCGACTCGCTGAGGCGAGAATCTTTTTTATCTTCTCCCCGCATCATTTCGTTCTAAGCTACAACCTGTTTATATATTACGTATGGCACCTCCAATCATAGAGTTATCAAGAGGTCTGAAATCTTATCACTTCCTGAAGTCAGCACAATGGCTGATTCTATCGGAATGTGACTTTCCTCTCCCACTTGCGCACCACATCAGGATTTATATGTCAACGATTATCGGTAGAAACATGAGATCGGCTTCACTGAGTCGACGGGGTGAACCTGTAAGCAACGGGTTGGATGTCAAATTATCCCATAACGAACTCGATCTTGACCCGCGTCCCAGTTGCTTCGGCGATCTTTTCCAAGGTCTTGAGCGTAAAGCCCTCGTACTCGCCGCTCTCGATCCTCGAAATCGCCTGTTGGCTGGTGCCCATAAGCTCCGCCAATTGCTGTTGCGACAGTCCTTTCTTCTCGCGCAGCTTCGCGATCTTCATCGCCAGTTTTAGGGCTTGCCTCTCTTCCTCGTAATGAGCTTTGAAGTCGGGATCTTTGAGATCTTCGCACAACCTACTTCGGAATGTCCTAACTTTGCCTTTTTTCATGTTACACCTCCTGTCGTCAAACGTCCGATCCAGTCTTCCATGCGTCTTTCTGCTAACTCAATGTCCTTCTCTTTCAATTGCTGCGTCTTCTTGGAAAAAGCATGTGCCAACACGATCTGATCACGAGCCTGGAAGAAAAAGAGGATGCGGTACTGATTCGAACTTTGGTGTATCCTCAACTCCCTGATTTTTCCTCTCACGACATCAGCATAAGGCCGCTTGAGATTCGGACCCTGCTCTTCCAGGAGCGACAGGTGCGCTGCCACCTTCGCCCGCGACTTTTTGTCCAGCCCATCTAAAAAATCATCGACCGGTGAATCGCCACGCTCAGTCGTCTAGAAGATAAGATTGTACAAGCACACCTCCACGCTCTATTTATTATATACATCATGATTGATGTATTGTCAAGCTGGCCTGTTTGTTTTCATCTCAAGGAACTTGTCAATATCGGTAGCACCGGATATAAGAAACTTCAAGAAGCTGGCGTTTCTAAGGCGCAATGTTTCGCAGATGCTCAATAGAACAAGATACTCTTGAATTCCCTTTGCCGTCGATGAACCCCCGATTACCCTTCTGAGCGATACAAAGCGTTTAATTGCGTGTTCTGCATTATTATTGTTCCAGGGAACACCGTCATGCGCAGTCATTGGGGTCTGCCCTTGATCATTGACATTATTGACGTTGATTCTTTCTCCTATCCCTTCGAGAATCTCCTGTCTTCCCTAAGGCGTTTCAATATCCTTTTATATTGATGCGTCACAGCCGAAGGACTCAGCCCCCCTGCCATCTCTGCTATCTCTCTATTGAATGCAGAGGTCTCCCTAAGGATCCGGCGTTGGTTTGTCAATCTTCAAGGGCAGACCCCTTTTGCTGCTTCTCTCCACGTTGTAAAGGCGCCTGAAAGATTCAAACAACAGTTTCCGCATTGTTTGCAGGAAAACTCTTTTAGCGGCCTGTTGCGGCCTGCCCCCTTTCCGTAATCAATGCTTCACTTGTAAACAATGAAGATTTGACCCTGTGCTATACTATACCCCCTCCCATTTAAGCAGACAAGACTCCTTCCTGTACTCAACGCGCCAAGGACTCGCCATCGAGCACCAGAGTTCACATAGAAAGAATCGTTCTGAGAAGTTTTATCCCCTCATTCAGTTTTTCCTGAAGTCCTCATTGACAAATTTTGTCATAATATGTATCTTTGAATTGTAAATCTAAAGTGGCAATAGACGGAATAATGGCGCTTTTTATACAAAATTAAAGGGATTGACGAACCTGAGTTCAGATATGTCCAAGATCAGCGCAGGAAGGGAAAGGAATAAATATGATAAAGCAATTATCTATGGAAAACGCACTTTATAGATTTAATACTATTAGGAATGTGGTTTTTGACTTCTTTCTTCCAAAATCGACAGGAAAGTTGACTTTTGTTAAAACTCTAAAAATTCTTGTCTTTATGTGCATATTTTCATTGATTGGCTTGGAACGAGTAAGTGCTCAGAATTTGGTGCTGGAAAACGAGTATCTATATATTGAATTACAACAGACTTTGCCCGCCGTAGAAAAATACGTTTTGAAAAGTAATGGACAAATCATTTATGGCGATATTGCTCGTGACCAATATTATTCTGAGATATTTTATCAAGATGTGTTGCACTACTCCTATCCCTTTGTTGATAGTGTTACTCAGGAAAGCGATCGTGTTTGCTATCACATGAGGGGTGAGTTAGATTCAAAGTTAGCAGTTACTTTTGATCTTTGCTATATCCTATCAGGATTCTCTGTCAAGGTGGTTTTTAGTAACATCCAAGAGATTTCTGGATACAAACTAATTCATGTCCGTTCGCCGGAATTGCTGACTGTTCGTGCAACACAGCAAGGAGCGAAACTGGTTTTCCCTTTTGGTGAGGGGCATATTATTGACATTGCTTCCTCTACTACTGGATTTGATATTGTGAATTATGGAAGATGGGATAGACCGCTCCTCGCTGGCATGGCCTACTATCAGGGAATGGTTTCTGTTTGCTCATACGACAATCTGGACATGATGATGTATGAACGGATATCTGATCATCCCAATGAAGGACGATTGGGTTCGATTGGAATGTATTTCAACTATCGGTATGCCCCTACCAATTTTGACTTAGCATCTTTCGTCGAGGTCTTTGATGAAAAGACCACAGCCTTTACCGTAACCCTCACATTTGTCGCCGATTATGATAGAGATGGGGATATTGACTGGATGGATGGGGCAAAAATCTTTCGTGATAGCGTCAATGCCGCACCGGAGCCACGTTATCTGAAGAGTTTCATAGCAAAAATAGGTAGAAACGGGATCGAACATATCTCAGAACACCTGGAAACTATACGGAGGTTGTATAATCTCACTGATCACAACAAGATCGATGGCTATTTGTTGGATTGCAGAAAAGGGACACAGATACTGCAGTTTTTTGGGGTTGCTGATGATCTTGATCCTAACTGGGGAAGTTTGTCAGATTTAACGGAATTGTTTCAATCAGCTGAAAAAAAATACAATACTTTTCTAAGTTTCCATGATAACTATACGGACTATTACCCTGGTACGTCAGGCTTTGATAAGACCCTTGTCGGGATACAAGCAGATGGCACTCCTTATCACGGTTGGGCATATATAGATTATCCTAATGCTTACCATACTGATCCATATGATTATGCTTTACAGTCAGGCTTAAATCGTATTAGAAACACATTAGCCCGATATCCGATAAAAGAATCTTACCACCTTGATGTTTTCAATGTATCAATCGATCAAGATTATTCCTTAGAAAGTCCATCAAACAGGGAGAGGAACAGACGAGGTTTAGGATTCATAATAAATGAGTTCAACAAATTCGATATAAATATAACATCGGAAGTCCTTACTGGACCCTTTGTAGGGTCTGGTATCGGTTGGTTCTTACACATACCCAGAGTGTTTGAAATCGCACTTCCATTTTCTGTTACAGAATCTATTCCACTAATCGAATTTATTTACCATGGAAAAACCTTATATGGGTATGCGTTATATGATTTTCCACCTGGATATCCTCCACAGGCAGCGTTTCTTGAACCTTTATTACTCGGTGCTAATTCAGGAGCACACATCACCTGGTCTGAACCAGGCGATTTGGAACTTGACAAATTCTACTTAATCGATCTTCCTTGGATGGCGTTAAATCAGCGATTCATGGGACAATATGAAACAAAAGGAAACTACCGAAAAATTACCTATGACGAAAATACATTTGTTGAAATTGATTATGGAACCAATAGATATACTGTTCAGGTAGATGGGCGAGTTATTGGAAAAGATTACACTACGTATTTCCCCAAGGATGATAGCACGTTCTTAATATTTTCACGTGATGCAAAAACAGTCTCATTAACCATTCCCCAAGATTGGATTGAGAAACCAAACTATACTATTAAACTCTTCAAACTAACTGAAGAAGGTACAAGCGATGGCCCAGCATTTCAAGTTAATAAAACAATGATTGTTTTCAGTGCCAATGCTAATACCCCATATAAATTGGTTCTCGTTCCCTGCTCCTGTTTAATCTCTCCTGACCAGCAATCATTTACTGCCTCTGGTGGAACAGGTAGCGTAAATGTCATTGCAGAAAGTAATTGTAGCTGGGAATCAACAAGTAATGCTTCCTGGATAACAATAACTTCTGGCAGCAGCGGTAATGGCAGTGGTAGTGTCTCTTATACCGTTGCAGCAAACAGCAACCAAAGCAATAGAACGGGCAATATGACTATTGCAGGGCAGACCTTCACAACAAATCAAGATTCGGTAAATTCTTATGCTCTCACAGCCAACAAATCAGGCACGGGTTCAGGAACAGTAACAAGCAATCCCGTAGGGATAAGCTGCGGAAACTTATGCTCCGCGTCATTCACTTCTGATGTTCAGGTTATTTTAACGGCAAATCCGGATTCAGGATCAACCTTCAGCAGTTGGAGCGGATGTAACTCGACGGATGACAATCAGTGCACAGTAACGATGAACACTGTCAGAAGTGTAACGGCAATATTTACGTTGAAGCCAACTCAACAATATACCCTCACCGTCACAAAGTCACGCACAGTAGGTATAATAACAAGCTCTCCAAAAGGCATAGATTGTGGTTCTGATTGCAGTGAGACTTACCAGAAAAGCAGTAGGTCGAAGCAAGTGACTCTGAAAGCTAAACCCAATGCTCATTCAACTTTTTTAGGCTGGGGTGGTGATTGTCAGTCAAGCGGAACAAAGATATCATGCAAATTAACAATGGATTCCAGCAAAAATGTTTCAGCAAGCTTTGGATTGCCGGATATTGAAGTCTCTCCAAGTTCTTATGATTTCGGAAATATTAAAGTAAAGCAAACATCATCACCGGCAACATTTACAATCAAGAACATCGGCACAGGAAACCTGAAGATAACAAAGATTAAGGTTACCAGTACTAATAAAACAGATAAGAATATGTTCAAGATAAAAAGCGGGGCTAAGAAACCCATACCATCAGGAGGGAGTTTTCAGTTCACTATAAAATTCAAACCTGCAACAGCAGGACAACAATATGTCACTTTGCGGATAACTTCAAATGACCCGTATGCACCATCAATGCCTGTGCCCTTAAGCGGAGCAGGAATGTAATGTCTGACTTTTTGATAATTCATCACCTCACTCCACTTTTGAAAGTGGGATGAGGTGATTTGAACACACGGCCTTCTTTATAGTGACAAATGGAAATAATGAGTAAAAGGAGAGCATAGGCTCAGTAGGTTTAGGTTTGAGGACTTTTCTGAAGTAACGGTATCAGACTTGCTTATTGACTTTCCAAGACTAAAAGGATATTTGCGCATTGTTCAATTAGAATAACCCGCTGGTTGCCAGGCTAAGTGGGCTAAGAGGGCTAAGGGCTAAGTGTAAGTAAGTAAGTGGGGACGTAGTTACTAATAGTGACTTGCAATAATTATATTTCTTTGACTACCTTTTCAATCGCCCTTGCAACACCCGATGTTGAGACACCTGTATGAAGAGCTATTTCGGCTGCGGATAATCCAAGTTCTTCTCTGCTGCGATATGCAATCTTTGCACGTATTCCGTTCACTATTTCCCTACGGCTTTCTGTAGCACGTCATTAATTTCATCCATTCCCAATATGTCTGTCAAGGTTATTCATTGTTAGCAACTACGTCCCTAAAGATTCTAAAGATTAGATGGTATCAGACTGCAGGAGTTTCGGCAAGTCAGAAAAGAGATTCGGGGTTCGGGTAAGTATTTGGTCGTCGGTATTGATGTGGCCAAGGAGAGGCACAATGCCTTTTTTGGCACGGCAACCGGCAGGACGTTGCACAAGGGCATGGTCTTTGACAACAATATCGAAGGTTTTCGGAAGCTGTTGACTCTGACAGAGGCGCTCAAGGTTCAGCACGATCTTACGAATGTGGTAATTGGCCTTGAACCAACGGCCAATTACCATAAACCCCTGGGAGAGCATCTCATCAAGTGCGGTCATTTGGTAGTTCTGGTATCGGCGGCGGCAGTAAAGAACAACCAGCAGCTTCTGGATGGCAGATGGGACAAGCACGACACGAAGGATTCTGCGAACGTAGCAGACCTCATCTGCCAGGGGAAATGCCTATACTATGAATATCCGGACCAGAAGGTGCGGGACCTGCGGAGTCTGCTTTCATTAAAGAGGCGGCTCAAGAAAGAGGAGCACGGTCTCCGGGTTCGCATCCGCAATCAGCTTCTGGCCCAGTATTTCCCTGAAATGGATCGGCACTTCGGCCCGTCGGTAAGCCTGGCAGTGGTTAGTCGCTATTTGGATCCATCAGCAATCGCCGGGATGGAATTCGATGAATTCTGTCGGAACGTTGCTCCCGGCAAGCTTACCATGTCCCAGCAGAAGCGGCTCCAGGCGATCTGGCAGACGGCCCCTGAGTCCATAGGATGTCGTGTCGGAGATGCAGTGCCGTTTGAGGCCCAGGTGATGGTTTCGGGGCTTCGTCAGGTCAGAGAGACTATCAAGGCTGTGGAAGAAAAGATAGAGGACATATGCATACAGTTTCCGGAATATTCTTGTCTATTGAGCATCCCTGGATTCGGGCCTGATGTCTCCTCAAAGGTTCTGGGTGCGATAGGTTATCCTTTTCGCTTTGCAAGCGGCAAGCAGGTACTGAAGATGGCCGGCTTCGATCTTTGCGCACACCGTAGCGGCAAGACGTCAAACAGCGCAACGCCGGTCATCTCCAAGCAAGGGAAGGCCGATCTCCGCTATGCCTTATATCAAGCTGCACTCATCGCTTCCCTCAGTAACAAAGCCTTTATGACATATTACACCAACAAGCTCAGAGGCCGGCAGAGGGAAAAGGGTATCGGCACGAAGATGCGCGTGAAGCTGGCTGCGAAGCTTCTGGTTATCGCATGGACCTTGATGAAGAAAAAGGAGTCGTTCGACCCGAAATATTTCAACCAGGGGGATATATAGGTATAGGCCGATTTAAGATATCGCAAATGCGGGCTTCCTACGAAGCCGTTTTTTGATTGGAAGCTCCCAAAAACCTATTTCGACAATAGAGAGCCCGAGCAATCAACGTTGAGGCGAATGACCTCGTGAGGGACAATACAGGGCCTCTCACTGAACTTGAGAATCTGGATAAAGGATGATGGGCGGCTACATGCACGCCGGATAAACGTAACGATCAGAGATCAAGTTCGATTGGAGTGAGAGAGAACGTCGAAGAAAGATATCTTCGTCCGCATGGACGCGTAGAAGGAGACTTTTTTCCATAAATGCTGAAAAATAATCTTATTGATAATTAAGAAAATCCTCAAAATGATTTTATATCTTGACAGGAGGCACTATAGGATGTCCCTATATGCTCCTATATTCGACAGGCTCAGGATATATAACCGTTCAGTTTTATGACGGAGACCCGAATGCCGGTGGTGCTTTAATTGAAGAAAGAACGATCACAGCTATCGGAACATTTGGAAGTTCTCAAACAAGCATTACCTACACCATCCCCAACGCATCCTCAAAAACGATCTTCATCAAAATAGACCCTTTGAATGTCATTGACGAACTGATTTGTAGTAAAAATGACTACAAGAAACTTTCAAAATTATTACAAAAAAATCATAGTTTCTATGACAGACTTTTATTTTCGTTTATGGTAGAACATTCTATGACATATTCAAGATGCAGTCATGGTGACAAAGTAATGTATTATGGAAGATTCTAAGTGATAGACCCCTACTAAAAGTGGTAGTTGCTTTTTTTTATTAAATGCATCAATCTTTCTGGTGGATGCGTGAAGGACATTTTGAAATGGTTACTGAATCTGTAGGCTTGGAGGAAACCAATGGACTTCAGATATAAACCTGCAATAAGAATTATCTCACTCACCGTATTATTCTTTTTCTGTTGGACGTTCGGAGGAATTTTTAACATTGTCGCATTTGCGGCTGCGGACAATAAGCAGTCGGCAGGAAGCAGCAAACAACTAACCAGTCAGTCTTCATCTCAAACACAGCCAAAAACACAAAAGCCCGAAGAGAAATTCCAGAAGACAATTGAGGATATAACTCAAATCGTTAGTGACACCTCTACTGACACGGACACAAAGAAGAACAAACTTAAAGGCAAGAAAACGACGATCGAGAGTCTTGATGTCGAGATCAAAAAGCAATTTAATGACACGGAGGAATTCTTAAAAGAGAAAAATCTTCCGCAAGAAATACTCGATAGACATCGCAATTTTGTCAAGCATTATGAAGACAATCTCAAAGAGTTAAACGATAATCTTGACGCAATAGATAAGTCCAAGACAAAAACAGAGGCGGATGCTGCAATCAGCAGGGCAAAGGCACATCTTGAGAAGGTCAAAGCGCCGAGTAAGCATGTCCCGCTTGATCCGAACAAACTTCCACACAGGACAGCAGATCCCATTTTTATAGAGCCGAGGACAAGCCCGGAGCAATTCAAGACAGAACAAACAGCACAAATCCCCCTCAGTCCCCCTTTACTAAAGGGGGATTTCACGGGAGGGAGTGCCTCAGAAAAGTTCCCCACTTTTTTAAAGGGGGGCGAGGGGGGACTACTAAATAATAACCCTATCCTCGTTGCCTCTGCCGGATCGCTGAATGGCCTTTTGAATTCTCCGATCTCTGACACCCAATCCCAGCCCCCTGTCTTACTGGCTCTTGCCGATCCTCCAACATCTGCTGATTTGGCAGAGACGATTGAAGTCAAATTCACACCTGCAATACAGGCAAAGGCTACAGAGTTAAACCATAATCCTGTAAAAATATATAACTGGGTTCGTAACAACATTGAATTTGTTCCAACATATGGCTCAATTCAGGGGGCCGACATGTGCCTACAAACAAAACAATGTAACGCTTTCGATACTGCCTCGTTGCTTATAGCCCTCCTCAGAAGTTCAGGCATCCATGCCAGATATGTTTATGGAACCATTGAACTTCCAATCGAGAAGGTGAAGAATTGGGTTGGAGGGTTTACAGACACTAATTCCGCATTGACATTTATCGCATCCGGAGGCATACCGCTTAAAGGTATTACTTCTGGCGGAAAAATAATCAGTGCGCAGCTTGAACATGCTTGGGTCGAGGCTTGGATTGATATGATACCATCACTGGGAGCGATCCATAAACAGGGCGATACGTGGATAACTCTTGATGCAAGTTTTAAGCAATATACGTATAAGCCAGGCATAGATTTTTATGCGGATATGGCGATTGGCGGGGAGCAGTATATTCATGATTATATATACTCAAATGGCATAAATCCCGAAACTGTTTATAGTCCTTCTCAGTTTTATTTCAAGAGGTTCTTTGACATATATGAGAACAAGTACGCTGATTTATGGACATGGGATATTTTCGGCTCTGACAGAATTGAGACTTCTAAACTCATTGAAAGCCAAGATTTCGAGATCTTGTTTGAAACCTTGCCTTACAGGATGGTCACAAAGGGATGGATTAACTCCGTAGTGCCGGATGCCTACAGACCTAAAGTAAATATCTCTCTGATGCCGGTTGATGATACAGGGTATCTTTTGCAATTTTCCTCAAAGGTAGCCGATATTGCCTGGAAGGAGATAACTCTGTCCTTTATCCCTGCCTCTGATAAAGATCACGCGCTACTTCAATTATACGGAAATAATATCTTTTCAGTTCCAGCTTATCTATTGGAGATGAGGCCGGTTTTAAAGGTGGACGGTAGCGCGGTTATTACAGGCAACCCGGTAGGATTGGGTACGCAGATTGAACTTATGGTCCAAAATGTTGACCTTTCTCGCAATAATATTGAAAGAGACATTATTACCGTTGGCGATTACATTGCGATAACAATGGTGAGTAACAGCACTGAAGTCAGCTACGTCGCCGACAAAATGGCTGTGCTCTCGAAGAAAGTATTTGCCTCTTACGGCACAGGTACGGTACCTGATGATCTTGTAGGAACGTTTTTATACAGCATCGGGGTTATGTATTTTCACCGGTTGAGTTTTGACGAGAAGATTATCGCAAAGAACTTCCAGCTTGCCGCCTTAAGGAAGGCCGGCAGAGCGAGGATTACTGCTGAAGCTGAACCGGAATGGATATTCGGTGTGCCATTAAGAATTGTAAAAGGCGGGATAAGCATAGATGCCGACAGGAATCTCTTTTCCGTGTCCGCTCTTGACGGAAATCGGTCAAGAGAAAAGGACTTCATGATTGTTACAGGCATTGGGAGTTCCGATTGGGAAAGCAGGGTTTTCCAGATATTATCTGGAACGCCTGGGGTATCTGCAACTGTTTTACTTAAACAGGCAAAGTTACAAAATATGCAGATATACAATATCGACAGCGGAAATATAAATGCAATCATGCCCTCTTTGGAAGTATACGAAGAAGTGAAACAAGATGTGAGAAATGCAGTGAATGCTGGTAAAAAAGTGATAGTTTCCAAGGCAAACATCCTCTATAACGGCTTCAATGGCGTTGGATATATCGTCATCGACCCTGTCACCGGAGGAAACGCCTGCATGATATCCGGTGGTCTTGCAGGTGGAAGAGCCGCAAGTAACCCTTATGACTGGAGCGCATTTCAGACGATATTCACAAGAAAAGCTATTGTTGAACTGGCCAAGAGTTTGGAAGGCTACCCTTATGTTTATGGGGCTGAAGGTTACCCTGACCCTATATGCGGATTTGACTGTTCAGGATTTATTCATTATCTCTATACCGTAGCGTATGGTCCGGGAATTTGGGGGACGAATCCTGACGGAACCTACATAAGACCATCACGTGAGCAATTATCACAAATTTGCACAACAAAGAACTGGTGGCATCCATATGATGATAGGCTTGGCGCAGATATATTATTTTCCAATCTCCGAGACGGTGTGTATCACCATGCAAACATAATTGACGAAAATATTGATTATTCATGGTCAGCCGCCGGAGGACCTTGTTTGTGGCGTCTATGGGGAATACCATTTGACTTGCCGGATCAGTGCAGACCCTATGCTACTGCCTATGGGTACGTTCCTATTTGCAAAGACTCAAGTGTTAGACGGACGCGCAATGAGAAAAATCTAAATGATCTAACCGAAAAATATTTAGAGAATGGCCATTCGGACCAAATATGCAGGCCTGTGCCATGAGAAATAGAATAAACGGCTTTAATGAGTTTGGGGGGAAATTTAAATGAAAACAAAAATTGCAGGCATGGTAATTACGATAATAATGTTAATTGGCTGCCAAGTGAATGTACCGTTATTTGAGATAAAAGTTGACCTGGACGAAAAGGCGGAGAAAGAGCTACGGGCAAGAAAAGAAACAATAATAGTAGAGGCGTATATATCGGGTACGCCAAGAAAGGGTTCATGGATAAAGGAAAATAACAAAGCCCTTGGACTTGTTCTTGGCTCCTTTAGAAAGGAGATAAGTGGTGAAGGAGTTGTAAAATTTGAGGATATGAAGATTCCTGAATACTATTACAAGGCGTTGGAGAATAAAGATTACAATGTTTCGGTTAGTGTAAGAAGCGGGTGGAAATCTAGTAAGTTTAATTTATTGAACTGTGAGCCGTTTGGTAGCGTAATAAGTCGACTTGCTGGAAAACAACACACAATCAAATGCAAACTGCTTAGAGATGACCAGGAGAATTATGTCGGTGTACCGTCATTTGAAATAAAAGTTGATCTGGACGAAAGGGCGGAGAAAGAGCTACGGGCAAGAAAAGAAACGATAATAGTAGAGGTGGGGCTTTTAGGTACTCCACGAAAGGATTCAAGGTTAACGGGTAGCAAAGACGTGGGTCTTCCACTTGATTACTTTAAAAGGGAGTTAGATAACGAAGGAGTTGTAAAAGTTGAGGGCATGAAGATTCCTGAAGACTTTTACCAGGCATTGGAAAATAAAGACTACGGTGTTTCGATTAGAGTGAGAAGCGGGTTGAAATATAGTAAGTTTAATTTGTTGAACTGTGAACCATTTGGAACAGGAATAAATGAAATTGCTGGGAAACAACACACAATCAAATGCAAACTAATAAAAAATATGTGAGAGTGAAATGGTGACTTTCAACATGGGGCATTACGTGGAAGCAGGTCTTAAGAGACGGAATGAGTTTGGCGAAAATTTGTGTGTAAGTTTCAGTTCGACCATAAATAAATGGGGCCTGATGATGCGGACTGTTAGGGATTTATCTCGTTCAATCACAATAATTTTTTTGCTTCCCTTCTTTTTATTATTAGCATCTGAAGCCTATCCTCAATCTTCTCAAATTGATAACGGGTTGGTTTATCTCGGTAATGCTCAATCGCAGACTGGTAGTTGGGGTAATACTCCTGATTCGATCAGCACTGAATATTTCTCGACCGTTGAAGTGCTTCTTACATTAAACCAGCTTGGGCTTACAATTACTCCTGTTTATCAGAATGGAATTCCATGGATACTGAGCCAGGAAGTTAAAGACACGGCTTATTTGGCGAAAAAGATTCAAATTATGGCAAATTCAGGAGTGGACCTGACAACAGATATCACGATGCTGACTTCATATAAAAACATTGATAGTGGCTGGGGAGGCTACCTGAGTTTTGAAAGCAGCAATTACCGAACCGCCCTTGCGATTCAGGCTTTAAAAGCAGCAAATTATTCAGACCAAACAGTCATCCAATCCGGAATTGATTATCTGCTTTCGACTCAGAACACAGACGGCGGATGGGGGGTTTATCCTTCGCCATGTTCAGGATGTGAGGTGGATGAAAGCAATGTTTATATGACTGCTTTATTTTCATCAACCCTTCAGCAATTTCCGAGGACAACATCTATTGCAACTGCAATCAACAAGGCAATAAGCTATCTGATAGCTCATCAGAATACAGATGGAGGCTTTGGTTCTTCGATAGGCTCAGAATCCTCTTCGACTGTCTTTGAAACGGCTTATGCCTATCTGGCACTTGTTGGAGTTTCTACCGATGCGACGGTTTTGGGGAATGCTATAAATTATCTCACATCAACCCAACTTCCCGACGGCTCATGGGACGAGGACCCTTATTCCACCGCCCTTGCCCTAAGGGCTATGAGCCTGAACATAAGTCCTCCTCCCCAGCCCACGAGCGGCTCGGCCACCGCCGTTATTTCAGATGCTTCCACGAACCAGCCTTTATCTGGTGTCTCCGTAATTCTTCAAAGCAACGCCAGCATCAATACGCTCTCCGATTCAACGGGGAGTTTCACCTTGACGGATATCCCTGCAGGCAGCCAGAAAATTATGCTTTCGTTAACGGGCTATGCTGTTTCGACATTGACCGTCAACATCGTTGGCGGTTCAACACTTAATCTCGGTACCATTTCGATTTCCGCAAACCCGACAACGGGCACAATCAAAGGCGCAGTCAAAGATGCATCAAGCGGCCAGCCTTTGTCGGGCGCTACCATTACGGTTACGGGGTCATATAACGGAAGCACCTTATCGGAAAGCGATGGAACATTCAGTTTTACAAACGTCCCGCCGGGTACCGTGACCTTGACTGTATCGATGAGCGGATACTATCCGGTTGGGGGCACGGGGTCAGTTTCCGCAGGGTCGACCCTGTTCTTCAACCCGAATTTGCGGACATCACCGCCTCCGCCTACAGCCATAAACCTCTCGATCACATCCGGTGACATAACATTTTCAAATCCCGCGCCCAAGGTCGGCGACACGGTAACAATCACGGCGATAATTCATAACGCGGGCTTTACCTCCGCAAACAACGTATTCATTCAATTCTTTGACGGAAACCCGTCAAGTGGTGGTCTTGCTATCGTGGACGCAACTATTCCGTCGATAGCAGCAAATGGCGCTTTGTCGCTAAGCTTGGACTGGACCGTCACCGCTCCTGGAGCCCACAAAATATTCGTACTAATCGATCCTTTGAACGCGATAGAAGAACAAACAAAATCAGATAATACCGCCAGTGCGAATCTTACTGTTGCAAGCTTGCCCGATTTGAGCATAACCTCGCCTGACATTATCTTCACCCCGGCTGCTCCGATGCCCGGAGACCCCGTGACTATTACCGCAACAATAAGGAATCTCGGGGAGGCGGCGGCGAGCAACGTGCCAATTGATATCTACGACGGAGACCCAGCCGCGGTAGGCGCAAGAATTTACAATACGACTGTCCCGTTGATAGGCGGAGGGAGTTCGTTTACCTTGAACATAACGGCGAACTTGGTGGCAGGCAATCACAACATATACGTTATTGTGGACAGGTCTAATTCCATCATCGAAACCAGCAAAACCAATAATACGGCGATGAAGTCTCTTCAGTTCGGCGGAAATATAGACCTTGTCATAAACAACTCGGATATTACCTTTACTCCAATGTACCCGACCGAAGGCAATATGGTAACGATAAACGCGATCCTCCATAACCAGGGTGATGCAGCGGCAACGAATGTCCTCATGCGTTTTTATCTTGGGGACCCTGATACCGGAGGGACTCAGATAGGTCCGGACACGACCATATCAACAATACAGGCGAGATCAAGTTCGGTAGTGACTACAACCTGGGATACTACAGGCCACGTCGGGAACAACAATATCTACGTCAAAGTTGACCCACTGAATTCTGTTCCAGAGCTGTCAGAGGTGAATAACGAAGTCTACCAGACGATCAAAGTGGCTGCCAGGACCGGCCCTGACCTGGCAATGACGGTTGCAGATCTGAACATTGTCCCTCTTAACCCGAACGAAGGGGACATATTGACCCTAACGGCAAATGTAAGGAATACAGGCAGTGCCGACGCGAACGACGTTTTTGTGGAATTCAGTCTTGGAGACCCGAATGTCGGAGGGACACTGATACTAGGCAGCCAGACGATTCCTTTTATAGCAAAAGGGAGCTCCGCAACAGCCCAGATATCCTGGAATACCGGAGGATTTGCGGGCACATACGAAATTTATGCAAATGCAGACCCCTTCAACGAGATACCCGAACTTAACGAACAGAATAATATGACACATATGCCTCTTCTCATCACGGGGCCTCAAGGAGTCGACCTGACGAGTACCTCAATTGACACGACCAATTTAATCACGGATACACAGACCCTGAAAGTCACAGGGTCGATCAACGTGATTATCCAGAACAAGGGCAACCAGCCGACAAACGTTCCGTTTGAGATAACCGCCTTTGAGGATAAGAACGGCAATAAGGCACTCGATCCGGATACAGACAATATCATTGGCTCTCTTACCTATGCAAACAGCCTTGCCGGAGGGGCAACTGACACGGTAGTTATACCTGTTTCAGGCACTATTCTCTTCAGGGACAATATCATCTATGTAATAGCAGACAGCACTAACTCAATAGTAGAGCTTGATGAGACAAACAACACGCGGAGTACGGGGCAGCAGTGCGAATACATACCGCCGGTGGGCACGTTCAACCCGGTCGAGAAATGGTCATGGACGCACAGCTCGGTACTGCCGACATGGCTCAATGTAATGATGACGCCTGCCATCAGTGACATAAACCAGGACGGGGTACCGGATGTCATCTTCGGTTCGACCAACTACACGGGCGGTTCTTGGGTCTTTAGTGGTGTTCTCCGTGCACTCGACGGCCGTACGGGGACGGAGATATTCACGGTCACCGATCCGAACCTCTACCTCAACCCGGTATGTTCGGTCGCAGTCGGCGACATAGATCTGGACGGACTACCGGAGATCGTTGCCTGTGACAATTCCGGATACCGATTGATAGTGTTTGATCATAACGGCAACTTCAAATGGCGCAGTCCAAATCTTGAATACATGAATGGAGGAGCCCCGAGCCTGGCCGACCTCAACGGGGACGGCAAACCTGAGATCGTGATAGGGCGGCAGGTACTTGACAGCACTGGCAAACTCCTCTGGACGGGAACCGGCGGGAGTGGTACGATGCTCTCCCTTGCTGCTGATATAAACCTGGACGGAAAGCCCGAAGTTATTGCTGGTAATACCGCGTACGACAGTAATGGAAATATCTTATGGCGTAATACAGTTGTCTCTGATGGAAGAGACGCCGTGGGAAATTTTGATGGCGATCCCTACCCGGAAATCGTAGTGGTCGGCGGAGGATGGGTGTGGCTTCTCGATCATACGGGCAAAATCATTTGGGGCCCGAAGAGCATTCCGGGCGGCGGAAACGGCGGAGCACCTACCATTGCAGACTACGACGGGGATGGGAAGCCTGAAATAGGCGTAGCAGGAGCAGGAAGGTATGTAGTTTTCAAATCGGACGGAATAGTCCTGTGGCAAAGCGTTACAAGTGACTACAGTTCAAACGTCACCGGTTCTTCGGTCTTCGACTTCGATGGAGACGGCAAAGCGGAGGTTGTGTACAGGGACGAACATAAACTTCGCGTCTACCGGGGCACAGACGGCCAAATCCTCTTTGAGACCCCGATGAGTTCATGCACGTGGTACGAATACGTCCTTGTCGCCGATGTCGACGGCAATAATAAAGCGGAGATTGTGGCCGTTGCCAACAATAATTGCTTCTACGGAACCCAACAAGGCATTCATGTATTCGGCGACGCAAACAACAACTGGGTAAACACAAGGAAAATTTGGAACCAATACACATACCACATAACCAATGTAAATGATGACGGTACGATCCCGAGATACGAGAGGAACAACTGGGATACGTATAACACTTACCGGTGCAACTCGATGCTCCTCGACCAGGCACTTGCCACGGCCGACGTGACGACATCTTCGATATCGGCAGACCAGACTAACTACCCTTCATCCGTCATCCTTTCAGCCAGGATCGGTAATGGAGGTGCCGCAAGCCAGATATCGGCAGTCGACGTTGCATTCTTTAAGGGCGACCCTCAGGCTGGGGGAGTTCTCATCGGCACAGTGCAGACCTCAAAGACCATCAACCCGGGTGAGTTCCAGGATGTTTCGATCACATGGAACAATCCGTCTTCAGGCCAGCAGACTATTTATGTAGTAGCCGATAAGGATCACAAACTCCACGAATGCCGGACAAATAATAACACCGACTCGGCGACTTTCAACTTCCTCGTCATCCAGCCTCCTCCAACGCCTCAGAAATTGCCGGATCTGGAGATAACCGCATCGGACATAGCCATAGTCTCGGCGAACTCCACAGAGGGCCAGCCTGCGGTGATCTCAGCTATCATCCATAACATCGGGGAACTCGGCGCGCAGAATGTGAATATCTCATTTTATGATGGAGACCCGCAGAGTGGCGGTACACTTATCAGCTCAGTGACAAAATCCTTTATTGATTCAGGCGCAACCGCCCTTGCAGAGATGCCGTGGAACACCTTCGGACAGTCAGGAAGGAACTATATCCATGTAATAGTAGACCCTCAAAATCTCATACAGGAATCAAATGAAAACAATAACTCAACACTAATACCAATAGATGTTTCACCTCCGTCAAAACCTGACTTAGCCATAACATCCTCTGATATAACATTTTCAAGTCTTAATCCAAAGGAAGGAGACCCTCTTACACTGAATGCATCTATCCATAACTTTGGAACGGATACCAGCGATATCGAAGTATATCTTTATGATGGGAATCCATTATCAGGAGGGATACTTTTTTCTCAAAAGACCATTCAACAGATTATCACCTTTGGTGGAACATTTGCCTTGAGTTTCAGTCTCGATACAATCGGCCAAACAGGGAATCACAGCTTCTATATAACAGTAGACCCGAATAATCTAATAGATGAAACAAACGAGACGAACAATTCTGCATGGAATTCTATTATTATAGGCTCATCAAACCTTAGTTTAAGCGTCTCCACTGATAAAGCTCTGTATACTGCTGATGAGGATGTACAGATAGCTGTAAGCATTGGGAATCTTATAAACTCTGACCGCTCAGGTATACTTGTAGTCAAAATCATAGACCTGAACAACAACGTAGTTTCTATCATTACAAACAATGAAGCATTAACCTTAAGCCCGGATGAGAATAAACCATTAAATTACACATGGAATACAGGCCAGACACTTTCAGGGAATTACAGGGTTTACAGCCATTTTGTAGAAAATGGGAACATAATCGCAAGGGCGGATACGCCGATAACCATAAACCCATTGATAACCATATTCTCAAAGGTAACAACCGACAAAATCTCCTATTTCCCGAATGAAACTGTAACCCTCACATCCACCATACAGAGCGCAAGTACCAATTACATTTTTGAAAACCTCAGCGCAAAGATAACTATCGCAAACAATCAAGGAACTGTCCTTTACACAGAAACAAATGTTATCCCAATTCTCATGCCAGGCCAGCTTACTGAATCCAGGACCTACTGGAACACATCAACAAATCCTCCGGGAGTTTATCCTGTAACCCTTGAGGTAAAAGATTCTTCCGGTACTGTTTTATCTACAAGTTCTAAAATTCTCACAATAACTGATGCAATAAAGCCTTCAAAACTTCTTAAAGGGCAGATATCGGTTGACAAACAAAGTCTTTTACAGGGTGAACCTGTAGCAATAACATACAGCATAACCAATGTCGGAAACATAGACCTTCAGCAAATAGACATATCCATTCTAACCGTTCATGTAGTAGAACTGACGGCATACGACACCTTAACCGACCAGACTTCTTTGCAAATGGGCGCAACATATACAAATACCCGAACTCTGAACACAAACAACTATAGCGCAAAGGACTATCTTGTCATATTAAGGGCGGGCGTCTCCGGAGTGGAAGAGACACTTGCCGGTACATACTTCAGGGTGGAAGGAGCGCCGTCAGCGCCATCGCTCAATTTACCGGAACACGGAGAAGATATTGAAACCCTTACTCCTCTATTATCAGTCAATAATGCCTCTGACCCGAATGATGACAAACTTACTTATGAGTTCGAACTCTATACTGACAGTAATCTCACAAACCTCCTCACCTCATCAGGGATGATACCTGAAGGAGAAAACATAACCTCTTGGCTTCCTTCGACAAGCTCAGGACAAGTGCCTTTGGAACTACAGGAAAACTCAATCTATTACTGGAGGGCAAGGGCATATGACGGAAGGCTTTACGGAGAATGGATGCTTCCTGCTACATTCAGGGTTAATCTAACTAATGAACCTCCAACAGCCCCGACACTGTCAAGCCCTGCTGACAATTCAGAAGTAGACACATTGACACCAATCCTGATTGTCAACAACGCCTCTGACCCTGACAGCAGCAACCTTACATATAACTTTGAGCTTGCGCTGGATTCAAACTTTACACAGATAGCGGCATCTCAGATAGGTATATTTGAAGGCGCAGGAACTACCTCATGGCATCCTTCGACAGGCTCAGGACAGGAGCCCTTAATCCTTCAGGAAAACACCTATTATTACTGGAGGGCACAGGCTGACGACTGGCTTATAGAAGGCCCGTGGATGACTACTGCAAGGTTCTTTGTCAACACAGCCAACGATGCACCAACAACACCATCAATCCTTTATCCCTTAAACAACACAGAGATAACGACCCTGGATACAGATATTATAGTATCAAACAGTGAAGACCCTGACTCTACTACCATTTCATACATATTTGAGATAGATACAGTAAACACATTCGACTCTCTAAACATCATAAGGTCAGGCAATATACCGACAACCTCATGGCACATAGAAGGACTGAATGACAATACATATTACTATATCCGTGCAAAGGCAAGCGACGGACTTGCTGAAAGCCAATGGTCAGACATTGTAAGCTTCTTTGTGAATACCACTAATGATGTGCCGACAACACCTGTCCTTGCAAACCCTTCAGATGGAAGCGGAGTAAATACATTTAACCCGATACTTTCAGTACATAACTCATCAGACATAGACAGAGACGTCCTGACATACGAATTTGAGGTCTATGGAGATCTATCCATGACAACTCTTGTAACCAACATAACAGGTATTCAGGAAACCCCTCAGATTACCTCATGGACAGTTCCAATTAACCTGACAGAAAACAATACCTATTACTGGAGGGCAAGGGCATATGATGGAGAACTTTATAGCGGCTGGATGCCATTGGCCTCTTTTATGGTAAACACTGCCAATGATGCGCCAAGCGCTCCATCACTTCATTTGCCTGCTAATGGAAGCAGCCTTGATACACTCAATCCAACACTCTCAGTCTATAATGCCATAGACCCTGACAGTGATACTCTTACTTATGACTTTGAGATATATTCAAACGGAACATTGATTAAATCAATATCCGGAATCCCTCAAGACATTTCAGGCATTACATCAGTAACATTAAGCACGCCCCTTACTGACAATACCACATATAACTGGCGTGCAAGGGCCTACGACGGAGACCGATATGGCGCCTGGATGGATATGGCAACATTCTCGATCCACCTGCCGGTAACCAATATAACTGCGACAATAGATTTTGATCCTAATACGCTGAATCAAAAGAGCAAAGGCAACTGGGTAACGGTTTATATTGAACTTCCCCGCCTCGGCGGGTCTTCGACAGGGTATAACGTAAATGATATCGTGATATCCTCCATTCGTCTGAATGGCATAATCCCTGCCGAGACATGGCCGTACAGCATAGGGGATTATGATAAGGACGGCATAAAGGATCTTATGGTGAAGTTCAAGAGGAATGATGTGATAAATCTTCTCCCAAGCGGAGACAATGTCCAGGTTCTGGTAACAGGAACTGTTGGAACAACCACATTTGAGGGGGTTGATGTGATAAGGGTGATACATTAACGCTTAACGCATATTGTTCATAAATTTTTTGAGAATTTATATCCTGTGGAGATTTATCGGAACAGAATTTACGGCGGAATCCGGATTTTATCGAGGGATGAAATTGAGAAAAATACTGTGTCCGCCACTATCATCCAAAAGATTATGAATTAAATGATACAGTCCGATCTAATTTTTCGGTCGGCGCATTTGATGAATTTGGCGGCTATAGCGATCAGCGGGCTTCGAAAAAAATGTTAAATAGCGCCTGAATAATACCGCCGTTAAAAGGTTGAAAAAGTGCCTATGGAAAATTGTATGGGCAGAAAGATTCGCAGTCCGAAGAGGTGTATCTCTCTATCTATGATGAGGAGATAGGGATATTGTATCTCTCCGAGCGGACGGAGCATAGTCCCTAATACAGTCCCTGCTGCAGTTATATCTTTACCTGTCGAATAGATGGCAGCATCGAGGTATTCCTGATGGTAAATAATAAACCTTCCATATGAGATGTCTGTATCTTCAGGTCGTCCACGATAATCTAATGGTTTCTGGAGCACTTCAACATATGTACCCTGATCTGTGTTTTTAGCGCTGATAATAGTTCCGCCGAGTATGACCGTTTTCCCTGTATATTGCTCCGGCGTCTTATACTAATTTGACGACAAATGTAGAGTATTAAACCAGTCAAAAGAAGTTAAAGAACGAACGATATTAGGCTGCTGTTCAAGTGTCACAAGAGATGAACACAGCAGATCTTCAACATCATCCAGT
>JBAQLU010000071.1:0-20965 GCA_049302065.1 Thermodesulfovibrionales bacterium
CCTGCGCAGTATAGTGCGATTTATTTTTAAATTTATGAGAAAAAACTGCGATATCAATATCACTGTGAGGCCGAGCTTGCCCTTTTGCCTGTGAGCCGTATAATATCGCTAAATCAACAGGGATATCTCTTTGAACTTTGATAAGATAGTCTCTCAAGACTTTCTTTACTTCTTTTTTGATTTGAGCCATTTATATGCACTCCTTGTCTTTTCTAATAAAACATCTACTAACTATCTTCATGGCATTATACCAAAATATGAAAACAGCTTTTCATAGAACTGGGTCTTTGCTCTTTGCTTTTCATTTGTCTTAAAATAAAAATTCATATGTCCAGAATATTCTTTTCGGGTATCGGCGGCAGCGGTATGTCAGCAATAGCAGGGTTCATGGCAGACCGCGGGCATATTATTGCAGGTTCAGACCGCTCATTCGATACGTCTCCTGATAATCCGATATGCAAGATCATGAAGGCCAAAGGCATTAAAATCGTCCCGCAGGACGGTTCAGGGATTAATGCATCATATGATTTTGTTGTTTTCAGTACAGCGGTAGAGGATGATCAACCAGAGGTAATAAAGGCAAAACAACTCAATATCCCGATAAAAACACGTCCCCGGTATCTGTCTGAGATAGTATCGGAATTCAGGACAGTCGCTGTTGCCGGAACAAGCGGAAAATCAACCATGGCAGGCATGCTCGCGTTTCTGATGGATAAACTTGGCCTGGAGCCGAATTTCATAGGAGGCGGCAGGGTAAAACAATTCAGGACTACAAGCAATCCTGGTAATTCTCTTTCGGGCAGTTCGGACCTCCTGGTTATAGAAGCATGTGAATCCGACGGTTCGATTGTCTCTTACCAACCTTCTTATTCCATTATTGCCAATCTGAGTCTTGATCATAACTCAGTCGAAAAGACTGCTGAGATGTTTGAGACCCTTGGCAGGAATACAAGGGAAGCGCTGGTTACCGGAGGGGATGACAGCAATCTACATAAATGCCGGTTTGATAATCCGGTACGGTTTTCTATACATACATCGTCTGAATACCAGGCTCAGGCGATAGAATATCAGCCGTTCAGCACAAATTTTAAACTTCATGACATAAAATTCAGGCTATCGCTTCCAGGGGAATACAATCTTTACAATGCATTATCGTGTATGGCCCTGCTTTCAGAAATGGGGATTCCTCTCAGGGATATAGCAGATGTACTTCCTGAATTTTCAGGGATTGAACGGCGTTTTGATGTTTACCTTAACAGCGGGAAAAACCTTGTGATAGATGATTACGCCCATAACCCGCATAAGATAGAATCGCTGATGGAAACCGTAAAGAGAATCTGCCATAGGATCTGTTATATCTTCCAGCCGCATGGGTTTGGGCCTGTACGTTTGATGAAGCAGGGATATATTGAAGCATTCATCAGGCACCTGCGGGAGGAAGACCATCTCATTTTATTGCCTATATTCTATGCCGGTGGCTCAGCCCGGAAAGATATTTCGAGCGAAGACTTGGTGAAAGAGATTCAGGCAGCAGGAAGATCAGCAGAGGTTTTGCACGAGCGGAGATTAATCTTCAGCCGCCTGAAGGAATGGGATAACTATATAGTTTTCGGCGCCCGTGATGAGACTCTGGCAGACCTCGCAAGACATATTGCTATGAGGTTGAAATGAGAATAATTAAATTAGTAATCCCCCTCTATCCCCCTTTAAAAAAGTGGGATTTACAAATATTCCCCTCTTTTTTAAAGAGGGGTGAGGGGAGATTACTTAATTAAAAAAAATAAATATGAAAAAATACTTTCTCCGCAGAGAATCTTCAGGCCTTAAACTCAGTTACGAAAAGGAACTCAATAAAGAGCAGTATGCGGTAGTTATGCACCGCGATGGTCCTATGCTCGTTCTTGCAGGTGCAGGCACCGGGAAGACGAGGACGGTTACATATCGTGTCGCACGGCTCATAGAGACAGGGATCAGACCTGAAAACATCCTGCTCCTCACCTTTACCAATAAAGCAGCAAAGGAAATGATGAGGAGGGTGGATTTATTGATAGGGAGAAATATCCGGGGACTGATGGGAGGCACATTCCATCATATAGGAAATATGATCTTGCGGCGGCACTGCCTGCTCGTCGGATATAAGCAAGGGTTTTCCATCCTTGACCGGGAAGACTCAAAAGACCTGTTTGATATATGCCTTGGAGAGATAAAAAAGAGAGAGGGTGTGCTCCCGAAAGGATCTGTGCTGTGCGATATGTACAGCCTGACGAAAAACAAGGAGAGCAGCATCGAAGAGATCGTTCCTTTCTGTTTCCCGCATTTCAATAATGTAATAGATGAAATAGGACAGGTGATTACCCTCTATGATAAAAAGAAGCATACTCTGAATCTGATGGATTTCGATGACCTGCTTACAAACTGGAAAAGTTTACTCCTTGAGCATGCGAATATACGGGAGGACTATTCTGCAAAGTTCATGCATATCCTCGTTGATGAATATCAGGATACGAATAAACTGCAGGCAGAGATCGTTGACCTCTTATCACATACGAACAGAAACCTGATGGTGGTCGGTGACGATGCCCAGTCAATCTATTCTTTCAGGGGGGCAGATTTCGAAAACATCCTGAAATTTCCGGAACGATACCCCAATGTGACCATATTCAATTTAACTACGAATTACAGATCCACACCCGAAATCCTCCGTCTTGCGAACAAAAGCATCATTCATAATGTCAGACAGTTCCATAAAGAGCTTAATTCTGTAAAAGACCCTGGTAATATGCCCGGTCTTGTACCGCTCAGGGATATATTCCAGCAGGCTGATTTTGTTGCACAGAAAATACTCGATATTAATGCCGAGGGGACAACCTTAAATGACATAGCGGTACTTTACCGTTCACATTACCAGTCAATGGAACTCCAGATGGAACTTCAGCGTAGGGGTATCCCTTTTGAGGTAAGGTCTGGCCTGAAGTTTTTTGAACAGGCACATATCAAGGATATCCTCTCATTCCTGAGGGTTGTGATAAACCCTTTAGATGAGCTGAGCTGGAAAAGGACAGTCAAATTGATACCGGGCATCGGCAATATCACTGCAGCAAAACTCTGGGACTCGATCAGCAGATCAGAGAGTCCTCTTGATGCCATTGCTGGGATGGGAAGGCTTGTTCCCAAAAAGGCGCTGGACGGTTTTGCCCTCTTCCTTGCCCTTCTGGATATATTGAGAAACAGGGATTACGGCAATTCCCCTCTTCAGCCTTCTGCTGCTATAGACCACATACTCAGGCAAGGCTATGAAGATTATCTCTACAACCATTATCCCAATGCAGAAGAGAGGATACAAGACATTGAGCAGATGACGAGGTTTGCTCTGAAATATACCTCACTTGAAACCTTTGTAAGTGAATTAAGCCTTCAGAGTGTATCAGGCGGAGAGGCAGGGGAAGGGGAGGAGGATAGGGAATGTGTTATACTTTCTACAGTGCATCAGGCAAAAGGGCTCGAGTGGAATACTGTTTTCATTATTGGGCTGAATGATGGCAGGTTCCCTTCGGTCAGGTCATTACAGACAGAGTATGAGGAAGAGGAGAGAAGGCTCTTCTATGTTGCTGTAACAAGGGCAAAGGATGATCTCTGTCTCTGTTATCCGTTTGCATCAGAGGAATGGAGTGGTCTTGGTTTCTTAAGACCCTCACGGTTTATCAGGGAATTGCCTGAAGATGTTTACGAAGAGGTTGTTATTGAGGAGATAGATGAAATATATTGAGGCTATTAAAGACGGCTTCAGACTGATAAACAAAAACTGGCAGCTTGTGCTGATACAGGTCGGCATGGTTTTTATGAGCAGTATCGGCTTCTTCATTATAGTCGGGATACCGTTTGCAATAGCATTCATCATATTCGGCATTGACCTTACATCACTTACTGACACAAAAGATATCTTCAGGATGCTCAGAGGCCCGTCCGATATCATATCGAAATACCTGGGACTTATACTCATCATTATAGCGAGCTTTATCCTGTATATTCTTGTGGTTGCAGTTCTCGGCATCTATCTGTTTGGAGGCTCTATAGGCGTCATCGGGAGGTCTATAGAAGACAAAACCCTGAAGTTTAATATCCGGGTGTTTCTGGACCAGGCAAAAAGGCTTTTCCTCCGCCTCCTCGGATTTACATCTGTCATTGGCCTTATCTTTATTGTTGCTGCTTTTTTCCTCGGGCTTTTGGGTGGCGGTATAGCTGCGATCGTATCATTTGCACAGAGCAAGGATTCGACCCTTGCACTTTTCTTCAGCACTTTCTTTGCCCTCATTTTATTAATAATCGCGCTCATGCTCATCCTTGGAATCCTGTCCTTAACACTTTATGGGTTTGCAAGTCTCTTCTTTAAAGGGACCGGCGCCTTTAAATCTATAAATGAGGCAGTAAGGTTTCTCGTCAAATATCCGAATGGATTCTGGCTTTATGCTGTACTCTTCATAGGATATTTACTCGCAAGTTTTCTCCTGATCCTTGTTGGTTATCCTTTTACATTGATACCGGTTGTGGGCACAATTCTCTCTTTCCCTTATCAATTGATTTCCTATGCCTTTCAGACATATCTCGGTCTGGTGATGATTGCCATTATCCTCAGTTACTACTATTCGAAAGAAATTTTCATTGAACCTGTTGAGCCGGTTGTTGAAAGCCCAATGCCCCAATCTCCGGAGGAAAAAATTGCAGATGAGGATCCGGCAGGCACAATTCAGGGGGAATAATCTATGAAAATATCTGTGGATATCCTTGCTTAGAGGGCGGATTTATTCAGCAGTCTCAACGCCCTCTCGTGAAGTTCCGTATTCCCTGATACGAGCAAAGGTGTGGATTTTTTCAGGCCGATCCCGATTGCATCGATGGGGTTGCCTTTTAAATCTGTAAAAACGCCTCCTGCCTCCTTCACCAATAACCAGCCACCGGCAAAGTCAAAGCTTCGCGAAGGTGATGGATTCGCAAAGACACTGATTGCACCAGATGCGAGATAGGCAAGGTCAAGGGCTGTAGAACCGAGACAACGGGTCTTTCTGGATTCTGAAATAAGCGGGGTGATATGAAGGATGTCTTTATCAGGAGTCTGAGCCTCATATGCGACAAGATAAAAGATATCGTCTTTCTGTGTAGTTATCATTTCACCATTCAGGAACGCCCCTTTGCCTTTTTCAGCCCAGAACTCATCACCGTTTATGAGGTTCACAATATAGGCGAGTTCAATATCACCTACTGTATTCCCATCTGCAACCGCAATCGATGTGCAATAAAAGGGAATCCCTGAGACTGCATTTCTGCTGCCGTCAACAGGATCAATCAATACTGTCTTGCCACCGCCCCTGATATTCTTGATCCCGGCCTCTTCAGAAATAATGGTCAATGATTCTCCTGAATCCTGAAGCCCGGAGAGGATTATATCCTCTGCCGCCTTATCAATCTGATGTGTCTTATCGCCTGATGCGCCGATCCCTACTGGGTTTTTAGACCATTTTTTTACAGAAGGTATTTGCTGCAAAAGTTCTCTGCCGATAGCCTTGAGTATTTCAATATTCATATAGAAGATATTTTACGGAATGAAGGCATGACTGGCAATAGAGAATACAAGTATTGCGGTACGTTTGGACTTGAATCACTCTCCATACGAAATTGCCTTTCAGTTAGGCTCAACGCTAATGATTGTGCCGGTTTTACGGTTTACTTGCCTGCACGTATGCCGAAAACACCATATTCTCTACCCCTTCTCCGAAATTCCAGCCTTTGATTATTTCATCACTTTTTTCTTTATCCCTGATTGTAATATTATCAAATCCGGCTGCTTCAAGCATCCTGTTCAGTTCCTCCACGGGAACCGCTCCGGTGATTCAGCCGCTGTAAGCGCTTTCATTTTGTTTTACAGATTCAGAGAATTCACCTTTTTTGAGAATATCAGAAATCGCAAGTCGTCCTCCCGGCTTCAACACCCTGAATGCCTCCTGGAAAACAGCTTGTTTATTCGGAGAGAGATTGATTACGCAGTTGGATATGATCACATCGACTGAATTGTTATCTGCAGGCAGATGTTCAATGTCTCCGTGCCTGAACTCAACATTTTTGAACCCAAGATTTGTTGCATTTCCTTTTGCCTTTTCAACCATTTCCAGAGTCATATCCACGCCGATGACATGTCCATTCTTCCCCACTTTCATTGCTGACAGGAAGGCGTCAAATCCAGCGCCGCTCCCAAGATCGAGAACTGTCTCTCCTTCCTTCAGTTCTGCTATTGCCAATGGATTCCCGCATCCAAGACCGAGGTTTGCCTCGCCAAGCCCAACCTTCAGTTCTTCATCTGAATATCCTATGAGCTTTCCTGTTTCACGAAGGTTCATAGGGCTGATCTCAGGCGCACAACAACTTGAAGGCATGGCGCAGCATGAGCCCTGCGAAGCGATGTTGGTATAAGTCTTGAGCACAAGCTGTTTTAGTTTCGTTTTTTCTTTGTCCATGATTATCCTCCCTTCATTAAACTCAGATATGTTAGTTACCTTAATATCCCTTTCACAATCACATCCACAGCTTCTTCGGGTGTCAATCCGTGTGCCATTAAAGTCTCAAGCTGCTTTTTATCAACACTCCCAATTGCTGCTTCGTGGGTTACCTTTGCAAGGGGGTTAGTTACACTAACGATAGGAATTGCCTTTGCAACAGCTTTATCCTTGACTATCTCCATACAGTCAACGTGACCACGAGCGCCGGCAGCATTCCCCTCGGTAATACCGGTAATTTCTGCTTTTGCCTCATCCTCAATGGCAACTCTTGTTTTTATCAAGCCTCTTGCATTGTCGCCCTGGAGGAGAACCTCTTCTTTTATTCTGATATCATCATCGGCATGTCCGAATATCTTCGCAGTCAATTCAGTAACGGCATTCTCCCCGGCGTCAACTGAATAATCAATGCTGAGCTTTCCCACCCTCCCTGTGATGAGAGTAAAATCTGTGAAATATCTACCATTTTTGGCGATCTTCACAATAGCCTTTGGGATCACCTCAATCCCTCCGTAAAGTCCATGATAATGAGTTTCGGAATATCTCATCTCAGCATCTTCTCCAATATCAACCATGGCATCCATGATATGTTTTACCTTTTCAGCTTTCGGGAAAATGCAGTGAGCAATAAAATTTGCAGAGGCATTTTTTTCCAACTTAATATCCATCTTGATCTTTTGAT
The DNA here is from genome assembly GCA_049302065.1 of Thermodesulfovibrionales bacterium. Taxonomy (GTDB): domain Bacteria; phylum Nitrospirota; class Thermodesulfovibrionia; order Thermodesulfovibrionales; family SM23-35; genus VGWX01. Next base: position 7,228 of record JBAQLU010000071.1, read on the forward strand.
TTCCCTTTTTGTGAAGAATTCCGAAACATAAATGTATAGGATTCTGAATTTTTGTTCCTTCCCTGACCCTTATTGACGCGCTTATTCCTGTCAGCGTCTCCTTTGCCTTGACTTCAAGTCCTTCAACTGATTGCATACTCAATATTGAATGGCCGCTTACGACAAAATGAGCAACCTCTTTATTGGCAAGGATACCGCTGTCACCTCCGGATTCTCCAAATGCCTTCATTAATGCATCGAGTTCAGACATACACACAAACCTTCCCATCGCAGACAAGGCATTCCCTCGATTTATAGTATTCGGCGACCTTTTCCGGATTGCCGGAACACACAATTTTCCCCCTGCACATCTGTGATGCCCTGTCAGCTATCAATGAAATTTCTTCCCTGTGTGTTATAAGGAGCACTGACGCCCCGGTCTTTTTAAAGAGATTAATCACGTTGATGATATCCTGAGTTGATAGCATATCTATGCCAGAGTCAGGCTCATCCAGGATAGCCAGTTTCGGATGCAAAGCAAGGACGGAGGCAAGTTCAATCCTCTTTCTCTCCCCGCCGCTCAGTGATTTGTCAACCATCCGGTGAAGATACAGTTCGGGATGGAGGCCGACCATTGCGAGATACCTTGCAGGATCGTTCTCTTTACTTTTTAAGGTGAGATAGTTTTTCACATTGATTCCTTCGAATCTTACCGGTTCCTGCCACGCCATTGTGATGCCAAGCTGAGCCCTCTCATGAATCTTCAGTTCATCAATGGTCTTACCATTAAACAGTATCTCGCCTGATACCGGCTTATACCCCTCACATCCCATGATCACATAGGCAAGTGTGCTTTTACCGGTCCCGTTCGTGCCGAGCAAGGCATGAACTTCAGACGACTTGATTGACAGGGAAAATTCATCAAGGATTATTTTATCCCCGGCTGTATAAGTGAGGTTCTTAATTTCCAGAAGCGGCATTGTCTTGAATCACCTCCACAACTACAGGCATATATTCTGTTTTATTTGTACTCTTCCGCAGAAGGAATAATATGATGAACCCGACAACCAATCCTCCCATAGCAAACAGTGCACTCATGGTGTCTGAGGATCGTTTTAATATTGTAGCAGCATATGCTCCTGCAATAGCGCCGATCACGAGGAAAAGAACCGGAATACCATAAATATATAGTGATGCCTTGGCATATGCCCCTGTCCTGACCTGAACCCGAACTCTGTCTCCAATATTTGCACCTGCCATGTTATACGCCTCAAAGACGACCTTTCCGCCGGCAGCAAGTTCTTCTGCCTCCTGAAGCCCGCACGATGCGCAGGCAGAACTCCGCTCAACCTCAACATATGCCTTATCACTGTCGATTTTTACAACCTTACCGATATCTTCAATCATGGTTTTTTAATCGCTCTCTTCTTTTTCTACAACAGGCTTAATGTCAAGCACAGGGGTGCCGTCTATTATGTCGATCCCTTTGACAGAAATTATATTTGCTTTTATTCCTGTTACTTCCAGAATAGAAAAACCCACCGGATTTGGCCTGACAGGAGAGCATGTGCTGAAGACTCCCATTGCCCTGTCCTTATGAGGAGGTTTCTGTACAAGATAACCGGAATCAAAATCCGGGCTTTTATGAAAATGAAATATCACAATTATCTGCTGGCCTTGCCTTATATCTTTGAGTCCTTCAGTATATTTCTCATCGATAACTATTTCCCCTTCAGCATCTGAAACAGTCCAATGCCGCGGTATGTTTCTCTCTTCTGTTTTTACAAATCCTATGGGTACAAATTCTATTTTCAATTTATAAAACCTCCTCCGGCAAACGGGCCTACTCTAAAAAATCGGGGCTTATATCAGGATATGAGATCACTCTTGGATTCCTTTATCCGAGACAATTCTTATAATTAATGAAATGATAGAAGCTATGGCCATAAATACAAGACTGAGATCGAAACCCGTATAAGCCAAACGGGTTACAATACTCAGTCCCCCGATCTTCAACAAAATAAGCATACCGGAGACCCCGCCTGCTATCATGAACAGCCACCCTGCCTTCTTCATCAAATTTATCTTTATCATACGTCACTTTCACCGGCGTACTGTCTTTGATGCTTCCGTCAACTTTCCCAAAACCGCTTCCTGCTGTTGCAGCCCATTTGAAATTCAAATTTGCAAGCTGTTTGTTCCGCTCTTTGAAATTATATTCAGGCATATGGCAGAGCAGGCAGTCGGCCTCAATAACACCCGTATCGCTCCAGCGAGCCTTGAAATAGTCGCCGTCCAGTCCGTTTTCTTCTCCTGATTTCATGCCCTGTTTTTTCATATATTCATCATATCTATTCCCTTCACGGTCATACTCCAGTGGACCCCCCCCCGGGATGGCAATTGCCGCAGGTGGCGGTAACGAAATCAAATGACGTCATATCAATCGTTCTGGCGTTATCATTCTTTTTTGATGCAAGCTGCCGGTACAAAGGAGCAGGAGAGCACCACGTTCCGCCATAGTTTCCCGGTGAACTTGCCCAGTTGTACCGCTTTGCAAACAGTTCCGGAACCTTTTCCCCCTTGCCTTGTGTGAAATGGAACCCCTCGGTTATCTTGTTGTAATTATGACAGTCTTTTGCACCGCAGGTCTGCTTTGGAGAATAGGGCTTGTCTGCATTGACATTGTGCACAGGGTCGATAATGTTCCCTGCTTCGTCTTTCAGATAGAAAGGCGGACAGACACCCGATGCTGCAGGTTTTTTCTCGGGTTCTTTCTGATTTTCTGCCCGCAGGGAGAAGGCGCCCAGGCAAAAGACAACCACCAGTGCAAAAACAATTATTCGTTTCATTTTTGGCTCCCTGTTATTTAATTTGGATATCAACATTTATGGTCATTCCGGTTATATCTCGAAAATATCACGAGCAATCGAATCGCTATCATAAGAAAAATTGTCTCTCAGATATCCTTTCTCTTTACAGTGCTGGATCAATTTATTCAGGGAATAGATGAATTCATCCTTAAGTGTTGCAACCTCACCCATGCCGTCACACCCCTTTTGCCTCTGTTTTGCGATTAAATAGAGTTCTGCGTATTCCTGAACCTTATCGAACAACCGGGTGAGATGGGTATCATCCTTTTTTAAATCCCGGATATCTCGAATTATGCTCAAGATACACTTCCTTATACGATTTCAAAAATATAGGCTAAGGCATAGTAAACACCGACCAATATAAAAATAATGCCCGTTGCTTTCTTTGTATAAAACTCGACTTTTGTAATCCTGTGGTAGAGATTATTGATATACCCTGCGCCTGCCGCTGTAAGGAAAGCGAAGAGCAGGACTGGCAGGCCGGTACCGATTCCATAAATCAGGGGTAGTCCTATTCCTGACTGTGCTTTTACTGCAATGGGAATCAGCCCTCCGAAGAACAGGGCGGCGGAGACGGGACAGAATGCGAGCGCAAACAGGATGCCCAAAAGCAATGAACCGAAAGCCCCTCTTTCAATAAGTTTTTTTGCTACATTTTCAGATACCGATGGGAGAGACAATGGGATTCGCAACAAATCAAGCAGGACCATCCCGACGAGAATCAATACAATACCCAGGATTTTGTTCACATATCTCTGGAGAAAATCCGACAGGATCGGGACATTTACCAGTGTTTTTACAATAAGGACGCCAAGGACAATATACGTGAGACTCCTTCCAAGTGTGTAGAGGATGCCGGATAAGAATACGGTATTCCTTTGTGTAATCCTCCGTGAAATAAAGGATACAGCAGCTATATTCGTAGCCAATGGACACGGACTAACAGATGTCAATATTCCAAGCCAAACTGCTGAAGCTAAAAGAAACAATTCCATCAGTTACGTTTCCTTTAGAAATTTCTCTACTTCATCTTTTACATACTGAAAGAATTTGTCCTTGTCCCTCACAAGCTTCCAGACATCGGCAAGATTCTTCCATTTCGTCTCCTTGCCGTCTGACATCAAAGAAAGGACAAGGGATTTGGTAACAAGCTGATAGTCCTGGATAAAGTGTTTATTCCCCGGTTCTTCTATGTTCACCGGCCTGAATTCCAGCCTCCCGTTCCCGAGTTCTTTTGCAAAATACGTTTGAATGGCATCATGGGAATACTGTTCGATGGTGCGGCATGTGGTACATCTGAACGTGCCGTGGAAATAGTATGCGATCAACTTAGAGTTTTGAGACTTCACAGCAGTGTGAGGTGAAGGAGCTTCTTGCTTCTGCTTTGTTGCAGGTTCTTTTAAGGGCTGGCTTTCCGGAACAGGCACAGATTCAACAGATACGGTTGTTTTATCAGCCCGTGTTGCTGCGACGTCAACGGCATTGCTCTCACTTTTGGGAGAGAATTCCTTATATATAAGAACTCCCAAACTCACAACCACAAAAATGAAAAGCAGACTTTTAATCAATTTTCTGATATCCAAGTACAACCTCCTTAAGGTTTATTCAACTATTGCACCAAAAATTATTCCTGATATTGTTGCCATTATCACAACAAGACTGATGTAATGATCTTCACATTGGTTCAGTCCCTTTAATCTGGCAATACTCAGCAGCAAAGTATTTCCGCTTAAAATACAGCGCTACATTTACCAGACCGATTAACACAGGCACTTCTACCAGCGGGCCGATTACCGCAGCGAATGCCTGGCCTGAATTAATGCCGAACACAGATACCGCTACCGCGATTGCGAGTTCAAAATTATTGCTTGCAGCGGTGAACGAGAGTGTGGCGGTTTTTTCGTATCCGGCGCCAAACCTCCTTCCCATATAGAAGGAGACGAGGAACATCAGCAGAAAGTAGATCAAAAGCGGAATAGCCACTCTTATCACATCAAACGGCAGTCGGACGATATACTGACCTTTTAGAGAGAACATCACAATTATGGTAAAGAGCAACGCGATCAAAGTGATAGGACTGATTTTCGGGATAAACGCCTCTTCATACCATGTATTCCCTTTTATTTTTATCAAGCTGAAGCGGGTTATGATCCCGGCCATAAACGGGATTCCCAAATAGATAAATACACTCTTCGCGATCTGCGCAATGGTGATGTTCACTACAGCGCCCTTTAACCCAAACAGGGGGAGAAGCACCGTTATGAATACATAGGCATACAGGGAAAAGAAAAGCACCTGGAATATCGAATTGAACGCAACAAGGCCGGCAGCGTATTCTGTGTCCCCGCATGCAAGGTCATTCCACACAATTACCATGGCGATACAGCGCGCGAGCCCGATCATTATTAACCCCATCATGTATTCCGGATAATTTCCAAGAAAAACAACGGCAAGAAGAAACATTAAAATTGGTCCCACGATCCAGTTTTGCACCAGAGAAAGGCTCAGTACTTTTACGTTTCTGAAGACCTCTCCAAGTTGTTCATATTTAACTTTTGCAAGGGGAGGATACATCATCAGGATTAATCCGATAGCGATGGGGATATTGGTAGTGCCTACCTGGAAGATATTCCAGAAATCGGTGATTTGAGGATAGAGATATCCTGCACCAACCCCCATAAACATTGCCAGGAATATCCATAAGGTAAGAAAACGGTCAAGAAATGACAGTCTCTTTATACCCCGAGCCATTTTCATTCCCTCCCGCAGCAGATTTTCTTATTTCTAAGGATTGCAACATTCTCCTTTACCGTTTTATTCTTTAAGAATTCAGCCAGCCTTTTACGGTCTTCCTTTACAGATTCTGCTGAAATTCTCTCAAGTGTCGAGAGGATGAGAAACCTCCTGAATATATCAGAATCATCAATCTTATAATGAACCCATTTGCCCTGTTTCCTATCTTTAATCAGACCGGCGTCTTTCAGGACGGCAAGATGAAAGGATATCTTTGGCTGGATCATGTCAAGGGCGGCGACGATATCGCATACGCAGAGTTCTCCACGATCGAGAAGCTTTAAGATCCTCAATCTCGTCTCTTCCGAGAGCGCTTTGAAGATGCTTAAAATATCCTGCATGGCTATACTGCCGCTCTTATCAACTCTTTCACTTTATCAAGAGTCGGCAGAGGTTTTCCGGCATGCTTCAGTTTGCCGTTGATTACCAGTCCCGGTGTTGATATGGTATATTTCATAATTTCTCTTATGTCAGTAAGTTTATCGATTTTTGCCTCAATGCCGAGTTCTTTTACCGCCTTTTTGGCCAGTTCCTCCATCATTGAGCAATTAGGACAACCCGGACCCAACACTTTGATTTCCATATGAACCTCCTATAAGATTACGTTAAATAAATAGCCTACGGCTATTATGGTTACGGTCATTATCCCGACAAATACGCTGAGAAGCGGAATCTTCAGGACTCTCCTGAGGATTATCATCTCAGGGATAGACAATGCGGTTACTGCCATCATGAAGGCAAGCACTGTTCCCGTGCTTAAGCCCTTTTCCATCAGGGCATAGACTATCGGGATGACCCCTGCGGCATTTGCATACAATGGCACGCCGATCAATACCGCTATTGGAACTGCGAATGGATTTCCGGGGCCTGCGTATCGGACAAGGAAATCCTCAGGCACATACCCATGGATGAATCCACCAATTCCAATTGCTATGAGGATATAGAGCCATATCCTTTTTAATATGTCTATTGTATTCTCTTTTGCATACTGGAGCCTTTCCTTAAAAGTCTGCTTGACTATTTCATACTCCTGACCGTTGCGAAATTCATACACATACTCTTCGACCCACTTCTCAAGTTTGAGTTTCCCTATAACCAGACCTCCAAATATGGCTACGAAAAGACCAGATCCTATATATATTGCTGTTACTTTCCAGCCAAAGAGCCCGAAGAGTAAAACAATGGCCACCTCGTTAACCATGGGAGAAGAGATAAGAAAAGAAAATGTTACGCCGAGAGGCACACCCGCTTCCACAAATCCGATAAACAAAGGAACCGCAGAACATGAGCAGAATGGGGTAACAATTCCGAGCATGGCTGCAAGAATATTACCTATAAACTCCTTTTTATGGGATAAAATACGTTTCGTTTTTTCGGGAGGGAAATAGCTTCTAATTATTGATACTGCAAAGATGATGACCGAAAGCAAAATAAATATCTTGAGAGTGTCGTATATAAAGAACTCTATCGCATCCGCAATATGAGTTCCATGTTGAAGCTTCAATAAGCTATACGTAATATATTCTGACAATAACTTGAGCATTATTGCTACCTTTTTGATATTATATAAACATAGGTTTATATGTTGTCAAGCATAATCGTGTTGCTGACTTCTATAACGATACAGGACAGACCATAGAAGCCTTTAAACCTTGTAAACTATATACATGCTTCGCTTGCAAATGATGGTTATTATTATTTGTCTGCTTGCAGGCTCCTCTTTTGCCGGCAGCCAGGAGTATCTTGACGTTACAAGCGGCTACAAAATCGCATTGCCGCGGGATTTTTATTACAAAAAGGGATACCGGGTTCAGTGGTGGTATTTTACCGGACATCTGTTTGATCAGGCTGGAAGGGAGTTTGGTTATGAACTCACTTTTTTTGTTGTCAATGTCCAGAAGCGGGAGTTTAAATCCAAATTCGGAGTAAACAATATCTACATCTCACATTTTGCGGTCTCAGATGTGAATGGGAACAGGTTTTATTTCTCTGATAGTACGGATAGCGGAGCATATGGCTTTGCCGGCGCAGAGGATAGCCATCTCAAGATATGGACCGGTAATAATATTGCGGATGGCACTGTTGGAAAAATACATCTAAAAGCCTCGGATAAAGAGAAGGCAATCGATCTGCAATTAGTACCTGAGAAAGCAGTTGTGCTGAATGGCGAAAACGGATATTCACGGAAATCAGAAGAGTCTACTCTCATAGCTTCCCTCTACTTCTCTTATACACATTTGAAGACAGAGGGTAAACTTATTATCGGGAATAACATCTTCACGTGAAAGGGAAGAGCTGGTTTGACAGAGAAATATCATCAAGGGGATTGGGTGAAAAGCAGGCTGGCTGGGACTGGTTCTCGATACAGCTTGATGATCAGAGGGAGATCATGCTGTATATGCTCAGGAATAAGGATGGCTCAATTGACCGCTATTCATCAGGTACTTTTATTTATCCTGACGGGACATACAGACATCTTGCAAAGGACGATTTTTCAGTTGCGGTCATGGATCATTACAAATCCCCCAAAATCAATGCGAGATACCCATCACAGTGGGAAATAACAATTCCATCTGAAAAACTAAGAGTAAAAATTATACCTCTCATCAGAGAGCAGGAAGTTCTGTCATATTATTCAACCGGGAACTATTATTGGGAAGGGACCTGCAGGGTTGAAGGGACTGCAAAGGGAAGGGCATATGTTGAGATGACAGGTTATTGAGATGATAAAACTTGAGAATGTAGAGAAATACTATGGAGGACATAAGGTACTGAAGGGGATAAATCTCATTATACAAAAAGGAGAGTTTATCTCGGTCATGGGTAGTTCAGGGTCAGGGAAGTCTACACTTCTGAACCTCATAGGTGGAATGGACAGGCCGGAGAAGGGGGCGGTCATCGTAAATGGAGAAAATATATCAGTGTTTACAGATGAAAAACTGACCCTTTACAGAAGGAAGAAGATAGGCTTTATATTCCAGTTTTTTAACCTCCTGCCGAATATCACAGTGTTTGAGAATATATCCATGCCTCTGCTGCTCAACGGGTCAGAAGACAGAGAAAAGGTTTTTCAGTACATGAAGCGGATTAATCTTGACGGCAAAGAGGATAAATATCCTTACCAGCTCTCGGGTGGTGAGCAGCAGCGTGTTGCTATTGCACGGGCTCTAATACACGAACCTGAGATTATTCTTGCGGATGAGCCTACAGGGAGTCTTGACAGCGAAACCGGCGGGAGGATCATGGATCTCGTTCAGGAATTAACTGAAGAGATGAACAAGACAGTTATTCTCGTTACCCATGAATCGTATATTGCAGAATATGCGGATAGAATCGTGAGGATAAAAGACGGGGTAGTCTTTGAATGAACTTTCTGAAACTCGTCAAGATCCTCATCGTGCGGAATATAAGACAAGAAAAATTCCTGACTTTCCTGTCGGTTCTTGGTATCGCACTTGGGATAGGCCTCTTTACCGGTGTTAAGGTAGCCTCTGATCGTGCTGTAGCTTCCTTTGAGTCTGATATCAGGGGGATTAACCCTTATGCAAATTATGAAGTCCTCGATACTTCAGGCACGGATTTCGATGAGAAAGTTTACAAAGATCTATCTTCCACAGAAGAAAACAGTTTTCCGGTTTTAAAGACATTTGGCTATATCCCTGCGTTCAGGGATACCATTGATATACAGGGGGTCCATACCCTGAAAGCAATTCGATATTTCTGGTCGCCTCTTTCTCAGCATATTGGGATGGAAGATTTTTTGAAAGAGATCAACGGTGTCCTGATAACAAAAAAGTTCTCAGAAAGATATTCCATGAAAAAAGGGGATACGTTCAGGGCCCTGGTGTATGATAAAGAGTATCCCCTGAAGGTCATTGAGATCCTTAATGCTGAATCACTGCTCACCAACGCCGTTTTTATGGACATTGGCAACTTTCAGGAATATTTCGGCAGGAGCGGATATCTTTCAAGGATTGATCTTGTATCAGATGAAAAGACAACCTCTGAATTACGAAAGAAACTTCCTGCAAACCTCTCGGTCGAAAAGAAGGAAGTGGTTTTCAGGAACCAGAAGTCGCTTGTTGCATCATTCCGGTATAACCTTCAGTTTATAAGCCTTATAGCTATCCTCGTCGGGATTTTTCTGCTCTATAACACGGTGTTTATCTCGGTTGTTAAGAGGAGGACCGAGATAGGTATCCTGAGAGGTCTTGGGGCTGACAAAAAAACCGTTGTCCTGTTATTCATCGTTCAGGGCATTTTTTTAGGTCTTATCGGTTCGATAATCGGTATCATCTTCGGCCAGCTTGCTGCATATTTTTCTGTCATTGCCGTTGAAAAGACCATATCAACGATGTACAGCACAATATCCATATCCGAATATGCGATCACAACACATGATGCTTTTGTGGCCTTGCTGTTAGGTCTGGCTGTCTCTCTCCTTGCCTCTGCCATACCTGCACTTGAGGCGTCAAAAATCAGACCGAACGAGAGTTCAAGGGAGGGTTCATTTGAGGGCAGATACAGGAGATATCATAAATGGTTTTCTTTTGCAGGCATAATCTGCATCATTTCAGGGGTGACCGCATCTTTTATGGACCATGTCTATACCCCATTTGAATTTCCGGTCCTCGCTTACGCAGGAATTCTCTTTATCATTGCCGGATTTACATTCATTTCACCTTCTTATCTCACTGCCGTTCTATGGGTTATCAGAAGACCCTTTGAAAGGATTTTCAGGGCAACAGGGAAAATCACTTTCGGAGATATAAAAGGAAATATCTACCGGTTTTCTGTGGCCTTAATGAGTGTTGCCATAAGCAGTGCATTAATCATTGCATTCCTGACGCTCATATTTTCTTTCAGGGATTCTCTGAAGGGATGGATACATAAGAATATAACAGCAGATGTATATATAAAGCCCGATTCCTGCAAGGCAAATTATTGTTTCTATCCGATGTCACGAGATGTGATTGATACAGTGAAGAGTTTCCCTGAGGTAGCAGGAGTTGATAAATTTAGGGCCATGCAGCTTGACCTGAACGGCAGGAAGGTAACAGCAGGCTTTGCTGATGTCGGGACAAAAAGAAAATATATGAGCAGGATGTATTCCGACAGGGGATACGAAGAAGTCCTGCAAGAGATGGAGGGAAACGAGCAGATAGCAGGCATTTCTGATTATTTAAGCATCAAATACGGACTGAAAAAGGGAGATATGATCCACCTGAAATCCCCGGCAGGTAATGTGGCATTCAGGATTAATGATATCTTTTCAAGCTACTCAACGACTGCCGGATTCATTTATATAGACAGGAAATGGCTGAAAAAGTACTGGGGGCTGGATGATGCGACGCAGATCAGCGTCTATCTGAAGGAGGGGGTTGCCCCGGATACATTTATCCATAAGTTAAGATCGGCCCTTTTGCCTGATTACTCTCTTGAGATCATGAATAATCAGGAATTGAGGAACAAGGTGCTGGATATATTCAACAAAACGTTTGCCATCACCTATGCCATAGAGTTCATATCGATTATCGTTTCATTGATAGGTGTGATCAATACCCTTTTAGCCCTCGTGTTTGAGAGGAAAAGAGAGATCAGTATCATACGCTATTTGGGGGGAAGCTGGAAGCAGATACAGGAGACGCTTATTCTCTCTGCAGGCATTATAGGCGTTACAGGGATTTTTCTTGGAAGTCTCCTTGGGTCGCTTATGAGCATTATCCTAATATACGTCGTTAACAAGATTTCCTTTGGTTGGGAAATACATTTCCAGGTGCCTTTCTTGTATCTTTCTGCAGTAACGCTGATCCTTTTTCTGACTACAATATTTGCGGGCTTCCTGCCGTCAAAAGTTGCAAGGACAATAGATCCGGCGAGGTTTGCAAGCTTTGAGTAAAGTAAAAACTTCAGGGGATAAAAACCTCTGTTTGGCTAATAGGTAAGATTCGATTTCTCAGATATATCAGATTATGCTTCAATGAATCCTTCAATAAAAAAATGCCCTTCTGAAATATTCATTCCCCGGCAAGTTCTCACAGAAGCAAATGCTCTCGATCACCCGGACAATTCTGTGGAGTACAAGAGGTAATTGTAACGAAGGCACAAATGCGAACCATGCTCCGACTGTAAGAATAAAGACCCTGATGGCTTACTTGCAGTTATCCGGACTTTCCGGATAACTGAATTCTCCGGAAAAATAGTATTCCTTTAGTATAAAATGTTCTCAAAGTAAATAGTTTAAAGGCAGAAGAGAGATCTATTAGATCGTGTGGTTTCTATATCTTGACGAAAGTGGTGATCTTGGTTTCGATTTTGTGAATAAGAAACCGTCCAAATTTTTCACTATAACCATACTGGCTATAAGAGGCCCAGCGAATAACCGGCAGCTAATTAAAGCAGTTAAGAAAACATTAGCTCGAAAACTTAATCGAAAAAAATCAAATGCAGAAGAGCTAAAAGGTACCAAGACAGTCCTTGAGATCAAGAAATATTTCTACACTCAAACCAAGAATCTAAAATTTGCTATTTATGCACTGACACTCAACAAGAAGCGGGTCTATGAAAGGCTTACCAAGGATAAGGAAAGGGTTTATAACTATATTTCACGTCTCGTGCTCGACAAAATCCCCTTTGAGAAAGCCCATGAACCAGTTATGCTTATTCTTGATAAAAGCAAAACGCAAAAACAGATATGGGATTTTAATCAATATATTTTTCGACAATTAAAGGGGCGTCTGGATCCCAAGGTACCACTAGATATCAAACATCAGGACTCGCGGCAGTATTATGGACTTCAGGCCGTTGACCTTTTCAGCTGGGGAATATTCAGAAAGTATGAGAAAAAGGATTCGAAATGGTTTGAGGTTTTCAGGGGAAAGGTAGCTTTTGAAGAACAATACCTATAAAACAAAAAAGAGCGTGCCTTACAGGCTTCTTTCGTCGAGGCTCATGCCAACCTATGGAAGGGAACACCCCGAACAGCCTGCAACGGTCTTACCGCTCATTTTTAGGTTATCAACTACAGATAAGAATGTCAAGTGCAGTGCAATCCACGCCCCTTGCGCGAGGGGCGCCAGATAAATAGCAAAAAACTGGTATGAGCGCTTTATTTCACACAATCGATGAGTACTCACAGAAACAAACCCTTTTGAGTAACCTAATAATTACGCATACTTCTTTTCGAAATCTTTAAAATCGATCTTCTATTTCTTTATGTGCTGTTTGAAGATAAGGCTTAAATTATTGTTCTTTTATGTGTTTACTGATACTATACATCAGATGATATGAGTGGCCTGGAAGGTCATAAGGGACAAAATTATCAGACAAAATGTACTTTGTTTGCTTTCTTGAAGACATGGCAGCAATATAGTAATTTTACCTTAATCGGTGAGCCTCCACGAAATAACGAAGATGTAAGCATTGTGGATATTCAGATCATCCTCCCAAACTCTGTAAAGAAGAAAATACAAATAAAGAAGACAATACAAATAAAGAAGACAATAAATAGTAGCCTCGTTAAGACTGTTGTAAAAGAATTTATTTCAGAATACTTATTTAATGATGATGTTGACTGCGAGCTATGGTTTTCAGACTGTTATGCAGACGTAACTCCACCAATTATCAAAGAGCTTGAAAAAGTAAAAGATAAGACAATTCATAGAATAAAGGATGGTGGTATTAAAGGAACGATTAAAGACAAGAATATTAAGATTTATATAGATAAAGGGGTCGGAAGTTTCAAGATAGATGGTGAAGATATCATAATTTCAGGTTTTGAATTGTTAGAAGATAAATCGGCAAGCAGCTTAGAAAACAAAATTGCATCCATCTACGGAATTGCACAGGGAGATATATTATCAAACCTGAAAACAATTCTTGATGATACAGTTGAATATAGAAAATATAAACTTGTCCAGAGTCTTGGGGAAGTAGGGAATTCGGGAATTCCGCACTCGGGAATTCCCGGGAATTCCGGGGACACCATACTTAATTCTTGACTTGGTACTTAGTAATCCATAGTATAATCGCATGGCAAGAATCGCACGGATTGTGGCCGCCAACCTTCCGCATCATATAACTCAGCGTGGTAATCG
>JBAQLU010000072.1:0-12192 GCA_049302065.1 Thermodesulfovibrionales bacterium
GGGTTGACAAAAAGGAGGTTGCAGCTTAATATATGGGCAAGAGCGTCCTTCCTACTTCAACAACTAAAGGGACAATATCGTTGGATAAAAACAGTTCTATAAAGAATATCTTCTCTATTGTAGCGCCGCGTATAGACCTCTTAAACAGGATATTCAGTCTCGGGTTGGATTACCTATGGAGGAAGAGGCTGATTTTCCTTTCTGGTATTAAGGTTGGAGACAGGGTGCTTGATGCATGCACAGGCACTGGTGAAGTAGCTTTGTTGATAGAGAAAAAAGTAAGACCATCCGGCACTGTCACAGGTGTTGATTTTTGCGAGGAGATGCTTGAGATCGCCATTAGAAAGACAAATTCCCATAAGAAAAACATATCCTTCATCCTCTCAGACACGAGAACATTTCCCTTTCCGGACAACACCTTTGATGCTGTAACAGTGGCATTTGGGATGAGGAATATCACTGATACGGTCCCTGCCCTGAGGGAGATTAAGAGGGTTATCAAACCAGGAGGAAGGTTTTTCTGTCTCGAGCTCACCATGCCTGAAAAAAAGTGGTTCCTTCCCCTCTATAAGTTATATGTCTTTAAAATTATCCCCTTTTTAGGAAAGATTGCCATAAAGTCCGTTACCCCTTATATGTACCTTCCGAGGTCAATAGATGCCTTTTATCCGCCAGAAGAATTTAAAGGTCTCATTCAGGGTTGCGGGTTCCAGAGCGTGACTGTCAATTCTATGTCTTTCGGCGTAGCGACAATATACGGGGCAATAAAAGGCGCATAAGGTCAGCACCTTATGCTAAATCACTGCTTTCCAAATATTTTCCTCAATCACTTTAAGGAGAGGCGCAAATGTTGAATTGTCAATTGCAGATACAGCGGCAGCATTATATCGCAGGGTTATATTCCTTATTTCTTCATCTGCAACCTTATCTGTCTTGTTGAATACAATTATTCTCTTTTTGTCTGACAGGTTGAGTTCTCTGAGTATGTTTTCAACAGACTCCATCTGCTGTTCAAATCTCGGGTTGGATATATCCACAAGATGCAAAAGCAAGTCTGCGTCCTGAAGCTCTTCAAGTGTTGACTTAAAGGCTGCCATTAAATCTTTGGGGAGGTCTCATTAAATTCGTAACTGAAATGTGACATTTTAAATTAGTAAATATGTGACATATTGACTTGGTAATAACATAGAACTTCGCTATTCATAGAACATTGCTATTCCTTAATATCCGCTCCGTCTGATAGCATCTTCTACTTCTCTGACGCTTATCATTTCCATACACTGAACGGTTCTGCAATTCTTTCTGTAACACGGAGAACATTCAAGTCCTTTCCTGAATATGACATGCGATTTACCGTAAGGACCTGTTCTTAGCGGGTTAGTAGGTCCGAATATGGCAAACACAGGCACATTGAGCGCAGCAGCAATATGCATTGGTCCTGAGTCATTTGTGACTACAAACTTTGCATTCCTCATTATCTCTATAAGCTCTTTCAGTGTTGTCTTGCCTGTGACGGATATGGCATTGCCACCGGAATTCCTTACTACAATGTCCGCTGCATCAACATCCGATTCTCCGCCCACAACGAGTGATTTTAAAGATAACATGGATGAAAGCTCTCCGAATCTCTCCGGATACCACCTCTTTGTCTCCCATCTTGCGCCCGGGACTATAACAGCGTATTTTTCACAAAATCCCCCCTTTCCCCCTTTATCAAAGGGGGGTGAGGGGGGATTGTCTGTTTGTAACAAACGATATATCACTTCTGGAGAGTTAAAAGACAGAGGGAACGGAAATTTCATATCGGAGATGTCGCACCCGAGAAATCTTGCTATCTCAAGATACCTGTCCACTGCATGAACATCCTTGCCTGCCTTAACAGTGTGTGTATAAAATATCCTGCTGCCTTCCCTCGCCTCTTTAAAACCTATTCTTACAGGCGCGCCTGTTGCTTTTGCAAGAATCCCGCTTCTGAGGAGACCCTGCAGGTCTATAACAATATCGTATTTCTCTGCCTTTAAAGATTTAAACAAAGACCTCAGTTCTTTTATCGTAGTCCCTGCGCCCTTAACCCTCTTCCAATCATCCTTATTAATAATCCAGAGCTTGTTTATCATCGGATGCCCCTCAAGGAGACCTTCAAACCCCTTTGCGATAATCCAGTGAATCTCTGACTTGGGAAAACTGTCTCTTAGGGCATTTAAAAACGGAAGGCTGTGCACAACATCTCCCAGAGAACTCGGTTTTATGATAAGGATTTTCCGGGGCGGTTTTTTTAGTTTCAAAACATCCATAGCCATTGTACTATATTTTACAACATTTGTTAGCTATTCAAATACCGTAATGTTTTTTGCATGAACTTTAGGCTTTACTTTCTATCCTCAAAATTCTTGATAAACTGGCCTACCTGTATCCCGAGATATACGCACTTTATGCCGTCCATGCACTCATCGGCATCTTTCTTTTCAATATGGGTTGTAAGCTCGTGATTATCTTTCGTGAATTTCACAAGATAAGCTTTCTTAGCCCTGTCGAAATCAAGAGATACAGAAATATCATGCCTTACAATCTCAGGATACATCTCCATTATCTTATCCTTTAAAGCAACATTCGTATAACCCATAAATCCCTCATGATCTTAAATTTCTGAATATATAAATTCTAATAACCAGAAATTTTGGTTGCAATTTCTATAAAAAAGCTATGACTTTTCATTAGGAATTATGATAATTTTGCTAATTAGTGTGATGCCTCTAACAGATCTATACATTATTTTATTTCGTCATTCCCGTGCAAACGGAAATCCAGAAGCTATGGTACTGGATTTCTGCTTCTGCAGGAATGACAAGCTCAGCAAAGTTATTTCTGGGACAGGACACTATCAAAAAGAAAAGGTCTGTTTGAGAAGTTATAGCAGCCAGGGTTTAGAGGAGGAATAATTTCTGTTGACATTTTAATTCATATCGTTATAATAGGTCAATATTTATCCAAAATATAGCAAAGGGCAAAAAGAAGGGGAACGCTATATGAGCGAATCAGTAGGTTGGGATTGGGATACAAAAGAAAAATTAATCGCAGATATAAATGATTGGAAAAAGAAATTCTCATCAGTCCGTGAACTTGTCCCCAGCGATGATGGTGAGAAAATAGCTACCATAGTTAGAACCGAAGACAAGAGATTTACCACCTGTGTAAACGGAGAGACATGGGAGGAGACGTTTGAGAGGGTATACTCGCTCAAATTTAACCCCGAAAATCAGTTGATTTCGCTCGCATTACGAGACTACGAATGGTCAGTAAACGT
Organism: Thermodesulfovibrionales bacterium; assembly: GCA_049302065.1. Lineage (GTDB taxonomy): Bacteria > Nitrospirota > Thermodesulfovibrionia > Thermodesulfovibrionales > SM23-35 > VGWX01. Next base: position 3,305 of record JBAQLU010000072.1, read on the forward strand.
TGGTCATGAGATGTGGAAGGAAAAATTTGATTATCTGTGGAATCTGACTTTAAGCCCTGATGGGAAAAGTATTGGAGTCAATATAAGAACGGGAGAGATGACAAGTGGAGTTTGTTTAAATGGTAAAACCTGGGAGAATACATTTCCTGTTGCAGCGGATCTTGCTATGAGTCCTGATGGGAAAAAGACCGCATCCCATGTACAGATAGAGAGGCTTGCCACATTAGATAACGTCGGTTTTCTTAAAAAGGTCTGGACAGTTGCTGTAGATGGAACTGCTTGGGATAGAAACTTTTTAAATCTCTGGGGGGCTGTCTTTAGCGATGACGGCAACCATGTTGCAGCAGCTGTAAGAACAGACATGTCTCAATATACTATTGCTGTGGATGGAACCCCCTGGGAGCCAGCGGTTGGTGCTGTCTGGGAACCAATCTTTAAGCCTGGCAGTGCTGATGTAGTTGCCCCTGTGCAGACACCCAAAGGCTGGACACTTGCAATGAACGGCAAACCAATGTGGGGTAATTTTTATCAGGTCTGGAAACAAGTTTTCACTGGTGATGGCAAAAAGATTGCCGCTGTTGTTGCCATTGATGTTGGAAAATGGACAGTGGCTGTAGATGGCTCTCCGTGGGATGTTATATTCGATACTGCTGTGTTATCTCCTGTATTCAGTTTTGACGGGAAAAGGGTTGCAGCTCCATTAAAGCATAATAAAAGGTGGACAATTGCCGTAGATGGCTCTCCGTGGGTAGAAACATTCGAAAATGTATGGGATCCTGTTTTTAGCCCTGCAAGCGATAAGGTGGCAATTAAGGCTGAAAGAAATCGAAAGTATTATATTGTCGTTAATGGGAAGGTTGGCAAGCTGGGATATGAATCACTTTGGAATCCTGTTTTTAGCCCCGATGGAGAAAAACTCTTAATACGGTGTGTGGATGGTGGAAAATATTATCGTCGAGTAGTTCCGGTAAATGAAATATGATAAGGGGAGCAAAAAATGTATGACTTTATAAAAGACCCAACGTTATATAATCTTGTGAGAGGCCCTTTAGTCTGGATTGCATTTATTATATTTATTGTAGGAAGTATCTATAGAGTATATTCTTTTATTAATCTGGTAAAAAAAGATAAAACGATTATGCCTTTTATAAGCCTCAAATATACTCTTCGATCCCTTTTTCACTGGCTTATTCCCTTTAATAGCGTTAATTGGAGAAGACGGCCTGTAATTACCATCGTAACATTCCTTTTTCATCTTGGTCTTGTTTTTACCCCTATATTTTTACTTTCACACAACATTCTCTGGCGTGAATCCTGGGGAATAACGTGGTGGACACTACCAGAAGAGGTAGCTGATATAATGACTCTGATAGTCATTTTTTGTTGTGTTTTCTTTTTCTTAAGAAGGATATTTGCTCCCGAAGTTAAATTTGTTTCCTTTGATTCCGATTATCTTATACTTTTTGTCTCGTTTGCGCCATTTTTGACCGGGTTTCTGGCATATCACCAGTTGTTACTTGTGCATAAAACCATGGTAATTCTTCATATTCTTTTTGGGGAGATTATGTTAATCGCTATTCCTTTTACAAGATTGTTTCATATGTTTTATTTCTTTTTAACAAGATCATTTATGGGATCTCAATTTGCCCTTTGGCATTCAAGAGACTGGTAACAGGTTAAGGATAAAGGAGGTTCATTGATGGCAGTTAAAGAAAAGGTTGTTAGCAAAGAAAAGATTGTTAGCAAGGACTTTAAGGAATATATTAGAGAGCCTAATCCTGACCCGGGCCTTGATGAAACAATAAAATTACTCACTCCGGAAAAGATAGAAAAGACAATAAAGTCGGTCATAGGAAGTATTTCTGCAAGGTTAAAAGCACCTCTTGAGACCTGTATCCATTGCGGGCTATGTTCTGAGGCTTGCCAATGGTATCTATCCAATGATAAAGACCCGACCTATGCGCCGGTAGCGAAAATGAGGATGACCATATGGGAGATGATAAAAAGGGATGGAAAGGTTGATGCAGAATTCATAAAACAATGCGCAAGGATAGTATTCACTGAATGTAACATCTGCCATCGCTGCAGCATGTACTGTCCGTACGGGTTAGATGTAACCTTTATCATAGGGCTTGTGCGGCGTATATGTTTCCTTCTCGGTGTTGTACCTCAACGCCAGATGGACCAGGATCACGCCCATGCGGCTATGATGAATCAGGTCTGGCTTTCCCAGAATGACTGGCTTGATACCATGCAGTGGCAGGAAGAGGAGGTAGGGGCGGAGTTTAAAAATCTACGCATTCCTATTGATAAAGAGGGAGCGGAGGTAATGTGGCTGCCATTGGGTGCTGAGCCTAAGACAGGGACCTACCATATAGAGCGTACAGCGAAGATCATGAATGTTGCAGGTGTTGACTGGACAGTGCCCGGGAAAGATGTCTGGGACAGTAGCAACATGGCCATGTTTTTACGTGACTTTGTGACAATGCAGAGGATTGTGCGGGGACTTTTTGAGAATGCGGCCCGACTACGAATTAAAAAGTTAGTATTGACTGAGTGAGGGCATCCACGTTTTGCCACAAGTTTTGTGGCACCGCCGATGCTGGGATGGAAAGACCTGCCGTTTGAAGTAATGCAGACGGGTGAATTTTACTATGATCTTCTCAAGAGTGGAAGGATAAAGATAGCAAGAAAGATTAAAGAGCCTGTCACGCTCCAGGACCCCTGTAACATTATCAGGAGGGCGGGCGCAGCGGAAAAATTCAGATACTTTGTGAATGCAACGTGTGAGGATTTCAGGGAGATGGAACCAAACCGGGAGCACAATTTCTGCTGTAATGCCGGTGGCGGGCTGGCTGGATTGTCCAACTGGACTGCCCACAAGGCCCGGGGTAACAGGGTAAAGGCTGAACAGATTAAGGAGACAGGTGCAAAGTATGTGATTACACCGTGCCATAACTGCAGCACCGGAATTAAGGACGTCATCAAATATTGGGACCTTGGTGTGAAGAACATCTTTTTTGATGAAATATTGGTTGCGACTATGGAGATGCCTGAGGAACTGGAATTAAAGAAAGAACCCGGGAAGGGATAAGAAGATGAACAGAAAATGGATTTTCTTTTTAGTAAGTATAGCTTATCTCATTTTGATTAGTTATGGTTTATACTCAGTCTATACTGTAGAAGCTATCCTGCATGTGAAAGAGGTTCCCAAAATAAAACCCGAAAACAAGATCTCTATCGCCCATACGGAAATCTTCGGCAAGCTGGAACGTCCACAGGTAATTTTTAATCATAAGAAACATGAAGAGGCTTTCAAGAAAGAGGGTTGTAATACCTGTCACCCTGCCGATCAATATGATAGACTGAGCTTTGATTTTCCCAAAAAAGTCTCTAAAAAAGACAAAACATCAGTCATGAATGCCTACCATGATGAATGTATCGGTTGTCATAAAAAGAGAAGCAGCGAAAATAAGAAGGCCGGCCCTGTTAACTGTGGAGATTGTCATAAAGAGGAAGAGAAATCCATAGTTGTGAAATATCCAATCTTTGAATTTAACTTTGAATATCATGATAAACATATCAAGAAACTTAAAGAGAAGCTCGGTAAGGATGATTGCAGCCTGTGTCATCATACATACGATATAGAAGAAAAGGATGAAACATTAGCATTAGTTTATGAAAAAGGGACTGAAGAATCCTGTTACTATTGTCATGAACCTGGGAAGAAAAGGGGTCCTGAATTAACTGCTATAACACGTGTAGCAGCCAAGAAAGGGCTTTCAATAAGAAAGGCTTCTCATCAGCGCTGCCTTAACTGCCATTTAGAGTATAAAGAAGAATATATAAAGAAGGGCGAGAAGGAAGCATGTCCGACTGAATGTATAAAATGCCATACAGGAAAGTATAAAACAGTTGCAGAACTTTCAAAGGTTCCCCGCCCCGATCGTGATCAGAAGGATAAACCTTTCATAAATATAAAAGATGCCAAACTGAAAGGAGTTACCTTTGACCACAAGTCCCATGAAACTTATTCCAAGTCATGCCGCTCCTGCCACCATGAAACGTTGAATGCCTGCAAACAGTGTCATACCCTGACAGGCAAGCCCGAAGGAAGCGGGATAAACATTGCGAGAGCATACCATGATGTATTTTCTGGACATAGCTGTGAAGGTTGTCATAATAAAAAGAAATCAGAAAAGGACTGTTTTGGATGCCACAGTAATATTGCAGTAATGGATATAGGGTCAGTGGGTCCAAAGAAAGAGGCCTGTTCTATATGCCACAGTGGTGAAATAAAAGGTCCATTGTCACGTCCGCCTCTTTCAGTTGCTAAACTTGATCCGGAAAAAGTCAAAAAAGAGGTAGAAGTAAAAATTCTGGAAAAGGAATTTGAACCATCAAAGTTCCCTCATCTTAAAATGATAGAGAAGTTGGTTAAGATTTCTAATGATAGTAAACTGGCTAATTATTTCCATAAAGACATGCAGACCCTCTGTGAGGGGTGTCATCATCGGAGTCGCGCTGAAGCTGAAGTAAAAAAGGACACTCCTCCAAATTGCAGAAACTGTCATACAATTACTTTTAACCCTCAGGACTTGAACAAGACAAAATTACTGTCAGCTTATCATCGTCAGTGCTTAGGGTGTCACGAAAAGATGAACCTCGAAAAAGGCAGAAAATGTAAAGAATGCCATAAGGAAAAACTGGGGGGACCCACAGAGATTACTCATATTAAGAATGAGCATGTGGTAAAGCAGAATAAGGAAACAATTCTAAACGTTTGGAGACCTAAATAGAGTAGTTCAAATATACGAAAAAAGGTTAATGAATAGAGAGGAGCGAGGATGGACAGAAGGACTTTTCTAAAGATTTTGGGATCAGGGGTTGCAGGCGCAGCAACTGGAAACCTTCTCACTCCGGGAAGAACTTTTGCCAATGAGAGCCTGTCCGGAAAAGAATTTTACGGCATTCTTGTGGATACAACACGGTGTATCGGATGCCGCCGCTGTGAGAGGGCGTGTGCTGAGGTGAATGGCCTGTCGATTCCTGACATATCTGAATCCAAAAATGAGGCTATTCTGAAGAACATGCGGAAAACATCCGATACGCAGTATACGATCATTAACCGCTACGAGACCGAAAAGGGCACGATTTTCGTACCAAAGAGATGCATGCATTGTAATCAGCCGGGATGTGTAGCTGCATGTCTCGTGAAAGCTATGAGAAAACGACCGTCAGGTCAAGTTACCTGGGACTTGAATTGTATCGGTTGCAGGCTGTGCATGATTTCTTGTCCCTTTGACATTCCCAAGTTTGAATATAATAAAGCAATGCCGAGAATTCAGAAATGCAACCTATGCTGGGACAGATTCAACAAGGGGGCACTTCCAGGCTGTGTTGAAGTCTGTCCGACACAAGCATTGATGTTCGGTTCGAGGAGGCAGATTCTGGAAGAAGGGAAGAGGAGAATTGCTGCGAATCCTGATAAGTACATTGACCATATCTACGGAGAATATGAAGTAGGTGGCACATCGCACCTGTATCTTTCATCTGTACCATTTGAGCAGATAGGTTTCCGAAAAGACCTTGGAACTGTTGCATATCCTAAATACAGCACCGGTTTCCTCTATGCTGTTCCCTTCATTTTCGTGCTCTGGCCGATAGTAATGCTCGGAATGAACCGTGCGACGAAAAAGAGTAAGGAAGATGAAGGACATCATGAAGAAAAAGGGAAACATTAGGAGAAAGGAAGAGGGGAAAGAATGGCTGGAGAAAAGTTAGAAACTGTAGAAATTGTTAAAGAAAAGCCGGAAGGACCAAGCATAAAAAGCTTTGGTGACTTTATCGATTTCCTTAAAAAAGAATTAAAACCGAAAGGCAATATTGCAACACCCTTCAATATCATATCGCTTCCCATTATGCTGCTCGGTTATGCCTTTATTGTCTACCGTCTTGCAGTAGGTTTGGGACGCCCCGTAACAAACCTCAATCAGGAATACCCATGGGGACTCTGGATTGGATTTGATGTCGTAACAGGCGTTGCCTTTGCGGGTGGAGCATATGTCCTGTGTTTCATTGTATATGTCCTTAGAGCGGAAAAATACCATCCTATCATCAGGGCGACAGTCCTCAATGGTTTTCTTGCCTACCTCTTTTATGCAGGTGCAATCGTCCTTGACATCGGGCGCTGGTGGAACATTTATAATCCTATGGTTGGCAATGATTTCGGTGTGAATGCTGTCATGTTCCTCGTTGCTTGGCACTTCTTCCTTTACATGTTAGCAGCACTTGTTGAATTCTCTCCTGCGATTGCAGAATGGCTTGGTCTGCGGAGAGTAAGAAAAATACTTGGTGCCATGACTCTCGGAGCAGTAATATTCGGTATCACGCTTTCGACACTCCACCAGTCAGGTCTCGGTGCTCTCATGATGATGGCAAAAAGTAAGATTCATCCCTTATGGTATACAGAGTTCATTCCCATTCTCTATTTCGTCTCCAGTATCTTTGCAGGACTTTCATTGGTAATATTCGAAGGGTCGATAAGCCATAAGGTTTTTGGCCCTCAGATAGACGAAGAGCATCATAAATCCTATGACGATATAGTTATTGGACTGGCGAGGATATGTGCGGTTGCAATGTTCGGTTATTTCTTCCTGAAAGCCATTCTGCTTGTCCACGAACATGCTGTTCCGTATTTAGATAGCACGATGGGTTTCTGGTATCTCTTCGAGGTAATCGGATTTGTTCTTGTGCCTTGTCTCTTGTTCGTCAATGGTGCACAGCAGAAAAACCTCTCGACCATCAAGTTCGCTGCTGTCCTCACGATGGTTGGGATTATTCTCAACAGACTCAATTATACGTTCATTGCATATAACTGGTATGTCCCTTTAAGTGAGAAATACTGGCCTGCACCGATGGAACTGGTGATCACTGCTTCCATCATACTGACAGAGGTGTGGGCATTCAGGTGGATGGTGAACAGGATGCCGGTGCTCCGTAAGCCCCCTGCATGGGCAATCGAAAAAGAACACTAAACAGCGATTGGAGGCAGCTCAATGGATGAGTTATTTACATATTATGACATGTTTGCGACAAAGGGTGTTGAATACCTGATTATCATTGCCGTCTTGGTACTGATAATAGTGTTCTGGAAGTTCTTGTTTATGCGCCCCTATTGAATAACTGATTGACGGCACACTTCCATCGGACATAAAGCCATATGTACTACCTGCCTTTGGCAGGCGATAAAATCAAAATCGGATGGCTTGAAGGAAAAATAAGATGAAAGGTATTACAGCGAGGCATTATTCTTATCTAGTCCTGATCCCCGGATACTTACCTCTCTTTGTCACCGGGCAACATGCTGGAGCCGGCAGATCTTCTCTATAGTCTTTTTTAAAGATATCTAAAATATCTGGAATTATAGGGTCAATAAGAAAATAACATCTGAGCCTTCCATCCATATAATAATCAATTACCCCATAGTGCCTGAGAAGGGACAGGTGTTGTGAGATGTTAGGTTGACTTATTTCTAAGAACTCTTCGAAATCACTAACACATTTTACACCCTTTATAAGCTCTTTGAGTATCTTAATCCTTACAGGATGAGCTATCACCCTGAGTAGTTCGACCTTTTTCCCTAACGAGCGGATAATATCACTCCTCTAAGACAATTATGTATAGTAAGTTTTAATGATATTTTCATAAAGAATAACAAATCCAATGGTTTCTAAACAAGTTACCTTTCCTTTCTTGAAGCAATCCTTAGAAGACATCCTACTTAGTGAGCGCATCATAAATCATTCGAATAGCGGCATAACTTATAATAACTGCTAAAAACCGTCGAAGTAATTTTACAGGAACTCTATGGCTGAAATGACCGCCCATCCTTGCACCTGGAATTGTACCTGCGACAACTGAAACAGTAAGTATATAAGGGACTTAAGGGACTTGAAATGTCACTATCTTTCATTAAGATGTGTAATATTTATTATAATAAAAAATGACAAGTTGAAACATCTAATTATAAGCATTTTGCATAAAAAATAAGAGATTTATTTTGTAGAAACTATTTATTGACTGTGTTTTGATTCTGTTTTTTTGACGTTTTTAGCGCTTGATATATAAACAACGCATTCTTCGCATAAACTTCTTTTACCGTCTAATGTGCGGCTGCATATCATCTGGTTAATCTCCCAACAGGGTTTTACCCTGTCTATATAAGCAAGACATTTATTCTTCCTATCTTCCGGACAGGCCGTTATCTCCCGACCGTATTCTGGGGACACCATACTTAACTCCTTTTATTTTTTGGTTTTGGCCCAGGCTTCAGGCGTTGCAAGTTACGCTCTAATATTCTTTCAAGCTTGGCCACAAATCGCTCGCTTCCCAGAGGTCTCCAATGGTGTTCATCCTTCAACAATGCTGTGTTCTTCCCACATAAACCAGTTCCCCGTGTAAACGGGAATCCATCAACCATATTTTCTGGATTCTGCATCAAGTGCGGAATGACGGACAAAATGCCCATTTTCGGGTCAATAACACATAAAACCACTATGATGTCTCACCAAGTCTCTGCCTTATCTTTTTCAGATATTCAATATGCTTGGTTTCCTGTTCTGACATTTCCTGAAATACAACCTTTGCATTTGTATCAACAGCGCTCTTTGCAAGCTTGCTGTAAAGGCTGTATGCCTTGCCCTCAATCTCCAGCGCTAATATCAAAGCTCCCATGTCATCCACAAACTCATGCTTCTCAAGTTTTGCCTCAAGGTCTTTCACCGGGATTCCCGCCTCGGGAACAGAAGCATCCGTCTTTTTTGTGAATTTTTCAAAACCTATTACATCCTTGTCTTCCTGTATGGACTTATAGAGGTATCCTATGA
>JBAQLU010000073.1:0-19107 GCA_049302065.1 Thermodesulfovibrionales bacterium
AAAAATTGCATTTGGATAAATAGACGGCAGGCACATATGCATCAAAACCTCTTGAACGCAGAATTTGCGTCTGTATAGTATCTAAACGCTAAGAATGAAAACATGCACGTTATCCGGATCATTAAAGCGCTCACAAAGGTGCTGCACAAGTGCTTTTGCTGCACATATGCCTACCGTCAATTGCATTTTTTGGGTTAATCTTATTCCTGCAAAGCCTATGAAAGTTCGCAACTAATCCTAAACTATAGAGGATCAATAATAAGAATTAACCTTCTTGACAAATATTTAAATATTTATATATTATGAAAGTGGAGGTGAGAGAATGGGGAAATTAATTGTAGAGCTTTCCGATGAGATACATGGAGAATTAAAAAAGAAGGCAACCATACATCACAAGACACTGAAAGAGGTCATTACAGATCTTGTTAATAAATATCTTTCAGGAATGAATGAACAAACTAAAACCATAAAAGAGACGGGTCTCTGTGGAAGTTGGGAAGATGAAAGACCTGCAGACGAGATAATAAAGGATATAAAGGCTCATAGAAAATGGTTTGTCCGAAATAACAGATAGAATGGATATCTATATTCTTGATACAGATATTTGTATTTACTGGTTAAAAGGCAACGATAGAATTGAAAAGAAAATAGTGCAGGTTGGTCTTTCAGCTATCAGTATTACAGTGATAACAGAATGTGAGCTTTTTTATGGAGCTTTCAAATCCACCAAAAAAGAAAAGAATCTCGCTATCATTGAAGAATTGAAGTCGAAAATTAATACACTGCACACCACAGAAGGCGTTTCCTATATCTATGGGAAATTAAAATCAGAATTGGGAAACAAGGGACAAACCATAGATGATGCCGCTCTCCTCATTGCAAGTATTGCGTTATCAAATACCGCTATTCTTGTAACAAACAATATCAGTCATTTCAAAAGAATTCCAGGCTTAAAAATAGAGAACTGGAAGTAACCAGAAAGTATTTCTAATGGAAGCTATAGGGAGAACACTAAAAGATAAATCAAAGCTATATCTACTTCATATAGATGAAATCAATCGTGCAGATCAGATGCGGGATGGGGCGAGGATGCTTCTTGGTAGCCTGAATAACTATCTGAAAGAGACCTTAACATTCATCCTCAAAAAAGGTAAAATCACTGCGAAGGAACTGTCTGAAACTATGAATCTTGAGGCGAATACAAGTGGGATGCGGTTGCTGAATCTCCATAAAAAAAGGCTTGTCAAAAGAATAGAGGAGATACGAAATGGAGGAAGGGTCTGGATATATGAGAAGATATAACCCTAAAAAGGACTTTCCATGGAAGTGATTATATATATCATCATTGGCATCATAATCGGTGGAATTGGAGCATGGGTTGTTGCTTCTTCTCAGCAGCAGAAAAAAAATGCAGAACAAATTGCTGCTATTCAGGCTTCTCATGCAAATCAAATCACTGAGATTGAAAAGCGGGCGAGTGGCGCCGAGGCAATTATCGTTGAACTAAGGCAGCAGGTTCAGCAGAGTGATACAGAGATAACGCGAATAAGAGGAGAGCTTAATACTGAAAGCGAATTAAGGGCACGGCTTGATGAGTCACAGAGACATCTTAAGGAAGAGATCGCACGATTTCAGGAGATGGAGAGCAAACTTAGTGAGACATTTAAAGCCTTATCTCTGGATGCGCTCAGTAAAAATACTGACGAGTTTAAAAAGTATGCAGATGATTTCATAAAACTGGCTGAGGAAAAGCTGAAAACCCAAACAGTTGAAGGGAAGAAAGAACTTGAAGGGAAAAAAGAACTCATAGACCAGAATATTGAGACAATCAGCAAGACACTTTCAGAAGTTCAGAGGAAAATTGAAGAGGTTGGAAAGACAAGCGGCGAAAAGTTTTCTGAGGTATCCACGCTGATTAAAAAACATGAAGAGGTTACCTCTAAACTGAAAGATACGACTGAACACCTGAGCCATGCCCTCGCAAACCCGAAGAAAAGAGGCGAATGGGGTGAACGGATGGCGGAAGACATTCTTCAGCTTATTGGAATGATAGAAGGTATTAATTACATAAAACAGAAGACCTTAGACAGTTCAGCAGGCAGACCTGATTATACTTTTTTTCTTCCAAACAGATTGAAAATCAATATGGATGTGAAGTTCCCGATTGATAATTACATGCACTATCTCAATGCCGAATCCGAGCATGATAGGAAAAGGTATAAAGATGAGCTTTTAAAGAATACGAAAGTCATGATTAAACAGCTAACAACGCGTGATTACATCAATCCTGCAGAAAATACCGTTGATTATGTGATTATGTTTATTCCGAATGAACAGGTCTACAGTTTTATAAATGAAGCGGACACAAGAATAATGGATGAGGCATTGAAGCAAAAGGTTATTTTATGCTCGCCATTTACCCTCTATGCGGTACTGGCCGTGATACGGCAGGCGGTCGAAAACTTCAACCTTGAGCGGACTGCCTCAGAGATACTTAAACTGCTCAGTGAATTTTCAAAACAATGGGATGCCTATAAAGAAAAATTCAGGCTCATGGGCGAAAGACTGGATGCTGCCAAAAAGGAATATGATGCGCTCATCACGACACGAAGTAGTATGCTTGAGAGGCCCTTAAAGAAAATAGAAGAAATGAGAAAGCAGAAAGCAATCGACTTTGATGAAAAGATTAAGCTTGATGAAATAGCTCTACTTTGATAACGTTATGGAGAATAACCATATTCGAACATATAAGATCAACATAAAAAAATAAATTACAAAAAAGGAGGAAGAGATCATGTCAGAGAAATTAGGTCACGAGGAGTTTGTAAAAAAGGCTGTTGTAAGCTTAAGAAAAGAAGGATACAAAGGGATTCATACAGTATTTTCAGGGTTTAACACCGCTTTCAAGAAATACTTCGATGGAGAAAATCCTGTTGAGGTTACCAATAAGCTTGCACAGGAAGGAAAGATTGTAATCAGACCAGTCAAAGGTGGAGTGATGCTGTATCTGCCCGAGGATGCGCCTGCTTCAAGGGATGCGGCAGATGAGGCATTGAAGAAAATGGGCCTTGAATGAGATTAAGTTCTGCCGGACGGGAAAAAGACATAAGAAAGGCTTATTGATGATCCAATCCTGATTTCAGGAATAGAACAATTGAAAAGTAAAGAGCCTATGAGGTTGGTTTCATTTCTATGGAATCCAGCCATTCAGTAATCTCTTTTTTCATTGCCTTTGCATTGAACCCATGCCATTTTTTCCTTACTTTTGGATAACCGGTCAGAATATCCTTGAATCTCCTGAAAGCGCCTTTACCGTTAAGGGCTTCGGAAAGGGTTTCTTTAAGAAGAGGGTCTTCCAAAGTCTCTATGAATGCAGCTATGGATTGAAAAGCCATTGCAGAGCTCCTTTCAGGTATGCGGATGAACCGGCCTTGTTCGTCGAGGAGGATCTCCAGTGCCAGTTCTACTTCATCTACCATCCAATCCGGGATCTCAGGTTCCTGATCGAATTCTATATACTCTATGTCATCATCTATCTCATCAGAATCACTATCATATAATTTAGATTTGCAATCCCTCAGAATCTCATCTGAAAATGTCATAACTTCACCCGTCTCGACATCAAGAAAGTAGTCGAAGGTATCTCTTACAACGTCTTCCATAGCCTTCTGGATCTCGTCAAAATTTATCTTCGGCAGTCTCAATCTTTGCCTCGCAGACCTTTCTCCAGTCACATGCCCTGCAATATATCTTTGCCCATTGGCTGAAAACCTCTGGTATTTTATTTTTTATATTCAACCATACAACTTTGTCCAGGTGTTTTACCCCTAATAATTTCAGCGCATTTCTGTCCATCTCTTTTATCTCAGATTCAGCCTCATTATCATAAAAACAGATTTTACCTTTCAGATAAGGACACATTGTGCAGACATCATCTGGTCCCGGATAAACCTCTATATCCTCTCCATCCTCTGCTCTTTTAATGATTTTCCGAAGATTTTCTATAAATTCAGGATTATAACCTTCACCCTTGAAGAAATGGAGACAAATAAGATGATGACCTCTGAGCTTTATTGGCAGTTTTGGCAGAGACTTCATATATTCAAGATTGGATCAACGGGTCTCTTATGCCTGCTTCTTTGAACCCCTTTGCCCTGAAAACACAGCTGTCACATCTGCCGCAGGGAATAAGTCCGGATAAGTGACCCGGTGACCCGGTGACTCGGTGACTTTGACAGATCTCCGCGTCTCCGCGTCTCCGTTTTTCTGGTGGCTGCGGGTCATAGCAGCTCCATGTGAGTGAGAAATCAAGCCCCAGTTCAATCCCTTTTCTGATGATCTCTGACTTTTTCATGGAAATGAGAGGTGCATTCACTTTAAATCTTAATTTGCCTTCAACAGATATTTTTGTCGCAAGGTTTGCCATCTCCTCAAATGCCTTCAGATATTCCGGTCTGCAGTCAGGATAACCGCTATAATCTATGGCATTAGCTCCAATAAAAATATTTTCCGCCAAAAGAACTTCTGACCATGCCAGAGCAAAAGACAGAAATATCGTGTTTCGAGCCGGGACGTAGGTTATAGGAATAGTTGATAGTTGATAGTTGATAGTTGATAGTGAATCTTTTATTTTTGTTTTATTCTGACTTCTGTTTTCTGTTTTCTGACTTCTGTCTTTTTTCGGTACTTCTATCTCTGATGTTAAGGCAGATCCACCGATCTCACGGAGGTCAAAATTAATGATAAGATGTTTTTTAACACCAAAGGCTGATGCAACCATTTTTGCGGACTCAAGTTCTCTCTTGTGGCGCTGGTTATAATCAAAGCTCAGGGCATATACGTTATAGCCTTCAGATTTTGCAATTGCAAGTGCAGCAGAAGAATCAATCCCACCGCTCAGGAGAACTACGGCCTTTTGAATATTTTGTGCATAAATATCATCTTTCATCAGTAAATATCGTCAGATGTGCCCTCCTGGGCGTCTGCCCCTTTGCTGAGAACGATGAATGTATAGTCATTATATTTATAAATATAAGGTTTCCCCCAGGGATCCAATCTTTCAGAAACCAGATCAAGTGACTCAGGATACGAGCCATGCTCGAATTTGTATGACTCTATTTTAAACCTCAGACCATCAATGGCCTCTGAAGCATGGAATCTCTTGAATGTATCAGCAGAGCTGAAAAATACTGAAAACAGGGAGAGCAGAAATGCAGATAGAATAGCTAATATGGGTAGAAAACGATATGAAAATACAGCTCTCCTCGACTCTACCGGAGGAGCGTCAGCAATAACAGGCAAAACCTCTTTAGTCTGAATAATTCCTTTTTCAATAAGAGAAACAAGGGTCTTTGATACAGAGAAATCATCTTTCCCGGTAAAATCTATTATCGTACTGACATCGTTTTCTCCATCAACAAGTGAAAGAATTTCTCTTTCCTCTTCAGTCAGTTCCTTTATATCTGCAGCCTTCTTTGTAAATACAGTATCAAGTGTTATCTTGCCCTCAATAAGAGTCCATTCATCGACTATCCTCAGCCCCTCCATGAGGATGTGCTGAGTATCAATTAACAGGGGGATATCCTTATCGACCGGGACTTCCTGTTGTGTAAACTCATATGATCCTTCTTTCCAGCCGAATATCTGAACGACCGTCTCTTTTATCTGTCCTGTGATTGTTTCCTGAATCTGTTCTTTCTGTACGATCCCCTTTTTAACAAGGATATTCCCGAGCCTTGCATGAGAACTGCGTTGTTCATCAAGCACAGCCTGTAATTCTTCTTCTCGTAAAATGCCCTTTTTTACAAGGACTTTCCCAAGCCGGTTTGCCTCTAACCTTCTCTTTGATTCTGCGCCTACAATATTCCCGTTGATGAAGAGCAGTCTTATCTTATCCATGCGGCCTTCAAGGGTGAGCACACCTGTCTTCCGCTGGAAAAAAATCAGCTGGAGTATGTCAGCGAGACCAAAATCTTTTAGGGATCCTTCTAAAGCCAACCTTTTGCAAGCCTCCGTCTTGTTATTATGTTAGATATAAAATATACCGCTATCATCAAAAATAGCGAACTCAAGTTTAGCCAGAGATGTGAAAAGCCGGACATCTCTATTGCGAATACCGAATTCGTTAAAGGAATAAAAAGGAAAAATAAAAATGCCCAGAGAAAGAGGAAACCGCATAAAACACTTCCTGCATATATTTGACCTAAGCCAGGTATTATGAAAGAGATGATTTTTATTATATCTCTTCTCTTTTTCTGGTATTCATAAACAGTCAGAATCCTTGCAACCCGCTCCTTTGCGTCCAGTTCATCAAGCTTTACCAAAGATCTGTAACATTGCAGGCACATATGCCCCCATAGGATGTGTTTTTCACATTTATTGCAAAGGATCTTTCCGCACCTTTTACACCTGTAAGCCGTTTGTTTAAAGCGGTTGTCCATGATATAAAAAAAGATTGCCATTATTAATGCAAGCACAGGCATGAAGATAACCGGTACTGTTGATAACCCCAAAGCCGGAGTGCGAAATGTCGTTCCCCTGGAATATTTCCAGAGAGCAGAGACGGGCAACCCCTCATCAACAACAAACCTGTTCGGGTTCCTCCCTGCTATGGTTCTGAACCTTGATAGAGCATCGTTATCCAATCTTTGAGCTGAGAGAAAATATTCCTCGCCTTTGTCAAAGTCGAGTGTTCCTCTGTACACCTGGCTGAGATTGTAAAGTACAGAAGGAAGTGCTTTCAGTTCAGCAGCTTTTCTGTATAGTTCCTTTGCTTTTTCCAAGTCGTTGACAGCAACATAGCAATTTGCAAGATTATTATATGTCCGTGGATCGGGTTTTAGAGCAAGGAGTTTATTGTAGATATATATTGCTTCGATATAACCGCCTTCACGCTTTAGTGCCAGGGCATATGAGAAGAGTTCGACAGGGTTATCCTTATTTTTTAAGACCGAGAGCGCGTATGTGTTACCGCTTGATTCATTGACCTGCACAACAGCCTTTAATGTCCCCGAGGAAGGTGCGTTGAAAATCATTGAAAACGCAGAGAAGACAAGAGGCAGAGAAAGCAGGAAGAGGAGGTAAAGATATACAATGATCCTGTCCCATTTTTTTATGTAGAAGCTAATGATAATGAGTAATCCTCCTAATAAATAAAGAGGTCCGAACAAAGAGAACAGAAGAACAAGCAGGATAAGTGCCTTGCCACCGGCCTCTTGTATATCATGGGAGAACAAGGGGATATCTTTCGGGAGCCTTATCATGACAATGATGAGCATGGCAGAAATAAAAGAGAGTATAGTACTCATGAACAAAGAGGAGGCCATCATAAATGACCACCAGAAATTCCTCTTATAAGCAGCGATCCCCTGTAATATGTAATCAAAGGCCTCAAATACTCCTTCAGGCTTGATATTAAAGCTGGCCTTTGATAATTCGAAGTAAACAGCAGGCAGGTCAGGAGAATACCTTAAGGCGTCTCTCAGAAGACTCTTGGCCTGGGCATTGTCAACTTTTGATTGCTGTATGAGAAGGTATGAATAAGGTTCTGAGTTTCTTATACCCCTGTTCAATTGTTCTTCATATACATCTGCACCAAAGGACAGAGAAGGAATAAGGAGCAGATGCAAAAAGAGGAGAAAGGCGAATTTTTTCATGCCCGCTCTCCCATTTTCCTTTCAGTGCCTTTCATAAGCTTCTGAATATTATCTCTATGTCGTATTAATATAAGCATAGTGATTAGAATTGCTATGGTTAGTTTTCCTTTACTATCAGGGTCAAATAGCAAGATATTTACCGGGAAGAGTCCGAATGCTACAATTGCTCCAAGGGATGAGTATTTTGTAAAAAAAGCTACTAACAACCAAAGCAAAAGTGTTATCAAAGCTGCCTGTGGTGTATATATAAAAAGGACTCCAAAACTTGTCGCAACACCCTTGCCTCCCTTGCACCCTAAAAAAATTGAGAAATTATGCCCCAGGATCGCAGAGATGCCAATAAGCCCTTCATATAAAGGTCCCACTTCCAAATACCTTCCTATTGCAACTGCAACGGCGCCTTTAAAGATGTCCCCGAGAAGGGTTAAAGCAGCCGGCCATCTGCCGAGCGACCGTAATACATTTGTTGCACCGATATTCCTGCTGCCAACCTTCTTTAGATCGACCCCTTTCGCCTTTGCTATTATTATACCAAAGGGGATGGATCCAAGAATAAACGCAATAATCATAAGCAGGCTTATTTTAATCATATACTCTTTTAGATCTTTTTCCCGAAAGATATTGTGTATTGTACGCCTGATATAATAGATAAAAAGAGTGCTGCCCAAATCAGGACTAAACCGATATCA
Organism: Thermodesulfovibrionales bacterium; assembly: GCA_049302065.1. Lineage (GTDB taxonomy): Bacteria > Nitrospirota > Thermodesulfovibrionia > Thermodesulfovibrionales > SM23-35 > VGWX01. The sequence continues at coordinate 8,345 of JBAQLU010000073.1, forward strand.
TAAAGATCAATATTAAATATGCTTCTCCCGAGTATGAGGCAGAGGATTGCTATGATCTGTATCGTTGTCTTTATCTTTCCTCCGATTTCAGCCGGTATCACTATGTCCTTTGAAAGGGCAACTACCCTCAGACCGGTCACAAGGAATTCTCTTACTATAATAGTGATCGCTATCCATGCAGCCAGCCGTTCCATATCAACAAGCACGATCAGAGCGGATATTACCAGGAATTTATCAGCAATCGGGTCGAGTATAATGCCGAACTTTGTGATATCCCCGGAACGCCTTGCAAGATAACCATCGAGGAAGTCAGTCAGGGAAGCAATGCTGAAGATAAAAGCGCCGAAGAGAGGATGCAGGTAAACGGTGAACATGAAAACCGGAATGAGGATTATCCTGCTTAGTGTGAGAGCTGTTGGAAGATTAAGTTTTAGAGTAGCCATCTAAAATCTCTTTCCATAACCCCTTTGCTTTCAGGAGAAAGTCGCAGATTTCTCTCACTGCGCCCTTACCTCCCCTCTTGTTCGTAACCATTTTTGCAAAAGCCTTAACCTCATCATCTGCATCAGAAACAGCCACTGGTAATCCGCACATCATGAGAACAGGGATATCAACGATATCATCACCAACATATGCTATCTCATCACTGTTCAGGGAATATTTGACAGAAAGATCCTTGTAAGCAACTCTCTTGTCATAACACGCCTGGAATATGTCTTTGATGCCCAGTTCGAGAGCCCTTCTCTCAACTACCTTCGAATGTCTGCCTGTTATCAGGGCTACCCGAATCCCTGCATTTATAAGCATTTTTATCCCGTGTCCGTCCCGAACATGAAAGGATTTTAACTCATTATCCTTGTTGTCAAGTATGATAGACCCATCGGTAAGGACACCGTCTACATCAAGGACGAGCAGTTTGATCTTTTGAGCGATTCTGCGTAGTTCTGTATCAGAAATATTTCTCATTATTATGTCGTAGCTTCAATAGTATAAGGTGTAAGAAAAAAATTATTACATGAAAAGTATATCAAAGAAAATGAGAAATGTCATTGAGAAACATTAATAACTACGTGCAGGTATGTAGTCGTAACCGGCTATTATAAATCGATATTTCCTTCTTCCCTAAAAATGGAAGCAGCTGTAAAAAGATGAACAGGCCTATTTAGTGGCAGGTGGTCTCATGCTAATTATAGATTCTCTGGTGGATATGCTTTGTTCCATCACAGAGCAGTTCAAATATATCTTCATATTTGGAATCGATTTTTTGAAAAATTTCTCTGCCGATAAAATTATGCTTTGATGCCAGTTCGAGGCATGCTTGTGTTTTTGAGGCTGCCTGCGCTGCATCTGATAACTTATTTACAAAAATCGAATCCTCCTCTTTTACGCGCCAGGCTTCTGCAAGATTGGTGCATACGAGCCTGGAATGTCTCCTGACTTGATCAATTAAGTGATTTTTTTCTCTTGGGAAACATTTTGATACCTCAAATATTTCTTCAAATATCTCTGCTGCAGTTTCGAACACAAAGTGATAAACCTCATAATCCAATCCACCATTTGTTCCTTTTTTCCCGTACTTCATCTTTTCAACCTCCTTATATTGAAATGTTATTTATTACCCCAAAGCTTCTTAATGCATCTCTGATAATATTCATGGAAACAGGCTTCTCAAAATAATATGCTGCACCAAGGGTATATGCCTTTTTCATAATGTCCTGGTTCCCATAAGCTGTCATGAGAATAACCTGGGTGTCCGGATGACGTTCTTTAACGTAGCGAATAATGTCCAGACCTTCTTCTCCTGCAATGCCTGAAAGCCTGAGATCTGCGATAACAGCATCATAGGGGTGCTTACTCAAGAGTGCTTGAACTTCTTCGAAAGTTTCAGCGGTATCAACTTCAACTCCTGGTGATTGAAGCAGTTTCTTGAAAGCAATCAGAATAGTTGTTTCATCATCTACTATAAGCACATGTTTAGGCATGTTTAGTTTAGTCCTTATATATAAAAAGCAAGATGGATGCCATACCACGGAAACTGTTGTAACTATAAGCCGAATAAAGATATTTTATATATTGCCGGCTGGTAATGGATTCTCAGATGCGTAAACCCGAGTCTCATCGATGAGACTCGCAGATGCTTTATGAGGATGACTTTAGGGCTGGTCAGGCAGGAAATCTCTGCACATACAAGGTGTTGTTTGATGAATATGTTATTTTGGGGTTTGCTGAAATTTTTTTAGTTTCCTGTACAAAGTGGCTCTTGAGATGCCCAATGATTCTGCAGCCTTACGGGTATCTCCGCTGAAACGTCTGACAGCTTCTCTGATATGTGCTTCTTCGATATTTTCCAGATTGTTCATATCCTTATCATGACTCATGAAAACGGGCTGCGATTCAAGGCTTGAGAAATGCTCAAGGGTTAACGACTGTCCGTATGCAAGCAAAAGACCTCTTTCTAAAACATTTCTTAATTCGCGGATATTTCCCGGCCAGGGATAAGCTTTCAGCAATTGCATTGCTTCTGAAGATATTTTGACATTGGGTGCCCCAAGATTTCTGAGAAGATGCAATACAAGTCCGGGCATGTCTTCCTGTCTTTCCCTCAGAGAAGGAATAACAATAGGAAGCACATTAATGCGGAAATAGAGGTCTTTCCGGAATCTGCCATGATGTGTTTCTTCCAGAAGATCCCTGTTTGTCGCACAGATAAGTCTGAATTCACTTCTTCTAACCTTCACCTCACCAACCCGCCGGTAATGTTTTTCCTCAATTACCTTAAGAAACTGGGCCTGTACCCCGATATCCATATCACTGATTTCATCCAGGAAGAGAGTCCCGCCATCTGCAACCTCGATGAGTCCCTGTTTATCCTGCACTGCTGTTGTAAAGGCGCCCCTTGCATGACCAAAAAGTTCACTGGCGAGAAGATCTCCCCTGAGACTTGAACAGTTGACCTCAACGAAAGGTGCTGAACTGCATAAGCTGTTGTCATGCAGCCATCTGGCAAGAATGCCTTTGCCGGCGCCGGTTTCTCCCAGCAGTATTACAGGAGAATCATTTTTTGCTGAAAGAGCGGCAAGATTCATAACTTTTTTCATGGCAGGGCTTTCGCCAAAATAGATCTGGTCCTTTTTCTCAAGCCGCTGGCTGGTTAGATTCTTTCGTCTGAGGGTTCCAAGTTCAAGGCTTTTTCTCAGGAAAATATCAAGATCCTGCATATTGACGGGTTTGGTGAGGAAATTATCTGCTCCACGACGCATGGCATCTACAGCTATGGGGATGTCACCGAAACCGGTGATGACAATGATAGGGATGTCAGGATAGTTCTCCCTGAACTCTATTATCCATTCCAGGCCGCTTCCATCAGGCAGGTTGAGATCAAGCAGTACGGCATCAAAACGCTGGGATAAGAGCGCCTTGTGCGCATCAGAGAGACATGAGGCTTCCTGAACAATATAACCCGACCTTGAAAGATACTTCGTGAACCCGAATCTGGTTGCCTCTTCATCTTCAATTAAGAGTATTTTGGGTTTCATAGTTCAACCTCCTGAAGAACGGGAAGACTTATTTCTATTGTGCATCCAGGCGGTGGATCATTGTTCTTTATCCCTATATTACCACCGTGGGCTAAAATAGTGTTTTTGGCCAGGCTTAAGCCTAAGCCATTCCCTCTTTTTCGGGTGGTAAAAAACGGTTCGAAGACTTTTTGAAAGTTTTCTGCCGGCAACCCGGTACCCTGATCAACTATATGTATCCGTACAGTTATCCCCTTAGGGTTTGAGACGATAATCTGTATTTCACTCCCTTCAGGGCTATGCTGTGCTGCATTCTCTAATAAATTCAGGAAGACCTGCTGAAGTCGTGAACTGTCTGCCATAACAGTAAGATTGCTGTTATGACCGAGCAGAACTAGTCGAACCCTATGCGTTTTTGATAAGGGAATCTGTTTCCATAAATCCATGGTAGCAGTGCATATTGATGGAATAAACTCCTGATGCAGACTTGATGGCTGAATCGGTTTCCCCAGATCTAATAAATCCCCCATTAAACGGGACAGGCGGTCAACCTGGGTTCGAATGTGATCAAGGAAAGGCTTGTATTCAGGGTTATCTCCAATATCCTGGAAGAGGGCTTCAGTGATTGCCAGTATAGCATTTAATGGGTTGCGAACCTCATGAGCAACGCCTGCAGCCATCTGTCCAAGAAGCTTCATCTTTTCCAATTGCCTCAGCTGCGTCTCCATGATGTTGCGTTCATACTCATAAGCGACATACCGCGCAAAGATTTCGATAAGGCGTATTTCATCTTCGCTCAATATCCGGTCTTCATAATCCATAGCACAGAGAGACCCTACTACTTTACCACTAATATTTTTAATGGGAACCCCGATATGAGTTTTGAAATTGTAATATGAAAGAAACTTATCCTCCGGGAATATTTGCTGAAGAGAGCCTTTGATTTGGCATGGCTTTCTTTTTTCACATACCATTGCACATGGGGAATGCTCCAAGTAGGATATTTCATTATGGGTAAATTTACCATCAGTTATTCTCGAAATTATCTTCATCTGATCTTCTTCAATATGCTGAACAGCAACATATGAGATTCTGAGGAGGCTGGAAAGGTTGTAAACTACCTGATCGCAGACGGCCTCATATGAACCACGCATCGTGGTAGCAATGTTGTAAACTGACTGTAAGGCTTCAAGACTTTGAACTAATCTCTCTTCTGAGAGTTTACGTTTCGTAATATCTTCAATAACGCCGTCAATCCATTTAATCTCACCATATTCATCATATTGTACTTTTGCTGTTATAGAGCCCCATATAGGGGTACCATTTTTTTTACGGAGTTTCAACAGCTCATCTTTTACGTAGCCTTGTTTCTTAATTTTTTCCATAAATTTTATTCTGTCTCGGGGATCCTGGTAAAGTGATGATGTCTGAACTTTCAAGAACTCCTCGACCGAATCATAACCAAACATCCTGGCTATCGCAGGATTTGCCTGGAAAAAGCTTCCATGAGGGCCACCTGTTTTTCTATATATTCCAATATTTACATTCTCGACAAGTGTCTGATATTTTTTTCCCAACAGTTGTTCTCTCTCTTTATAGTAATCAATTTTTTCCTTAAGTTCAGAGGGTGATAATTTGAGATCGGCAAGGATTTCTGCATAAACTTTTGATAACTCCCCTTCCTCTACAGGGGTAAAGATATCACTATTCCGAATAGTATGATGGGCTGCCGCCGCTCCAATTGAACCGGTTAAAAATTTCTCAATCTCTTTCAAAAGTTCAATTAATTCAACGATCGAGATCTGTTCCTTTTCTGAGAGACGTAGAGTAATAAGACACTGCTCAAGAATCTCTTGAGATTTTGTATACGGAAAATACTGGTGGAGCAATTTTAGTATCGCAGCTTTTTTATCTGAAAGATTGATAAAGCTTTCTCCGGAGACAATAGGAGTGGGAATAATACCTGTAGCAAGAATATTCATAAATTCTTCTGTTAAGCTCTGTTCTTCCTTGCTTTTTTCGAAGTAAAGGGATCCTATGACATAAAGACCAATATTGAATAGCATTGTCCAGAATAAGGCATGGCTGAGGGGATCAAGACCTGTCAGTCCGAAAAATTGTTCCGGCTTTAGTAAATTCATTCCCCATGGGCCATTTTTTATCAGGCTTTCAGTTATCCAGCCAGCCTTGACAATGGCAGGGATAACGAGTGTATAAAACCATATCATGAATCCAGCACTCAATCCGAGAAAAGCACCAACCCTATTTCCCTGCTTCCAGAAAATGCCTCCAAGGATAACAGGTGCAAATTGAAGAACTGCAGCGAAGGATATCATGCCGAGATTGACGAGCATGAATGATTCTCCTACAGTCTGTTCAAATATGTAACCTGCTAAAATATACACGGCAACTGCTACCCAGCGGCATTCCAGAAGATATCGTCTTAAAAAACCGAGCCAGCCTACATGTTCGATGACAGGCAAAAGAAGATGGTTCGTCATCATTGTCGCCATTGTCATTGAACTGATCATAATCATGCCTGTTGCTGCTGATAGCCCACCGATGAATACCAGCAGGGACAGGAATTGTTGGCCTGAATAAAATGGGATACCGAGGACAAAGGTATCAGCCTCATGAATAGGGTATCCTAATAGTAACCCTCCTTTAGCAATTGGTAAGACAAAGATATTTATTAAGAGCATATATAACGGGAAGACCCACATGGCTGTCTTGATATGCTTTTCATCAAAATTTTCTACGATAGTAATATGGAACTGTCGGGGGAGAAACATGATTGCAAACATTGCGAGTATGAGATATGTTGTCCAGGTCAGATAGAAGGAGTTCCCCGTTGCTTCAGGTTCAAAAACCTTATTGAAAGGACTTACAGATAGGCGCTGGAAAATATCATCGAATCCGTTAAACAGGAAATAGGTAACAAAAATACCTGAGGCAAGAAAGGCGACTAATTTCACCAAGCATTCTGCTGCAAGGGCAACAACCATACCTTGATGGCGCTCGGTCGGATCAAGTCTTCTAACACCAAACATTATAGTGAAAATAGTCATGAGGGCTACGATGAGAAGGCCGACGTAAAGGCTGCTCCCCGGAACAATTTTAGTACTCAATGGAGTCGTTATGATTTCAAATGTTGAGATGATGGCTTTCAACTGAAGAGCAACATAAGGAACAATTCCGGCAAGCGCAATGATAGTCGCTAAAGCTGCAATCCCCTGGGATTTGTTGTATCGTGCCGAAATAAAATCAGCAATGCTGGTGATTCTATAGGTATTCTTAACCCGTATGATTTTGCGAATCATTGTCCACCACAGAATAATAGCAAGAGTAGGTCCGAGATAAATTGCTAAAAACAACATGCCCGAGGTAGCAGCCTTTCCGACACTTCCATAAAAAGTCCAGGAAGTACAGTAAACAGCAAGCGAGAGAGAATAAATAAGAGGATGATTCCCTATGTTTATGCCTTTTGAAGCTTTCTTCTCCACCCAGAGGGCTATAAGGAAGAGGAACCCAATATACAGGCATGATACGGTAATGACCGTTAATGGATTAAACATTGGTATTTTTTGTGTCCGGGTTGTCTTGAGAAGTTACTGTTCCATAGCTTTTGCTTATGAAAAAGAGGATTAAGATGATAATACTCCAAATGAGAAAAAGATAGATAAAAAAGAGTTCAATATTAATATTTGCAATTGATGAGAGAGGCCAGTTAAACAAAAGAAGACCGAGGCAGAACAGAAGAACGCTGAAGCCAGTCTTTGCCAAGAGGTTAATCAATTTTTTTTTCATAAAATGCTCCGGTTGATAGTACAAAAATCAATTATGAATAAAAACGGCTTTTGCTGATTATATAGTTTAAGTATATCAAATTTTATGCAGTTAAAAAAATCAATTGCTATATTATTTATAGTTCTTCTATTTTTGATTTCTATCTAAAAAATGCAACAGATGAGTTTATTTTCACCTTTCATGCCAGTGCCTTTTCAGGATAGCGGCGTTTTGAGTTTTTGGTTTTTATTTCTTTTGAGAAGAAGATATCACTTTCCTATCCATGTGTTAGAATTTAGCTCTTGATTAAATTGTATCAAATTACTGAGAGCATCTCAAATAAATGAATGTTTTATCTAATGATATAATTAGCTTAAACAGGAGGAAGATATGGAAAAGGTCATTGATCTGAATGAATATGCTGTACCCCTGGAAAAACTTCGCTGGATCTGTTCAGATGATGTGTTTCAGTTTGAATGCACGTCGGATATAGAGCCTCTTAAGGAATTTATCGGGCAGGACAGGGCTATTGACTCAATAAATTTCGGTCTTGCTGTTGAAAGATCAGGATATAACCTTTTTTTGACCGGACTTACAGGAACCGGCAAGGCAACAACCATTAAGGCCAGGTTGCAAAAATTTCTTGATGGAAGGGAAGCAAAGGGGATTAAGCCCCATATCTATGATTGGTGTTATGTGTATAACTTTTCTGTTCCGGACCAGCCCCGGATACTTAAATTGCCGCAGGGGCTGGGAAAATCCTTTGGCAATGATATGGAAGAACTGCTGAAAACCTTAAAAGAAGAGATACTGAAGACCTTCGGAACCGAGGAATACAATAAAAGAAAACAGGAGGTTCTGGAGGGAAACCACAGAAGGTACCAGGAAGCTATGGATGAACTTGAAAGAGAAGCTGCTGAAAAAAATCTCATGGTGCAGCTTTCCCATTTGGGCGCTGCTGTAGTCCCGCTGTTTGAAGGGAAACCGATGTCAAGGGAGGAATTCCTGAAACTTCCTGAAGCTGAAAGGGAGGAGATTGAGGAAAAACGTCTGGAGATGATGAAAAAAGTTGATAAGACATATACGCGCCTCAGGGATCTGGAAAAAGATATTAGTGAAAAAATGAAGGAGAATGATATAAAGGCTGGTGAATTTGCGATAGCACGTCCCTTTGAGGATATGTTCAGCAAGTATGCAGAATATCCCGAAATTACAGATTATCTCAAAGAAGTGAGAGAATATACCCTGTCAAAATTGGATTTATTTTTGCAGACACCGGCCCCTCCCCAGTCTCCTGGTATCGTTCCGGTTCAGCAGGCAGATCCATTTATGGCGTATAAGGTCAATGTTTTTGTGGATAACAGCTCCATAAGCGGACCTCCTATTGTCATTGAACCTAACCCGAACTGGTTTAACATGTTTGGAAAGATCGAGAGAAGGGCCTTAATGGGGACTTATATAAGCGATCATACCATGATCAAGGCCGGAGCGGTTCAGTCAGCTAACGGCGGTTATTTAATTGTCAGCATCCGTGATGTATTACTCAATCAGGGTGTATGGGAGGGATTGAAAAGGGTTATCAAAACAAAAGAGGTTCGGGTTGAAGATCCCTGGGAACAGTTAGGGTACTTTACTCCGCAGGGTATGAGGCCGCAGCCAATGCCTGTGGATTTCAAGATAATTGTTATGGGAGATGATTCCCTCTACCAGATGCTGAACCTTTATGATGAAGATTTCTGGGAGATGTTCAAAGTAAAAGCAGATTTCGACTCTCTCATGAAACGTACCGATGCAAATTTGATGGCCTATGCCTGTTATATACGAAGTTGCTGTGATACTGAACTGCTCCTGCCTTTTAGTCGCACAGGGGTCATAAAGGTTATTGAACATTCAGTCAGATCAGCAGGAGATCAGGAAAAGCTCTCTGCGAGATTTGGTCCTTTAAGAGATTTGCTGGTTGAATCTGATTACTGGGCAAGGGAATCTGAAAGTCAGGAGATAACCGGAGAACACGTCGAAAAAGCAGTAAAAGAGAAAATTCACCGGCTGGACCTGATAGCTGAGCGCATGCGCCAGATGATCGGAGAAGGAACTATTATGGTTGATGTTGAAGGAGCAGTTACAGGCCAGGTGAACGGACTGGCAGTATACGATCTCGGTATCTTCAGTTTCGGACAGCCTAACCGCATAACTGCGAAGACCTTTTTGGGAAAGCGCGGTGTGATCAATATCGAAAGAGAATCACAGCTCAGTGGCCGTATTCATGACAAAGGAGTCCTTATCTTATCAGGCTATTTAGGATGGAAATATGCACAGGATAAGCCGTTATCACTTTCTGCAAGCATATGTTTTGAACAGTCATATTCAGGCGTTGAAGGAGACAGTGCCTCTTCTACTGAACTCTATGCAATCCTGTCCAGTCTCGCAAACTTGCCTATAAAACAAAACATCGCGGTTACAGGTTCTGTAAATCAAAAAGGAGAGGTCCAACCAATCGGAGGAGTTAATCATAAGATTGAAGGGTTTTTTGATGTCTGTAAGGCAAAAGGATTGACCGGTGAACAGGGTGTTATGATTCCCCATCAGAATATCAGGAATCTGATGCTGCGCGAGGACGTGGTGAAAGCAGTACAGGAAAATCAATTCCATATCTATTCAGTGAAAAGCATTGATGAAGGGATTGAAGTCCTGACCGGCGTGCCTGCCGGAATGAGAAAGGCAGACGGCAGTTATTCGAAGGCCACGGTGAATTTCCTTATTGACAAGCGCCTGAGGGAGTATGCGAAGAAATTAAAGGGCTATACTGCCTCTGAGGGAGAAATAGTTTAGGGTAATTATTGCAGCTTTAATAGAGTCTGTCCATAAACTCAGTGTTTGTCATTGTCCGGCTTGACCCCCGTATCAAGTACGGGGCAGGCTCCCAATCCAGTCCCGAAAGCTTTCGGGATTGAAAAGACTGGATTCCCCGATAGTTTTTCTCCAGACAGGGTTCATTAGTGTGAAAGCTATCAAGGCATGGCTGAAAGAGAATGAATTTATAGAATTGCCAGTTATTTCATGGAGGCAGGGTGCAGTATTTGATGATATTCATAAAAAGGGCCTAAAGATTAAGGCAATGATTGGGAGTGAAGCCGTAATCGAATCTGCAAAAGAATATAAACCCCTGGCCTTCAGTTTTGAAGGGGTAGAAGATGCAAAGGAAGTAAAGGATTGGGAGGAGATAAGGAAAAAGCTGAAATAGAACACAAAAGTCTTGATTTAACAACGATTGTAAAATAAAATAATAATATGAATAATATGAATAATTTTTCCTATAGTTTGTTAAACCTGTATCAAACGAGGATCTTGCAAAAGTCATAAAGTAAGAGATTTTTCATAAGGCAAATCAGCTCTCCATCTGTTAAACTTTGTTGCGACAAAAATCAAACAGAAAAGGAGAACCGATGCGCCTTAGAGAAACGA
>JBAQLU010000074.1:0-3306 GCA_049302065.1 Thermodesulfovibrionales bacterium
GGTTCAAGGAGATACTACTACAGCTTTCTTAACAGCTCTTATAGCTTTCTACAGAAAAATAAAAGTTGGTCATGTTGAGGCGGGATTACGAACTTATGATAAATATAACCCTTTTCCTGAGGAAATGAATAGACAATTAATAAGCAGGGTTGCAGATTTTAACTTCACCCCTACAAAAAAAGCTTTTAATAGTTTGTTATCTGAAGGTATTGATTCTAAAACTATTTTTATAACAGGAAACACAATAGTTGATGCACTTGGATGGGTGATTAGTAAGGTAGAAAAGAATAAACATGAAATTGAGTCAAGTAAAGTCTTTAGAAAGCTAAAAAATGATAAGACCATACTGGTTACAATGCATAGGAGAGAATCTTTTGGAAAAGATATTGAAAATATTTGTTATGCACTAAAGATTGTTGCTAGTAAATATAAGGATATTAAAATAATTTATCCAGTCCATCTTAATCCTAATGTTAGAAAACCTGTTTTTGAAATTTTAAGCAAAATAGATAATGTAATATTAACTGACCCACTTGACTATGAATCTTTTGTTTGGTTAATGTATAAATCATTTTTTATAATTACAGATTCTGGTGGTGTTCAGGAAGAAGCACCAACATTTAGAAAACCAGTTTTGGTTATTAGAAATAAGACAGAGAGAACCGAGTCAGTAGATATTGGTATTTCAAAATTAATAGGTACAGCTATAGATTCAATAGTAGATAATGTATCTAAATTAATAGATGATAAAAGTATTTATAATAAAATGGTTACAAATGTAAACCCGTATGGTGATGGCAAAGCTTCTGAAAGAATAGTAGATATTATATATAATAACTTATAAAAATAGTTTAGATAAAGATTATTGTTTATGAAACAAGTATTTATTAGAAAAGGTAAAGTAATAGTAGATGAAGTTCCAGCACCTCTTGTATCAGCTAATGAGGTGTTGGTTCATGTTTATTATTCCTGCATTTCTTCAGGAACAGAAGTTAGTGGAATTGAAAAATCAGGTAAACCTTTATTTAAGAAAATTATAGATAAGCCCCAGAATATTAGAAAAGTTTTAGATTTGTTAAGAAATAAAGGATTATCTGAGACTATAAGAAAAGTAAAAAGTAAAGTAGATTCTAAAACTCCTACTGGGTACTCTGCCTCAGGTTTAGTTTTAGAAGTAGGGGATAATATAAAGAACATAAAAGTGGGCGATAAAGTGGCTTGTGCTGGTGCTGGAATTGCAAACCATGCTGAATTTATTGCTGCTCCTGAAAATTTGGTTGCAAGAATACCCGAAAACTTGTCATTAAAATATGCTTCTACTGTTACCTTAGGAAGTATAGCATTACAAGGGGTTCGTAGATGTAAACCTGAATTAGGAGAGTTTGTAGTAGTGATTGGTTTAGGAATTTTAGGTCAGTTAACTATGCAATTATTAAAGCTATCAGGTTGTAACGTAATTGGTATAGATTTAGAGCAGAAAAGGTTAGATAAAGCGCTTTCCTTAGGTCTAGATATGGGTTTTAATCCAAATAAGGTAAATATAGTAGAAGAAATTATCAGAAGTACTAATGGATATGGAGCAGATTCGGCAGTGATAACGGCATCTTCAGCCAGCAGCGCAGTAATAAATCAGGCGATGGAAATGTGTAGAAAGAAAGGGAAGGTAGTTGTAGTTGGAGATGTGTCATTAAATATTGAAAGAAAACATTTTTATGAAAAAGAGCTTGATTTATTAATATCAACTTCATACGGACCAGGTAGATATGACGAAAAGTATGAATTAAAAGGCTATGACTATCCATATGCATATGTTAGATGGACAGAAAATAGAAATATGAAAGAGTATCTTTCATTATTATCAGAAAATAAAATAAATGTAAAAGATTTAATTGAAGAAGTTTATAAAGTTGAAGAAGCTCCTAAAGCTTTTGAATCTCTTAGGCGTGGTGGTAGTAAACCCTTAGTTGTTCTTCTGGAATACCATAGGGATTTATTGCTTAAGGAAAGAATAGTAAAAACCTCATATAAAATCAGACAAGATAAGATAAATGTAGGAGTTATTGGTGCAGGTAGTTTTACCAGAGAAGTTCATTTGCCTAACTTAGAAAGATTAAATAAATTTTATAATATATATGCTATATGTTGTAAATCTGGTAATAATGCTAAAAGTTTAGCAAAACAATTTGGTGCAGTTTATGCAACTACTGATTATACAGAAATTTTAATGGATAAGAATATTGATATGGTTTTAATTTCTACAAGACACAATCTACATGCAAAAATTGCGATTGATGCAGCAAATGCAGGAAAAGCAATATTTTTAGAAAAACCAATGGCATTAATTGTGGAAGAATTAAGTAAACTTATAGATACCTTAGAAAAGACAAAAGTTCTTTTTATGGTAGGTTTTAACAGAAGGTTTTCTCCTTTTGCTTTAAAAATTAAAGAGATAATTAGTAATAGAGTTAATCCTATAATGGTTAATTACATAATGAATGCTGGTTTTATACCTAAAGATCATTGGGTACACACTGAGGAAGGTGGAGGGAGAAATATAGGAGAAGCCTGTCATATATATGATTTATTTAATTATTTTACTGTGAGCGAAGTTTCTTTAATTAGTGCATTTAGTATTAGTCCAAAAACAGAACAATTTAACTCTAATGATAATTTTGTAGCTACTATAAAATATAAAGATGGTTCAGTTTGTAATTTGGTTTATACAGCATTAGGTTCAAAAGAAATTCCTAAGGAACAGGTAGAAATATATGTTGATGGAAAGATTATTTACTTGAATGATTATAAGGAGTTAAACTTTTTTGGGTTAAATGAAAAGAGGATGAAGAAAAATATTCAGGATAAAGGACATTATAATGAGTTAAAATACTTTGGAGAAAATATAAAAAATAATAAAGATAGTTTTATAATACCCCTTTGGCAGCTAATTCAAGCAACTGAAATTAGTTTTGAGGTTGAAAAGCAAATTTATGAAAATTATAAGGCTAAAAGATGAATCTAAAAAAAATTGCTAAGTCTTTACCTTGGGGTGAACCCATACGGGCCTGTTGCCAAACTCCTGGTAATACTGTATAATAATAGTTAATTAACTATTATTAATATTCAGGAGTAAAAAATGGGCTATACTGCAAAAATACAACAAATAACCAGAAAAGATTTCAAACAGTACTACATAAACTTTCCCAGAGCTATTGCCATGGCAATGAATTTTTCCAAAGCTGACCCTGTGGAATGGGAAATAGTGGACAAAGATACTCTTATCTTAAAGAGAAAGAAGGTGAATGGTGC
>JBAQLU010000075.1:0-33937 GCA_049302065.1 Thermodesulfovibrionales bacterium
TACTGCTTGATGCCGAACCATGTTCATCTTGTTGACAATTGGAGAGTGTCTCGGGCAGATCGTTACGGTGTCGAAAACCCGGCCCAAAGACAAAGGGCAAGGAGAATTAAGTATGGTGTCCCCAGAATGACAGAATGACCCCGCCCCAGAATGACCCCAGAATGATAATGCTAAGGTGTCATTTGATGAAACCATGACGGTATTTTATGACCCGTTATCGGCAACTTTTGACGACCCTGACCACTCAGTCGGTGAACAACGGTATATCACTATAGGCTACTCATCTCGCAGCCGTCTGCTTGTAGTGTCATATGCAGAGAGAGAAAAAACAATACGCATTATCAGCGCGCGGTCTGCAACCGCACACGAAAGGAAACGACATGAAAGCTAAAGAAAAGAAGACTGGTGAAGAATTACGCCCTGAATACAACTTTGACTATTCAAAAGCTGTTCGGGGCAAGTATTACAAGCGCATTTTAGAGGAAGGTGCAAATGTTGTTATGCTTGAACCGGACATAGCAAAGGCTTTTGTTGATTCAGCCGCTGTAAATGATGCGTTAAGATCATTGCTTGAGCTTGCAAAAACAACTCAACGACTAACGAAACACTCCGGTTTATGATTTTTGACGCCCCTGCTGTTTTCTTAAACCGTCAATGAAATGAAGCAATGCCAAAACCGGATGGCGCCGGATCATCTTGGGGCCGGAGTGCCGCATGATATCCTTGATACGTATCTTCATATCAGGTCTGTAGCAATGTATTTTGCAGTTGGCGCAAGTTGTCTTATCTCCATTAAACGGGCATCTGTCGAGACGCCTGTTTGCGTAATCCTGCAGTTTCCGGCATTCTGCGCAGGGTAGTTCATACGTGGGTTTATGCTGATCACAGCAATATATTTTTATCATTGCCTCAATAGTATTTTTCTCCCTTATAATTCTTCGTTCTTTTTTAGTCATAACGGGTATTAAGTGTGAGAGATTTTAATCCGGTTTTGCTGAAATGATCAAAACTTCCTGAATCCTGTTTTCTCTATCTCGGAATGGAGATCAGCAATTTTAGCTTTTTGACTGAAAAGTACAATATAAGATATTGCGTAAAAAACTACAGTTCCTATCCCGATATAAATAAGATTTTCAGTGAAGATGTTGTTTTTTAGAAAGTCAATTTCATCTAACATGCCGAGTTTTAAGGCGATAAAAAAGACTGAAACAACAAGAAAAAGAAATTGAATAAACCTTATAAAGTGGTGAATGCTATTCTCCTGTCCGCTGAGTGCGCTGATTTCATGCAATTTATTTTCAATTGTGCAGCTAATGCATTCTTTTTTCCCGGGTAATCTGTGCTTTTTGCATAAAGGCCCTTTTTTACATTTAGGGCAGTAGAATCCTTCGTTCTTTTTGAAATATTCCTCACATACGGAACAATTTATCAGTCCTTCTTCTTCCTTCAAATTCTTTTGCATGTTATTTCTGTTTAAGAGAATCCATAATCTCTGATTCGGTATTCCTGTCGATTCTTGCGGCGTTCTGCAATAAAATATCCATGATTATATCAGCAATCTCTTTCCTGGATTCCTCGGGGGAAAGCCTCATCGCTGTTCTCAGGGGGTAAAGTGCCTCACGCCATCTCCCAAGGTTCAAGTAAGTCCTGCCGAGATAGAGGTAAGCGCGGCCGAACTCGGGGTTAAGCTCTGTGGCTTTCTCAAAATGCGGGACTGCATTTGCATATGAACCACGATTGAAAAACGAAAGACCGGTCTCAAACTCAGCTTGAGCAGGGGATTTTGTTTCTACTCCGGCACAGGAAAAAATGGAGAGAAGATAGGTAATAATCAATAAAACATAAATCAACTTAGATGTCTTCATACATCAAATATATAGTAAAAATAATTTCTTATCAAGCAGAGAAATAATATGGTCATTAGTAAGACGATATTGTTACTATTTTTGTCATTGCGGCTTGTCCGCAATCATTCTGGGTTTTGTAAAAAGATTCCCGACAAGCGGGAATGACATCAATATGTTGTTCATGAATGAGGCCGGCCCTGAGCAAATAATCGATAATTCTATTATAATTACAGAATGAGAAAAGGAATTTATATACTCCCCAACACTCTTACATTGTGCGGTATGTTTATGGGTTTTTATTCAATCCTCGCATCTCTTAAGGGGCTTTACGTCGATGCTTCCTGGGCTATTATTATCGCTATGGTATTCGACGGACTTGACGGATGGGTTGCCCGGCTGACACACAGCACTACACGGTTCGGCATCGAACTTGATTCTCTCTCAGACCTTGTTGCCTTTGGTGTTGCACCGGCTGTAATGCTTTTTAAATGGAATCTCGCATCATACGGTAGAATCGGATGGTCTGCCGCATTCTTATTTATGGCATGCGGCGCCCTGAGGCTTGCCAGATATAATGTTCAGATGGGTTCTGCTGAATCAAAGTCATTTACAGGTATGCCTATCCCCGGCGCTGCAACTATTGTTGCAACGATGGTAATTTTCTATTATGAAATATGGGAGACTGTGCCCGCGAAGAACATTTACATCCTGCTGTTAACATTTATTCTGGCTGTTCTTATGGTAAGTACATTGAGGTTCCATGGCGCAAAGGAGATAGACTTCAGCAAGAGGAAGCCCTTCTGGATCCTCGTTGCTATAGTTGTGGGCTTTGCCATTATTGTTATGCATCCTCCGATTGCGCTTTTTATATTTGCAATGATTTATTTGTTTGAAGGTATAATTGAGAACATCTTTCTGTTTTACAGGAGAAAGAAGCAAAGGAATAAAGCAGGTGTTATGAGATGAGAATGATAAAGATATTTGATACAACCCTTCGGGATGGTGAACAGTCGCCAGGTGCATCAATGAATGTACAGGAAAAAGTGATGGTTGCGAAGCAGCTTGCAAAACTTGGTGTGGATATTATTGAAGCTGGTTTTGCTTACAGTTCGCCGGGCGATTTTGAGGCGATCAGGACTGTCGGCAATGAAGTAGAAGGACCGGTTATATGCAGTCTTGCAAGGGCAAGGGAAGAGGATATCAGGAGCGCCTGGGATGCTTTGAAGGATGCCCCGAAGAAAAGGATTCATACATTTCATTCAACCTCTGATATTCACCTCAAATATCAGTTCCGCGTGAGCAGGGAAGAGGCTTTAAAACGTTCTGTTGAGATGGTCAAACTTGCAAGAAGCTTTGTTGATGATGTTGAGTTTTCACCTATGGATGCGACCAGAACTGATATCAGCTATCTCTGTGAAGTTGTAGAAGCTGTCATAGCAGCCGGCGCATCAACAGTCAATATTCCGGATACCGTCGGATACAGTATTCCGGCTGAATTCGGCGCAATGATCAAGACGATACATGATAGAGTTAAGAATATTGATAAGGCTGTCATCTCTGTTCACTGTCACAATGATCTTGGTCTTGCAACAGCAAATTCTCTTGCAGCAGTTCTGAACGGGGCCGGACAGGTTGAGTGCACAATAAACGGCATCGGGGAGCGTGCAGGCAACTGTTCTATGGAAGAAGTTGTTATGGCAATCAGGACAAGGCGTGATCTTTTTCATGCTGATACCAAACTGCATACAGAAGAGATTATGCGGAGCAGCAGGCTCGTCACAAAAATAACCGGAATCTCTGTGCAGCCCAATAAAGCGATTGTGGGCGCAAATGCCTTTGCGCATGAATCAGGTATCCATCAGGACGGACTTCTGAAAGAGAAATCAACGTATGAGATTATCAGACCCGAAAGTATAGGCCTTCATTCAACAAAACTGGTTCTCGGAAAACATTCCGGACGCCATGCCTTCAAGACAAGACTCAAAGAGCTTGGATATGTTTTGGCGGATGAAGAACTCAACAAAACATTTGAGCGCTTCAAGAGGCTTGCTGATCAGAAGAAGGACATATTTGATGAAGATATTGAGGCATTGATTTCAGAAGGCGTTGCTAAGGTCCCTGAGATCTACAGTCTCATAGATTTGCATATTGTGAGTGGAATCAATCAGAAGCCGACAGCAGCTGTAAAACTTAAGGTTGGTGAGGAAATCATTAACAGCCTGGAACATGGCGATGGGCCTGTAGATGCAACATATAAGGCTATTGCCTCTGTGACAAATACAAAGAGCAAATTGCTGAAATTTGAGGTAAAGAGTATCACCGGCGGCACTGATGCGCTTGGGGAAGTTGTGGTCTCACTTGAGGAAGAAGACCGAACAGTAAGGGGGCATGGCGCTGACACGGATATCATCGTTGCCGCTGCGAAGGCATATATTAATGCGCTGAATAAATTAGAAGCAAGGAAGAAGCAGTAAGTTACTAAGACGGCTATAAGTAAGAATGCATGACTGTCATTGCCCGACTTGATCGGGCAATCCAAAAGGTACTGGATTCACCGGTCGATCCGGTGAATGACAAACAGACAAAACTATGTCGCCATACAAACGACCGCATAAATCTCTCCGGTAAATAATTTGATATAATTTGTTCATGGAACTCAGTGAAAATGCACTGAATGTCATCAGGGCAAGGTATCTTATCAAAAATGAAAACGGTGATGTCATTGAAACCCCTAGCAATGATAATAGGGACGTAGTTACTAACAGTGAGTTATAATAATTATTCTTTGGCTACCTTTTCAATCGCCCTTGTAATACCCGATGTTGAGACACCTGTATGACGAGCAATTTCGGCTGCGGATAATCCAAGTTCTTCTCTGCTGCGATATGCAATCTTTGCACGTATTCCGCTCACTAACTGCCTGCGGCTTCCCATTTTTATCTCCTTATCGCTTATTCTGCCCTTTGCACATTCTTCCCTGATGATTGTCTCTATTGTTGTTCCGCTCTGACGCATCCTGAGTTGCCGCACCTGACGGTCTTCTGCTTCTTTAAGTACAGCCTGTACAAATTCTCCACCCCCAAGTATACGTTCATCAAATTCTTCCTTTTGTCCCCGCCTGCTCATGGCTTCAACCTGCGACCATCCCCCATACCTCCTAACAAGCCTGCCGCCGTTTAGTTCCGCGCTTTGCTTCAAAATCAAGCCTTCTTCTATAAATCTTCGATAAGCTTTCTTTGCAACCCTTCTGCTTTCGCCAAACTGTGCAAGCACATAATCACTGTCCATCCAGGTTCGTCTGCCGTTTCCCATTATGACACTGTGGCCGCTCCATGGATATTTGTCTAATTCTTCCAATGTATTTACTATCTTTGCCCTTACAGGATTTAGATGAATGTAGCGTATAAGGGCAAGAAGATATGTGTCTTCATCGCAAAGAATAGATTTATACCGGTTTGAAAAGAGATGGCCGGTCCTTTTGTGACTGCGATTGTAATACTGGGCATACCAAGTAAGAAGTTTTCGCATAATATCGGAGACGCCCTGTTTGCCGCTCTTAAAGAGAAGATGTGCATGATTGTCCATTACTGCCCATGCATAAACAAAAGCGCTTCCTTTATCTATATTTTCTCCGAGTCTTTGAAGAAACTTCTCCTTATCCCCGTTGTCCTTAAAAATAGACATCTTGTCTATCCCCCTTACCATAACATGGTGCAGGGCTCCGGAAATATCTAATCGGGCTTGCCGTGGCATGGTTCTATTTTAATCATCCCCATTGTGTTTGTCAAAATTAATCATTGTTAGTAACTACGTCCCTTGCCTCGTGCATTAAAGTTGGACATAGACGAGATGTATACAAAAGCGGCATATAATAATTCGCTTATACCTTTGATTCAGCGATATCCTTTATTAATCCCTCAACCTTATTTCTGATCTCATCCCTTGCGCGTCTGAAGTCTCTCATTATCATTTCTTCAGTCCCAATTTTACTGACCGGGTCCTCAATCGGCCAGTGGATTCGTTTTATTTCAGGAGGTGTTCTTGGACAATATACCTCGGCATTCCCGCACAACGTGATAACAAGATCCATCTGCTTGAGTAAAGAGACGTCAATTTCTTTTGATTCCTGTTTTGTTATATCAATGCCAAGCTCCTGCATGACTGCAGCTGCTCTTCTGTGAACTCCTGCAGCCATAAGGCCGGCGCTATGTATTTCAATGAGGCCTTTCCCGAATTCTCTTGCAAATCCCTCTGCCATCTGGCTCCTGCAGGAATTTGCAGTGCATAGAAACATTATCTTTTTCATTATAACCCCTGTTTGTTTCCGGGATATAACAGCATACTCATACCTAATCCCGTATTTTTTTAGTTAAAAAAATTGTTATTGCAGAAACAGACAGCGCTCCTGCAAGCAAGAGGAAGGATATCAGGGCATTGCTTAATATTGACGGATTGAATAATAATACGCCTCCCAATCCGAGCATCATGGTCCCTGATATGAGCTTCATCATTCTTCCCTGAGATTCCGTAAGGTGTTTCTTTCCGAGAGTCACAGTAAAAATAACTACAATAACTGAGAGGGGAATGACATAGATCAAATTGTAAAGGATGAGATAAAGGTAATACGAGAGGGAGGATAATTTGTTCAATGTCAGTATCCTGGTAAATACCATGGGGAATCCGGCAGTGCACAGAAGTTCATAGGCATTGGCAGCTATAGCCAGAACAGCTGTTCCTGCAAGTATGGATACCAGCGATGTAGATTTCAGCAGCTTCCTCATGCGGTCAAACAGCTTTGGTTTTGCGCTGTCAGGTATGGTCAGAGAGACGCCTTTTTTGAATACGAAAAAGTCTTTTATGTTTATGGCTGCAATCAATACAGCAATAAATCCGGCAATCTTTGTTATGATCTCGACCTGACCCATCACAAGGAAAAGGTTCAGCCAGGCAGCCATAAAAATAAAGTATATAAAGGCGGAAAAGAAGACAAATACGCTTCCTATCAGCAGCATCTTTTTGCGGGATTGTGCGTGAATGAGAAGACCCAGGAGAGAGAATAGGATAAAGAATGCACAGGGATTGAAGCTGTCAAGCCCGGCAATTATAAGGGTCATAACAGGCAGAGACATCTCTGATGCATCAAGGTTCCCAACCCATGGTATGTATACTGTCCTGCTTTTTTCCTTGCATTCCAGATCTTCTGTTTTTTCAGGTCCTGTCAACGATATGCTATGGTTCTTATCAATCCTGATCTTTCCTGCAACAACAAGGGCAGGGTCTATACATCCGAGAGAAAGGCATCGGTTAACCGCTTCTGTTATTTCTTCTTCAGAATGTTTTGAAAATCCGATAGAAGCATTTTCACCGATAAAGGTAACAGGCACTCCTGAGGCTTTCATATTGTATGCCTTTGCCATTTTTGCTAAAAGGGCGGCATTCTGTTTGTTATACCACACTTCATAATCAATAATTTTCATGTCAGGATATTTTTTCTTCATTTCACCTAAAAAGAGTTTCTCTTCCTCACAGTGAGGGCATCCCTTTCCCCAGAAGAAATACACCACAAATTTTTTCAAATCCCCTGATGGATTCATTGTCTCATTTTCAGTTTCCTTTTTTGCAGTTGCATCTGTTGGTTTTTGGAGAGTTTTTGGTATCTTCTTTTTCTTTGAGACGGGGATAGTATTTTTGTCTGTAGGTTTTACTGAAACATCACTGCATTCTTTTGCAATTTCTGTATCCGGGCTGCAAATGCCTTCCTGTGGGGGCTCGATAAATGAATAAACAGGGGTTTCCATGACAAGCAACAGAGAAAGCAAGAATGTAAATATCAATGTTTGTTTTATCCCTATTGACGGAATATTGTTATTCATTAAGGGTTTATTCTGTAAAAAAATAATTTTCATACGCAGTCTTATACTATAACTCAAACAGACTACATGATAAAATATATTTCATAAAAACATTTTGTACTGTATGATATATCCTAATAAAAATAAGAAGAAACAAACAGTTTGTTATAAAGCACTTGAATAAATAACCGCATTTTATTATTATTAAATAGAAATATGGAGGATATATGCTTAAGGAGAATGTAGAAGAGGTTCTTGATACCATAAGGATCGGGCTTAAGAGAGACGGTGGAGATATTGAACTCGTTGATATCAAGGATACTGTTGTTTATGTCAGACTCAAGGGCGCCTGTGGATCATGCCCTATGTCTACAATGACCTTAAAGCATTGGGTTGAAGCAAACTTAAAAAAAGCGATTCCCGAGATAAGTGCTGTTCAGGCTGTTTAATTAAAATTATAGGGGGTTGGAGAACAAGAATTGTTTTTAAACCTCAAATTAAGCAGTAAGAGTTTATATGGATGCATCCTTCTTTTATTGTTCATTGCTGCGCCCTCGCTCATAACTGCATCGGATAAGGTAATAGTCAAGGATATCCGTTACTG
The DNA here is from genome assembly GCA_049302065.1 of Thermodesulfovibrionales bacterium. Taxonomy (GTDB): domain Bacteria; phylum Nitrospirota; class Thermodesulfovibrionia; order Thermodesulfovibrionales; family SM23-35; genus VGWX01. The sequence continues at coordinate 8,304 of JBAQLU010000075.1, forward strand.
GTCATCTGCGGATTACACAAGAATTGTTGTTGACCTTTCAGAACCGGTACAGTTCTCAAAAAACCGTTTGGCAAATCCTGACAGACTGTATTTTGACCTCCCGAATACTACTATTGCACAAGAGATCAGGACAAACTTTCCTGTTGGAGACGGTATTCTGAAGACTGTGAGGGCAAGCCAGTTTAACAATGATACAGTAAGGGTTGTTTTCGACCTGGAAGAGATATCGGATTATAAGGCCTTTGTCATAGATAACCCTGCAAGACTTGTTATTGATGTATATGGAAGGATCCAAAAAGCTGAGAAACCAGCCCTTCAAATTAATAAAAAGAGAGTGGTTATTGATGCAGGTCATGGAGGTCATGACCCCGGAGCAGTAGGGATGAAAAAACTTTACGAGAAGGACGTTGTGCTTGATATCGCCCTCAAACTTAAAAAGATCCTCGCCTCAGATCAGTCATATGAGATATTTTTAACGCGGGATAAAGACATATTCATTCCCCTTGAAGAAAGGACAGCTATAGCGAACAAAAAAAATGCAGATCTCTTTGTGTCGATACACGCCAATGCGAGTACGAGGAGACAGGCAAAAGGAATTGAGACCTATCTGCTGAACTGGACAGATGATGAAGAAGCAATGAAGGTTGCAGCAAGAGAGAATGCCATATCGTTGAAGAAAATGAAGGCAATCCACAGACAAATGGATGTAGTTGAGATAATCAAAAGTGATCTGATGAGGGAAAGTAAAAGAGATGAATCCATTAAACTCGCAAACTACATACAGAGGACGATGATCACGAACCTTGACGGGAGCTATAAGAATATTTCAGACCTTGGAGTGAAACAGGCCCTTTTTTATGTCCTTTTTGGCGCAAGAATGCCGTCTGTGCTTGTCGAGGTATCATTTATAAGCAATCCTGAAGAAGAAAAATTATTATCATGTGATTCTTACCGTATGGACATAGCAAAGGCTGTTGCTGAAGGTGTTAATAAATATTTTTCTCCTGTTCCTGCATTGCAGAAGGTTGTATCATTCAAAAATGATTAGGTGCATATTTCCAGATAATGCAGACATCATTTGAACAATCGGCGTACTTGCACAATTAACACTACAGGTAACCTATTGTCCCCGGAGATTAAGATCACCACATATATACTGTTTGTAATTTTTCTGTTCTTCATACAGGACATCACTGTTTATTTGTTCATTTTAACAGCAATTCTAATGCTTATCTTAAGGATACCCCGGAAAACTCTGATGAGCGGATGGATTCCCATCACTATTTTTTTGATATTCACATTTACAGGCAATGCCTTGTTCCAGCAGGGCAGGATTATTTTTAGTGCAGGTCCTGTTGTTTTGACGGATGAAGGACTATCTATAGCATCCATGAGAACAATGAGGCTGTTTATTATGATAATCGGAGCGAAAATATTAACTGCAACAACAAAAATCGAATTACTTATAGGCGCCTGTGGAAACATATTAAAACCTCTTGAGTTTCTGCGCGTGCCTGTCAGGGAATTCTTTTCGATAATGGCGCTTACTGTGAAGTCACTTCCTGAACTGAAAAATGAGATAATTGAGACTTACAGGGAGCAGATAAAAGATGCAGGTATAACAGGATTCTGGAACCGGGCAAAGCTGATCTCTCTGTTTCTGATGCCGCTATTTGTGAAAACAATACAATTTCCGGAGAGGTTTTTTAAGAAAGATACAGAAAATGAAAAAGATTGATCTTTTGATCAGAGGAGGTCTTATTTATGATGGAACAGGTTCAGAACCGTTTGAGGGTGATATAGGTATCTCAGGAGACAGGATAGCTTTTATTCATCGGAAAACAGGAGGCAGAAAGCAGAAAGCAGTGGCCGCAGGCAGAATTATTGATGCTAAGGATATGGCAGTGGCGCCTGGTTTTATAGATACCCATGCACATTCTGAATTTACGCTGCTTGCTGACCCGCGTGCAGAAGGCAAGATATCCCAGGGAATAACCACTGAGATCAATGGAAACTGTGGTCTCTCTGCTGCTCCATTGCTTGGTGAAGCATTAAAAAGAAGAGAAGAGGACCTTAAAGAACTTGGAATACGGGAACGCTGGTCAGACTTCGAGGAATATTTCAAAATACTGGAGGAGAGAGGCCTCTCCATGAATTTTGCTTCACTTACCGGTCACGGGAATATCAGGGCCTGTGTTACAGGTTATGAGGACAGGAAATCAACAGCATCAGAAATAAAAAAGATGTGCATCCTCCTGAAAAAGTCTGTCAAGGAAGGGGCTATAGGGCTCTCGACCGGCTTAATATATCCCCCGGGTTTATATGCGGACACAGAAGAACTCATTGCCCTGTCGGTTCCCTGCAATAACCTTATCTATACCTCACACATGAGGAGCGAAGGGGACAGATTAATAGAATCCATAGAGGAAATAATAAGAATCGGCAGCGAGGCCGGCATAAAGGTACATATTTCTCATATAAAAACGAGTGGCGATAAAAATTGGCATAAAATAGATAAGGCTGTGTCATTAATAGAAGAGTCGAGAAAGAAAAAAATAACTGTTACCTGTGATCGATATCCGTATACCGCAGCGTCTACCGACCTTGATGTAGTACTGCCGGACTGGGTTTACGAAGGAGGTACCGAAGAAGAATTAAAAAAATTAAAAAACCCGGAAGTTAAGGAGAAGATCAAAAGGGTAATACTTTCAGAACATCCGGAAAAAGATTACTGGGATACTATATATATTTCATCTGCATCTTTGATAAAAAACAGATGGATGGAAGGCAAAAGCCTTGCCCGTATTGCAGATCATGTAAATGCTGAGCCTGTTGATATGCTGCTGAAGATACTTGCGGATGAAAAATTGAGAGTTGGGGCGATATTTTCATCAATGTGTGAGGAAAATCTCAGGAGGTTTATTTCGCTTCCGTATGTGACGATTGGAACTGACAGTTCTGCAAGGTCTGCGGATGGGCCTACATATAAAGGGAAGCCTCATCCGAGGGGATTCGGGAGTTTCCCGAGATTTCTCGGACAATATGTCCGGGATAAATCATTGATGAGTCTGAGTGAAGCTATTTGCAAAATAACAATGCTTCCCGCTCAAATATTTAATATTCATAAGAGAGGGGTTTTAAAGAACGCTGCATTTGCTGATATTGTTCTCTTTGATTATAAAAGGATAATCGATAAGGCAACATTTGATAAACCGTTCCTGAAGCCTGAAGGGATTGATTATGTAATCGTCAATGGTAAATCAGCTATATGGGAAGGGGAACTAACAGGGATTCGGGCAGGCAGAGTTCTGAGGAACGGCAGGTAAGCAGCAGCAGATAGTAGACTGTAGACAGCATATAGGAAGCGGAAAAACAGACGATAAACAATAAGGATCAATGAGCTCATATGAATAAACCTGTTATCGGGATTACAACAAATATAGAAGAAGGATATATAAAACTAAAGCACAATTATTGCGAAGCAATAGTCATGTCGGGCGGTATTCCAGTGCTTATTCCACCAGCAGCAGATCCTGTGCTATATGCGGAAAGAATTAACGGGCTCCTTATCCCGGGAGGAGATGATCTTAACCCTTCATATTACAATGAGGAAATTTTGCCAGAGGTAAAACCGGTTACCAGACAAAGGAGTGATTTTGAAATGTCTCTTCTGAATGAGATATTGAAACTCCATAAACCTGTACTCGGTATCTGTTACGGTATGCAGCTTCTAAATGTTTTCTTCGGAGGGACTCTATATCAGGACATTGCATCACAGCTTGCAGTAGAAATTAATCATAAAAAGGATTATCATATAATAGTGATTACAGAAAACAGGTTTTTGGAAAAAGGCACGTTTTCTGTGAATAGCACACATCATCAGGCTGTAAAAGAGCCTGGGAATAACCTTTCTCCATTTGCGTATTCTCCGGATAATCTGATCGAGGCTTTTTACCTTAAAGACTACGATTTTCTCGTTGGGGTGCAATGGCATCCGGAACGTCTCTTAGAAGAAGCATTATCCTTAAGTCTTTTTAAATATTTTGTGAAGGCATCGGATGGCAGGTAACAGAAGTTTCTTCATTCCATTATTTGAAACATTCATACAAATAGAAGGAGGATGACATGCTAAGTAGTGAAGAGCTCAGAGAAATAGCAAAGATGCGCGGTGAAGGTGCATATTTTGTAAGTCTGTATTTGAATGTTAACCCGATGACAAATGTAAAGAATAACTATGTGATACATGTGAAAAATATGCTCAAAGATACTGCTGAAAAACTCGACAAAGCTGTTATGAAAAGGATCACCGGTGACCTTGAAAAAATTGATTCATATATTTTGACAAACAAAAGGGTGTTGAAGAAGGGACTTGCCATCCTGAGTTCACAGGAAAAGAAATTCTGGAAGGAATTTCATCTCTCCGTTCCCTTAAAAAACGAGATTATCGTTGACAATACGCCATACATAAAACCGCTTCTGGATATTCTCGATAATTATCAGCGTTATGCGATACTGCTTGTCGGAAAGGAATCTGCACGTTTATTCCTTGTCCATCTGGGAGAGATAGAAGAATACACAGAGGTTCATTCTGACGATGTGCCGGGTAAACATAAAAAAGGCGGCTGGTTTTCCCTTTCAGAGAAGAGTTATGAAAGGCATACAGATTACCATGTCAGCCTTCACCTGAAGGATGTTCTCAAACAATTAGACTCTTTCCTGTCAGGTGAATATGTGGGACGTCTGATAATCGGCGGCTCGGAAGAAGCCTTTACAAAGGTTAAAGCCATGCTTCCGCAGACAGTAGCGGATAAGATTATCGGGACGTTTCAGGCAGAGATGTTTGCGAACAGCAAAGAGATTCTCGAAAAGGTAGAACCTATACTGAAGGCATCTGAGGAGAAGAAAGAGGCTGAGACGATCGATGATTTGCATACAAAGGCAATGAAGAATGAAAATGCAGTTCTCGGCATAGAAAATGTTCTGAATGCAATACAGGAAGGCAGGGTTATGAGAGTTGTAATGCTTAAGGATTATAATCAGTCCGGCCTTTCATGTTCAAAATGCGAAAATCTGACAATTCAGGACCTAACATCATGTCCTTACTGCAAGGGCGATATGCAGAAGGCTAATTATATTGTTGATCTCCTGTCACAGAAGGCTGTTGAACAGGGAGCGCTTGTCGAGGTAGTATCTCAAAATAAGAAACTGCAGAAGTCTGGAAGTATCGGAGCGTTCCTGAGATTTTAGTTTCAGAGCGAAGAAGACAGGATACAGAACACAGATGCAAAAAAATGTTCTGAAATCATTTGTAGTTCTATTGTCTGTTTACTATATCCTGTCTTTATGTTCCTGCTCATCACAAAACCGCTTGGAAGGATATGTTTATTACCGGCTCAATACCAATCCGACAACTCTTGACCCTGCGCTCATAGTCGATGTTACCGGAGGCACCTTATCTGCAAAGTTGTATAACGGACTCGTCAGAATAGGCGAGGATCTCAGTATTAGGCCTGATATTGCTGAAAAATGGACGATATCAGAAGACGGGCTGAGATACATATTCAAATTAAGACACGGGGTTTATTTCTCAAATAAACGGGAAGTTAAGGCAATTGACTTCAAGTACTCTTTTGAAAGAATATTAAGCCCGAACAACAGATCTCCGAATACATGGGTGCTTGATAAAATACTCGGAGCAGATGATTTTATAAAGGGCAGGGCGGGAGATGTTAAAGGCATTCAGACACCGGATGATTATACACTTGAGATACGTCTCAAAAACCCTTTTTCTCCCTTTCTCAGTCTTCTTACCATGTCCGCTGCCTATGTTGTTCCGCATGAGGAAACCGAAAAATGGGGGCCTGATTTTTCGAGTCATCCCGTAGGAACAGGTCCGTTTATCCTTAAAGAATGGCTGCCGAACAGGGAGATCAGGCTCGAAGCAAGAGAAGGCTATTTCGATGCAGCTTCAAAGGTAAAAGGTATAATCTACAGAATAATCCCCGAAGACCTCACAGCAGTGACAGAGTTTGAACTTGGCAACATCGATGTCTTGGCAATACCGGCATCTGAATATTCGAGATATAAAAAGGATCACAAAAAAAAGAACTACATTTCGTCCATTCAGGGTCTGAATACATACTACATCGGTCTCAATTGCTCAAGGCCGCCGTTTAATAATATCAACATGAGAAGGGCGATCAGCTATGCAATTGACAGAGAAAAAATATTAAACACTATATATGAAAATCGCGGCAGATTGTCAGGAGGCCCTGTCCCTGATATCCTGAGAAAGTGGAAGATACCGGATTCCTCTGAATATAATCCTCAAAAGGCTATGGACTTGATTGCAAAAGAAGGGTTCTCCGGCAGAACGATATATTTTTATATAACAGCAGACCAGGAAATTGTTGACATAGCAGAGGTCATTCAATCTTATATTAAGGCTATCGGCATAGACGTAAAGATAAAACAGCTTGAATGGAGCGCTTATAAAGAGTCTGTTAACAAAGGTGAACCGGATATATTCTATCTGAGCTGGTGGGCAGATTATCCTGACCCCGAGAATTTCCTCTTTCCTTTATTCCATTCATCCAATCATGGTCCGGCCGGCAACAGGACAAGATATACAAACCATATCGTGGATGCACTGATAGAGAAAGGACAATATACCATAGATGAAAAACAGAGAAATTTATCTTATAAAAAGGCAGAAGAAATAATCATCGCAGATGCGCCATGGGTGCCATTATGGCACAAGACAGATTTTACCATCAGACAGCCGTGGCTGAAGAACTATAAGATATATCCGATCTATAGTATGGATAAAGGGACAGACATTTCGTTTTAAATTGCATAACTATTGCAAACAGATATGCAAAGTCTCTATTATTTAGGAGGGAAAAACATAATAGCCAAGGGTAATATAATGGAACCAGTTAACACTCTTGTTTAATAAGATATCAATAAGGCCTAAAAGGAGAGCATCTCTGTGAAGAAACGAACCATTGCTGTCAAAGGCACTGAAATTGCCGTATACTCATGGAATCAGGAAGACTATATATCTTTGACCGACATGGTGAAAACTTTTGGAGATGAAAGCATTATATACAACTGGTTGCGCAATCGCAATACCATCGAATTCCTTGGCATTTGGGAGCATTTGTATAACCCGGCTTTTAAACCTCTCGAATTCGAGAGGTTTAAAAGCCAAGCCGGACTTAACAGGTTTGCACTCTCGCCTAAAAAATGGATTGAAGCAACAAATGCCATTGGGCTGCTTTCTAAAGCAGGAAGATATGGCGGAGGCACATTTGCCCATAAAGACATCGCCTTCGAGTTCGGCTCGTGGCTAAGCCCGGAGTTTAAGCTTTACCTTATCAAAGAATTCCAGAGGCTCAAGGAAGAAGAATATCGGACACTGGCCTTGGAGTGGAATCTTCAGCGCACCCTTGCCAAAGTCAACTACAAAATTCACACTGACGCTATTAAAGATAACTTAATTCCACCGCGTATTTCCAAAACACAGGTAACCCATATCTATGCCAATGAAGCCGATCTGTTGAATGTCGCCCTATTTGGAATGACTGCGGCAGAATGGCGGCAGGTACATTCCCAAAAGACAGGAAACATGCGCGATTACGCCACTCTGGAACAACTGGTGGTGCTTTCAAACATTGAGAGCATCAATGCCGTTCTGATTCATCAGGGTCTCACTCAGTCTGACCGGTTGAGGCAATTGAATGACATCGCCATTAGCCAGATGAAGTCACTCCTTGGTGCTGTTGCATTCAAGCGACTGAGAGAACCGGGAAAGCCCGGCAAAGGAAAAGAGTGATACAGAGCATAGATATCAATAAACCTAAACTGATCTGTGCCGGTAAAAACGAAAATGCGTCCGTTGAAGTTCCCACCGTATCTTTGCATATCCATGAACGGATAGCTCCGAAAGCGATCATCAGGTCAATCAAAAGGCAAAATTCGCAGCAGGAGTTTACTCTGATCCCGGAAATTAAGAAATGTTTAATATTTTAAAAAGTATCAAAAGAAATAAATATGCCGGATATTAAATCCAATGAAAGAGAATTTATGAGTCAGGTCACATCCTGGCTCAATGAATTCTTGAAGGAAGGCTCTTACCCCTTTGAAGTTGCTTCATCAGATCCCTCTTTAAAAGTCGAGGATAAGAAAACAAAATTCCCCGATGTCCAGATATGGCTCAACCGAAAGGCTCATCAGGGTTTTTGCGGTTGGGAGCTGAAAACACCTACAACCCCTGTTGACGACCAGGACCTACTCAGTAATGCAGCTGAAAAGGCAAGGGCGATGCATGCCGATTATTTTGTTACATGGAATATGCGAGATGCTGTTATCTGGAGAACACCCCATTGGACAGAAGAAGTCTCAAGAATCCACAGATTAAATACCTACGCAACAATCTCCCAGGTAACAAAACCTGATGACCTTTGGGTTGTGTCCAAGCAGGAACTTCTAAAAGCAAAGGCAAAAGAGATATTAAACGACCTTTCCACCCTTCATAGAGAAGGACATCTTCACCTCATCGATGTAGATTCCACCTTCTTTGTTCATGAGCTCTCAGGGGCTGTAAAGACACTCTGGCCTCACATACATAAGTCGTTGATAACAGAAATAGGGAAAAATGCTGCATTCAAGAATGAGCTTTTTAACTGGGCAGTAAAACAGGGTATTGCAACTTATGAGGCAGGTGAGGCATTTTTTGAAACAGTATCAAGGCAGATTATTTACAGGCTTTTCGGAAAAATACTTTTTTATTTAACATTACGCCGATTCCGCTCAGACATCCCAAAACTTGATTTACATGAAGTCAACCCTGCAAAAGTCGACAAAAAGCTGAAAGAATATTTTGAGATTGCAAGGCAGATAGACTATCAGGCAGTATTTGAAGAGGATTTCCCTGATAAGGTGCCTTTTCCGCAAAGCGGAGTTGAACCTCTCATAAATCTTCTTGATAGCCTGAACAGATACAACTTTTCGCACATGCCTCAGGATGTTGTTGGAAATGTTTTTGAGAAGCTCATACCACCGGAAGAAAGACACGCACTTGGACAGTATTTTACGAATGAAGAACTTGTAGATTTGATAACTACTTTCTGTGTCAGATCAGTATCGGATAAAGTTTTAGACCCCACATGCGGCACAGGGACTTTTCTTATACGAGCATATGACAGGCTTAGAAATGCAGGTGAAAAGGATCACAAGAAATTGCTTTCTCAATTGTGGGGAATTGATATAGCCCATTTTCCCGCCGAACTTGCAACAATTAACCTTTACAGGCAGAACATAGAGGACTATGCAAACTTCCCACGAGTCATATCAAAAGATTTCTTTGAGGTCAAAACTGGCGATATATATAAATTCCCGCCTCCAAAACCAACAGGCGAGCCTGATTTCATGATCGATGAGACTATTCCTCAGTTTGATGGAATAGTCGGAAACTTTCCTTATATCAGACAGGAACTCATTGAGAAAAGGATCAAAGGATATAAAAACACACTTGAAAAAGTTCTCTTTCAGGATTGGAGAGCAGACTATCCCGAATTATTTGATGATGGACAGTTAAAACTCTCCGGTCAGGCAGATATTTATGCTTATCTATTTTTTCACACTGCAAAGCATCTTAAAGATGACGGAAGGATGGGGATTGTTACATCAAATGCATGGCTTGATGTTGCATACGGGTATGAACTTCAGAAATTCTTTCTTAAAAAATTCAAGATAGTCGCTGTTCTTGAATCCCGCTGTGAACCCTGGTTTGAAGATGCTGCTGTCAATACAATCATTACAGTCATCGAGAGGTGCAAAGATGAAGAACAGAGAAACGACAACAATGTTAAATTCGTAAAAATTAAAAAACGGCTTAAAGAGCTTATTCCTTGGGACATAAAACTTTCAATGCAGAGATGGTTAGGGCTTGATAAGTTGATACATTCAATAGAAAATGCAGGTTCTGGGCATTACAAGCTTAAAGGCACAAAAATTATAAATACTTTGAGTGGGCTTAAAACTTATGAAGATGGCAATTTCAGGATAAGAGTTTTGAAACAGGGAGAACTTCTTGAAAAGATAATTGAATCAGGCAAGACCATCAAGTGGGGACAATACCTCAGAGCGCCGGACGTTTATTTTGAGATACTGGACAAGTGTAGAGACAAAATAGTTCCTGTCAATAACGTAGCAGAAGTGACGAGGGGAGTTACAACAAATAATGTTGATTTCTTTTACTTGAAAAAAGAAATTATTGATCATTGGAATATAGAAAAGAAATATGTTATCGGTCCAGTAATTTATACACCAAAAGAAGTTCCAAATATTTCTATAGATACTGAAGTACTTCAACGTTACTTATTTGTTTGTGATGACGAAAGAAAGAAATTAACAACTACAAATGCATTGAAATATATTAAATGGGGCGAATCAAAAAAATATAATACCTCCTTAACTTTTAAAGGCAGAGATGATTGGTATAGCATTGGAGAAATTAAAGAAGATCCATGCTCTTTATATTATGCAAGACAAGATATTACTTATAGAGTGGTATTTAACCCAGATAGCATCATTGTAAATGATAATCTTTATCGCATAACCCCTCGGAATAAAAGTAACAATAAACTTCTTTGTGGAATTCTTAATTCAGTACTTTTTTATTTAGGGTTGGAAATAAATGGCAGAATAAATCTAGGCGATGGAGCACTAAAAGTTCAGGCCTATGAGATTGAACTTTTACCTGTTATCGAAGTTGATAAAATTTCTACGAGTTTGAAAGATTCCATACTTAAAGCCTTCAATAAACTACTTGCCCGTCCCATCAAACCCATCTTTGAAGAAGTAAAAATGAAAGACAGACAGGCGCTTGACAGTGCTGTACTTGAGGCACTTGGGCTTGACCCAAAGAAATATCTGAAACCACTCTATGACGAGCTTACCGATATGGTTAGGGAAAGAATTGATCTGGCGAAATCACGGAAGAAAGTTAAACAGGTAAAGACCCAAAGAGATATCGAAAAACTTAAAGAGCAGGTCATTGAAGAGACATTTCCCGATGGTGCAAAGAAATTTCCTGAAGAGTTTATTGACTCAAAATATCTTAAGGATGCCAAAGAAATCTCGATTTCTAATGAACCATTAAAACTCGGCTCATATTTTATAGGGCAGCAGGAAGTTGTATCAGATAGTGGTTTTAAATATGATGCAGCGAACTTAGAAGAAGCAAAGTTTATTATTTACGCCCAAAAGCCGAACAGTTTTCTGGTGAAAATCCCAAGGGAGATTCTCGTTATTGTAAATGGGGTTGATGATTATGAAAGATATTTAAAAGACCTCAAAGCAAAGCTATTTGAAGCATTCTTTAGCAGAACCCATGACCACAAACAGGCAGATGTATTGGTACAACAGGTGTTTGAAGAAGTGGGATTGCCGGAGGTGTAAACAGCAACAGAAAAGCGCATTGAAAAAATAATGATCAATATGGGGATACATTACAATAATAAGTTATGCTGCTTCTCGAAGATGAGGAAGCAACATGGCGCAACTTCACTGTGGCTGAATTTATGAAAGGCTACGCTGAAAAGGACGCTATGTATGAGAGTCTATAACTGCTTAATAATAAAGTGACTTTGCAGTATAACTTAAAGAAAGACATAAGAAGAGGACTTTATTAAAAGTTATCTGTTAAGAAAACTATTGCTCCTTATACCTCTTCTCCTTGGCATTACCCTCCTGACTTTTACACTAACAAAGGCATTGCCGGGTGATCCTGTATTAAGCATGGTTGGGGAACGGGCGCAGCCGGAGGTTATCGAGAAGATACGAAGAGAACTCGGTACCGATAAAAATATTCTGATACAGTATCTGGGCTATGTAAAACTCCTGCTTGAGGGAGAATTCGGGCGTTCGTATTTTACTGGCAGAAAAGTATTCGATGACCTTGTTTTGAAATTTCCCAATACCTTAAGACTTGCATTCGGAGCCATGATAATAGCCATTCCTGTCGGTTTGTTTTTTGGGTTTGCTTCTGCAATAAAAAAAGATACCCTGATTGACAGGCTTATCTCCACAGTTTCCATGACAGGTCTTAGCATTCCTGTGTTCTGGAGCGGTCTTCTCATAATGCTTTTTCTGAGCCTCCAGTTGAAACTCTTTCCTCCGTCGGGTACCGGTGACATCAGGTTTCTGATACTCCCGTCAATAACCCTCTCTCTGCCGGCCCTTGCAACCATATCAAGGGTTACAAGGACTACAATTATTGAAATCATTGATATGCCGTTTATTACTGCGGTTAAGGCAAAAGGCATGTCCGGGATGAGAATACATCTTATCCATGTCTTAAAAAATGCGCTTATCCCCATTATCACATTGATAGGTCTTGATTTTGGAAGTTATCTGAACGGTGCAGTGCTTACAGAAACCATCTTCGGCTGGGATGGAATAGGGCGCTTTACCATGGAGGGGATAATAAAGAGGGACTATCCGGTGATCATGGGATGCGTCATCATTGGAACTGTTATTGTTGTGATCATAAATCTGATCGTTGACGTTCTTTATCATTATATAGATCCGAGGATAAGGATACATGAAGACAGCAGGTAAGATATCAATCGCCATACTTATAGTAATATCTTTGCTTTCCCTCTTTGCGCCTTTTATAACAAAATATGATCCTGACATTATAGACCTTGACAGTCTCAAGGAATCCCCGGGTCTTAAACATCCTTTAGGCACGGATGCTAAAGGAAGGGATATGCTTGCAAGGATACTGTATGGGGGCAGGATCTCGATGTGTGTGGCAATAACTGCTGCGGTCTTATCAATGGTGATAGGGTTTATTGTCGGTATCTGCTCGGGCTATTTTGGCGGAAAATTCGATACAGCTGTCACGGCTTTTATAGACCTGATACTCTCTTTCCCGGCACTTCTGCTTGCAATAGGCATATCTATAATATTTCCACCCGGCATCTATACGGTGATGATTGCGATTGCTGCAATTGGCTGGGCGCCGTTTGCAAGGATCATCAGGGGAAATGTTTTGACGTTAAGAGAAGCAAATTTTATTGAAGCAGCAAGGGCAATAGGATGCAGCAATCCAAGGATTCTTTTTGTACACCTTATGCCTCAATGCATACCGCTTCTGCTTGTAATAACAGGGATGAAAATGGGCGGGTATATATTGACGGAAGCAGCGTTGAGTTTTCTCGGATTAGGCGTTCAGCCTCCGACAGCCACATGGGGTTCTATGATCAATGCAAGCAGGGCTTATATTTCATCAGCTCCGTGGATGGTATTTTATCCCGGAATCATGATTGCGCTTACGGCTTTTTGTTTTAATATGCTGGGTGATACTTTAAGAGATAAATATGGCCTGAAAATAAGAGGATAGCTTTTACAGATGAAATGGTATGGTCTTACCTTTCTCTCAGCTTTTCTTCCTCTTCCTGTAATGTTTTGCATTCTATGCACATGGTTGTAACAGGTCTTGCTTCAAGTCTTTTTATGTTTATTTCCTCTCCACATTTTTCGCATATGCCGAATACGCGCTGATTTATTCTTTCTATCGCCTCTTCAATCTTTTTCAGGAGCTTACGTTCCCTGCCTTTTAACCTGAGCATGAAATTTCTGTCAATCTCTGCTGTTGCCTGATCGCCAAGGTCGGAGAAAACAGTTTCACCGGGGAGTTCGTTCAGCGCCTCAATAGCCCCGATTAAAAGCTCCTTTTTTTGAGATAAGAGTTTCTTCTTTATCTCCTGCAATTTTTTATCCTTTGTCGTTATCTTTGTTGCTTTTACTGCTGGTTTTTTTTCTGCAGTTTTTGTTTTAATAATTGGTTTAGTTTTCATTTTTGATTTTGTAGATGTTGTTTTTGATACTTTTTCAGCCTTGGTTTTCTTATTCACTTTCATAGTCTGTTTAGCCTTCATAGTCTGTTTTTTTGGCATATATGCTCCTGAACACTAAAGGTAATTTCTTACGTTAACAAAAACAACCAACCTTAGTCAATGAGACTTTGACTGTCGAATCAAATATAAATATTAGCTATAATACCGGTAAAATAATTCATAGAAAATTATGATTAAACTTGATATACCAGGATTTGGACTCCTGGAGCTCGAACACTTTGTAACCGATTTCTCAGGCACACTTTCTGAGGATGGTAAGGTGTTGCCTGGAGTGATTGAAAAACTCAATGAGCTTTCAGAGCAGCTTAATATACATGTGCTCACATCAGATACATTCGGACGTGCACAGCAGGAACTGAAAGGGGTAAACTGTATTCTCCATATTCTCGAAGGAGAGGGACATACGGTTCAAAAGGAAAAATATGTTTCAGCACTCGGAGAAAATAAAGTTGCAGCACTGGGAAATGGCAATAATGATGCCGGCATGCTCAGAGCAGCAAGGTTGGGCATTATTGTCTGCATGAAGGAAGGTTGTTCAATTGAAGCGCTTAATGCATCGCGTATACTTGTCAGATCACCTGTAGATGCAATTGATCTTTTTCTTTATCCCAAGAGGCTTATTGCCACTTTGAGGATATAAGAACCGGATATATAGTTCTAAAAAGAATATCTTTGTAGAGGTGAGTAATTCCCGTAGCAAAGCTCTTCGATAAAATCTTCAAGAGTATAAATATTTTTCTTAAAAACAGTAACTATTCCGCCAACCTCGTCGAGTGTATGAGCGTTGCTGCCCCCGGTCTGTCTTATGCCATTCCCGTGTTGATGAATCCATTGCCTGCATAATTCATTTTCATATGGTTTGTTTCTGCCGTTTAAACCTTCTATTATTTTAGAAGATTGTATAATCTCAAAATCCACGGGCCGTTCTTTTCTAAATGGATGTGCAGGTATAACTACCCCGCCCTCTTTCAAACTAATATTCTTTCCCCCACCCATATATTGTTCTTATACATAAAAAACAACATATAGATAATAACAATTAGATATATTCATAATATCAATATATAATTATATGTGAGGGGTAACGGGGCTGGGCCCCGCCTGGTCTGCAAAACCAGAGAATGGTCTATATAAATAGCCATGGTGGGTTCGAATCCCACTGTCCCTCTCCATAAATTATACAGTCTTTAACATTATTATTCATGCGCAATATCATTCTTGGAACTGCAGGACATATTGATCACGGAAAGAGTGCACTTGTTAAGGCACTGACTGGCATAGATCCTGACAGGCTGAAAGAAGAGAAAGAACGCGGAATCACCATTGACCTCGGATTTGCAGACCTTGTATATCCTGAAGGTCTGACTGTTGGAATTGTAGACGTTCCGGGGCATGAAAGACTCATCAGAAATATGCTTGCAGGCGCTGGTGGCATAGACCTCGTGCTCTTCGTTATTGCTGCTGATGAAGGAGTTATGCCACAGAGCCGGGAGCATCTCCAAATCTGTAATCTCCTCAAAATTAAATCTGGTCTCATAGCGATTACAAAAGTTGATCTTGTTGAGAATGATTGGCTTGAGCTTGTTGAAGATGATGTAAGAAACTTTGTGAAAAACACCTTTCTTGAAGGAACAGCAATTGTCCCTGTCTCATCAAAAACAATGTTTCATATCGAACTGCTGAAAGAAAAGATAAATGAAATAGCATCAAAAGTCCAACCAAAGCCAACCAATGGGATTTTCCGTCTTCCTGTTGACAGAGTTTTCACCTTAAAGGAGTTTGGAACAATTGTTACCGGAACTGCCATATCCGGATGCATATCTGTTGATGATGCTGTTGAGGTACTTCCAAGCAACATAACGAGTAAAGTCCGTGGCCTTCACAGTCATGGGAAACCCATACAGACAGCTTATGCCGGACAGAGGGTTGCGATTAATCTTCAGGGAGTTGATAAGGAAACATTAAAAAGAGGAGATTCAGTTGTCATCACAGGAAAATTTACTTCAACCACTATGATTGATGCAAAAGTGGAGCTGCTGAAACATGCTCGAACTCTAAAAAACAGGGATATTGTGCATCTCCATATCGGAACATCGGAAAACAGTGCAAGGATTATTTTTTACGGGAAGAACGAGCTGAAAGCAGGTGAAAACTGCTACTGTCAGTTCAGGCTTCAGGAACCTATTATTGCAATGGCCGGAGACAGATATATCATAAGGAGATTTTCGCCTGTTGATACCATCGGAGGAGGAGAGGTTCTTGATCCATCATCGTATAAGATGAGTCATAAAAAAAGTCTGGATGATCTGGCGATACTTGATTCCGGAACATTGTCTGAAAAGATAGCTCTTAAAGTAAAAAGGGCTGGTATTCATGGTATTAAAATTTCATTTATTGAGGGGTGGATTAAAGAAGAAGTTACGAACATTGATCATTCAATAAAAGATTTGATAGAAAAGGGTATTCTTTATCAACACGATGATATTTTGTTTCATGGTAGTAATATCAATGCGTTCAGCAATCTTGTGAAAAACAAGATTAAGGATTTTCATGAAAGAAATCCCTTAAAGCCGGGGATGCAGAAAGAGGAAGTAAGGGGCTATTTAAACCTTGAACCAAAACTTTTTGGTTACCTGCTCTCATCATTGAAAGATATTGCCATAGAAAAAGAAATAGTCAGGCTTGCAACATTCCGCCCTACTTTAACTCAGTTAGATGAGACATTAAGAAAAGCCGTCATTGAGCTTTTGGAAAAATCAGGCGCTCAACCTCCGGACATGGAAGAACTATGCCAGATATTAAAAGTGGATCAAAAACATCTTTCCGATATCGTGAAACTCATGGTAAAAGAGGGGAGTATCGTAAAGATTAATAATTTTCTTTATATAACTTCTTCTGTTTACATGAAGGCAATTGAAAACCTGAAGAACTTTTTCAGCAAGAAGTCTGAAATGACTGTGAAAGAGTTCAAAAATACCTTTCCTACGAATAGAAAGTATGCCATCGATTTTCTCGAATACCTTGATTCAAATAAGGTGACGAAGAGGGTGGGAGATACGAGGCAGCTTCTGAGTGACAGATAACTGGTTACAGATATTGATTTTAGTCCAGATATTCTTTCACAAAGGATTTCAATGCGGTGATGGCAGTGTCAATTTCCTCAATGGTATTGAAATATGATAACGAGAACCGTACTGTACCGCGTGGAAAGGTATTTAATGTCTTATGGGCTTCAGGTGCGCAATGCAATCCTGGTCTTACGTATATCCCTCATTTTGTGTCCAGAAAATTATTGAGAAAAGGTCTCCTGTAGCCAAAATCGTCGGAGAAGTTGTAAGCGAACCAAAAGGAGTAATTCAGGTTCGGTGAGAGTTAATAACCTAAATAAAAATATGGCAGAAACACATGTTTTTCATATATTGTCTGCCATATTTTCGTGGTAATTCGTTGCTTGACCAGCAACTTTAGCTCTTTCAGGCCTTTCATTTGTGGCATGCCTTACCAGGATTTTCCTTTATCGCCTTTTTCAGATTATCCCAGAAAGAAGCCTCTCTCTCAAGCGCTTTTTTGCTTATGGTTTTCATGTCTTTTCACCTCCTTTCTGCTACATGAGTTAAATCTATCAATATATGAAAGTCCATAGCTATTATCTATAGTTTAAATGCTATCATATTTTTATAGATTGTCAAGGTTTGATACAAAAAAGGTTATGAAAGAAATGAATATGCTTTCTATATTTTTGGTAATTCGTCGGCAAAATCCCGTGGAAAGCCTTTATCTCCAGACTTCTTTATAGGTTCAGAATGTTGTAGCCGCAAACTTTCCGCCGAGGCGGAAAGCTTGCGACTACAATTGCAACAGAGCCTCCAAGCCGTCTTAGTAACTCTTGGATTATTTTGAGCTTGCTACCTTGTAAATGAGGATAACCGGTTTACCGTCTTCTGGAAGGATATTTGCATTTCCTTTGAAGTGTGAATTAGGATTAAGGAACCTCTTTATCGATCCTGTCTGTGGATAATTTGCATTGCTTGAAATGGATATCCAGCAGCTTTCGAGGCAGGTGATGCATCCGGTGTTCTTTTCCTCCGATGCCTTCCTGTTGCCGCCGAATTTTATATTGAATCCTTTTCCTTTTTCATCAACAAAAATCTCGTTAAGGGATAGTTCTTTACCGAGTCCGGGCCATGTGGCTTTAACTTCAAGGGTATCTCCTTCAACATGTTTCCCGATGGTATCCTTTGTAAGATTGTTACCAGGTTTTGCGCCAATTTTAAGAAGAGCATCGTGAAATGCAAGATGATTGGAATAAGCCCTTAGAATTGCTCTGTCCTGAAATTTGCCGTCTTTGAATACAACTCCCCAATGGACATTCGACTGATGGACATTCATCTCATGCACTTCTGTGTAAATGAGCACCCTCTTGCCTTTTTCATCTATTATGAGAGGATTTTCCTTTGTCGGGAAAACCTGTGATTCACTTGCCACAGTTTTTGAAGTTGCTTTATGAGCGCCTTTTTCAGATGAATCGGCGAATACGGTTAGTCCTTTGACAGAAAAAAGTCCTGCAATACAGAGACCAACAACCATTACCTTAAGAAATCTGCTTCTGCTCATACCTTTTTTGTTCATGTTTCCTCCCTAATTTTGTTATAAAGGATCGCTTAATCCTTTTTTCGATTTATAGCGGTTGTAGAATACTGGAATCAGTGACACAGCAATAATAAGAACTAATCCCACCAGGAATGCCGATGATATTTTCCCTTTGATGATATCCAGCAGGCTGCTTGAAAATACAATAAATGCAATACATGCTGGAAGCATGCAGATAAAGGTTGTTATCGCATAGTGCAGGAAATTGATCTTTGTAAGACCAAAGGCATAATTCAGGAGATTAAAAGGAAACAGCGGTATTAATCGGGTAAATGCAACAATTTTCCATCCATGCTGTTCCACTCCCTGATCGAGCCTTCGCCATCTGGGACTTTTCAATTTGCCCGCTATCCAGTCCCTTGCAACATAGCGGGATATAAGAAATGCTACACAGGCGCCCAGTGTTGCACTTGTTATGGTATAGACAACACCCCAGAATGGGCCAAACAGTATACCTCCTGCAATTGTGATGGGAAGACCGGGTAAAAAAAGGGAAGGCGCTACGGTATACACCATCATATAAATCAATGGGGCCAATGTTCCATAACCATGCATGAGCGCTCGGAGTGTATCCTGTTCTAAATAACGGGTTGCACCGGTAATACGTATGGCAAAAATAGCTGCAATGATAATTGCAAGGAAAAGAATGCGCTTTAGCATGCCTCCTTTATTATTCTCTTTTTCTCCAGTAAATGTTCTTTCACGGGTTACTGCACCGTTGGACATATTTTTTAGTTGTTTCTTCAGTTTTAAACGGTTCAGGTAAGTAAAGGGGGCCTTGGAAACCTTAACGTTTCCAGCCATAGTTTTTTCCGGTTCAAACACGAGATCGAGGATGTGGCTGGTTGGAGCTAATGAACTTAAGAAATGTGCACAGCCGGCACAGTAGGTAATAATCCTGTTTCCGTTTGTCTCCTTCTTTCTGAGAAGACCCCAATTTTTTGACAGATCAGGTGATAGACACCCGACAGATCCGCCTTCGCCACAGCACAATGTCTTAGCTCTACTATGGGGCATTTCTTCAACCGACAATCCTTTCCTAAAAGCCAGATCTCTTACAGCAGACTGGATAGGTTCTTCAAACCTGAGAGCACATGGGTCGTGAACACTGATAGTTCCATCAATATTCGCTGTTTGAGGAGCACCATGCCGCGCCATAAACTCATAAACGGTACTGACAGAGAGTTCATCGCCATATTTCCTGAAGACTTTATAACAATTTGGGCAGGCAACAATGACCTTCCGAACACCATGCTCAACAAGATAATCTTTCATCTCCTGGAACATTGCATGAAAGTGATTCTCCCTCCCAAGGTCATGTGAAGGTTTTGTGCAGCAGTCGAGAACAATTCCGAGTGAGGGAATAGTTCTTTTCATATGTTCAAAAAGCTTTGATACCTTATCCGGACGTGTTCCCGGTAAAGTACAGCCAGGGAAGAATATCGCATCGCAGCCTTCATGTATGCTGTAAAAGGTATATTTTTTCGAAGTTCCCCGTTTCTCATAATCAAGAATTCCATTATGTTCGGCATAGTTTCCGTTTCCACGAAGGACCGTCTCTTTTCTCATTTCAAGGAACATATCAGCGGGGTTTATCTTAACCGGGCAGACAGCAGCACAGAGCCGGCAGAGACTGCATTCAAAGGGCATTCCCTGATGCCCCTTATCGGATGGATCATATGAGTCAGCGATTTCTTTGGGTTTGCCATATCTTCTGAGAAATTCACATTCCTTCTGACAGAGCTTGCAATTGATGCACTTTTCAGAGATGAGATTTATTTCCTGCTGAAGAGAAGAAATGACAGACTCTTTTGAAGACGTTATTTCCGTATACACAAGTTTAGTTTATATAAACAAAAAGCTATAATTCTAATATTAAATATCTATACTTATCAGGAGAAATATAGAAAGCATCTATATTTGGCTCTTTCTTAAAAAAGTTGAAGAACATCGAATGAGAAGAATAACTGGATTCCCGCCTCCGCGGGAATGACGAAAAAACATGCACTTAATAATGTCATTCCCCGTCCCCCGATCGTAGTCGAGGGCATGCTTGATCGGGGAATCCAGGGTTTCTTCAACTTTTATACGAAAGAACGCTATATTTTCACTTTGAGTAAAATAGAAGATGAAGGATTTTGAAAAAGAGATTAAGCTTGCATATACTGCAAATAAAGAAGAGTTAAAGCTGCTTGTGTATCATCCTTCCCAAAGGGTTCTTGTAAATCTTACTTACAACAGCAATCTTACCGAAGACCTTGCAGTGATTCTTGCAGGCAGACGGAATATAAGTACGAAGATACTTGAATCGCTCTATCTTGATAAGAGATGGAAGGAAAGTTACCGCATTGCCCTTGCTTTATGCAAAAATCAGAAGACACCTCAGGGCATATCACTCAGCCTCCTGAAAACCTTGAGGAATTTTGATCTCGCTGACCTCACAAGGAATCAGCAAATATCTGTGAATGTCAGGATGAGGGCAGAGTCTATAATCAATGAACAGATACTTTCGATGCCTCTGGGGATCAAAATGACACTTGCAAAAAGGGCCAGCAGCAATATCCTCATGAGACTCCTGGAAGATGGCATGAAAGAGGTTGTCGCCATCTGTCTTGATAGTTATTCCATGACCGAGGGTATCATATGCAAAGTCCTCAACATGAAAAATACAGCATCACACGTTGTTCATCAGATCGCAAAACACAAAAAGTGGGCATTCAGATATGATGTACAGTGGTCGCTCATCAGGAACAATCACGCACCACTCTCACGTGTCGTGCATTTTCTGAAGAATATGAAGATGAATGACCTTAAAGAACTGTATGCTGCCCCTGAAGTTCCAAAAAGTACAAAGCCATTTATTTACAGAGAAATCATGGACAGGGAAGAACTTTAAATTTCCTAATGCTTATTCCTCCTATAATTAGAGTCTGTTTATAAAGTCAGAGTTTGTCATCCTTACGGCTTGACCGGGGGATCCAGAAGGCATTGAAAACACTGGATTCCCGCCTTCGCGAGAATGACGATTTTTATCGGAAACGTACCTTAAAAACAGACTCTAATTAGTGTCTGTTTATAAGGTAAGGTGCATTTTTTAGACAATTCTAAAGAATTTGTCTACAATTGTAATGTAAATGATAGGGGTTATTAATATGGTCAATAAGAATAGTTATTTTAGTAGGTAAAAGCAAAAAGAGGAGAGCGCAATGGAAAAGGTGAAATGCTGGGAAGTTTTTAAATGTAAAGAGAAAGTTTGTCCGGCATACAAGTCGCATGACCTTAAATGCTGGCTTTTTTCAGGTACCCATTGCCGGAATGAGATCCAGGGGAAGTTTTTAGAGAAGATAGAGATGTGCCTTGGCTGCGATGTTTTCAAAAAGAATACGGATGTTGCTTCAATAAAAGCCACTCTTTCGGTTGTAAACAGACAATTCAGGGAATTCAGGAAAATTATCCAGGCCAGGGATAAGGAACTGGAGAATATTGGCCTGGAGATGGCTTTAGGCCTTTCCGAAGTCTTTGAGGCGCTGAAGAAGATTTCCTCAGGAGACCCTACCGTAAGGATACCTGAAAAATCCAGAGTAGAGTTGATAAGTAAATTGAAACATATTGTTAATATCACAGCTGAAGAAATCGGTGAGATCGTTGATCAATCTCACGAATTTGCTATGGGGCTTGCCGAGCATTTTGATGTTTTACACAAGGTATCAACGGGTGACCTGAATGCAAGGGTATCTGGAAAGTCTGATGTAGAATTATTGGAGGCCCTTAAGAAAGTAATGAATAACACAATTGTGAGTATTTCAAGAGAAATCAATCAGCGTAAACGTACAGAGGCAGCCCTGCAGAAAGCCCATAATGAACTTGAACAACGCGTTGAAGGGCGAACCGCAGAACTGACGGCAGCAAATAAAAAAATGAAACAGGAAATAGTTGAACGCAGGCGAGTTGAGGAGGCTCTGAGAGAAAGTGAGATCAGATTCCGCCGCGTGACCGAAGCTGCTTTTGAAGGTCTTGCAGTAACTGAGTGGGGCAGATTAATTGACGTCACTGGAAAATTAGCAAAGTTATTCGGGTATGAACGAAGCGAACTTATCGGCAAGTCCATAGCAGAGCTTATAGCACCGAATGTCCGGAACGATACATTAACAAAAATTCTCTCAGGATATAGCCTGCCTTATGAGAGCATATGTTTAAAAAAAGATAAAACCATTTTCCCTGTCGAAGTCTGCGGAAAGAACTATTCATCAAAGGGAAGGGTACTTTGTGTTACTGCAATCCGTGATATCACAAGACGCAAGATGGCAGAAAAAGTGCTCCAGGAAAGCGAAAGTAAATATAAGACGCTTACAGAAAACTCACTGACCGGAATATTTATACATCAGAAAGGGAAGTTTATATTTGTCAATGATAAATTTGCAGAAATGCACGGTTACAAACCTGGAGAATTATTACGTAAATCGCATCTGCTGTTAGTTCATCCCGATGAGAAAAAAACCCTGAAGGAATTTGCATTGAAAAGATTAGAAGGTAAATCCGTTCCTCAACAGTATGAAGTTCGAAGGATCACAAAACAGGGAAAGACTATATGGTGTGAAATGATGGCAACGCTCATACAGTATAAAGGGAAACCGGCAATTATGGGCAATGTTATTGATATTACAGAACGTAAGTTGGCAGAGGTGGCCATCAAGGAAAGTGAAGAACAACTGCGGAATCTAACGACCTACCTGCAAAAAATAGGGGAGGTTGAAAGAACTAATATTGCCCGTGAGATTCACGATGAGCTGGGCCTTGGATTGACTGTTTTAAAAATTGACCTGTCCTGGTTGCGAAAGAGACTGCCTGAAAATGAGATTCCCCTGCATGAAAAAGCAGAGACAATGATACAATTGATTGATAAAACTATCCAAACCGTTAAAAAGATATCCACAGAACTGAGGCCAGGATTACTGGATGACCTGGGACTTGCTGCAGCTATCGAGTGGCAGGCAGAAGAATTTCAGAAAAGAACTGGCATTCAATGTAAGATCACAATAGATCCTAAGGATGTCACTTTTGACAGAGACCGGAATACTGCGATTTATCGTATTTTTCAGGAGACTTTGACAAATGTTGCACGGCACGCACAAGCAACGGAAGTCGATGTGAGTTTACGGCAGAGAGACGTCCAATTAGAACTGATCGTCCGGGATAATGGAAGGGGTATTACCGAAAAAGAACTTGCTAACCCAAGATCGTTTGGTCTTATCGGTATCAGAGAACGTGTAAAAATATTTAGCGGGATTAATATAATAAAAGGAGTACCAGGCAAAGGAACAACGGTGACCGTTAGAATGCCGATCCGTGATATAGGAGAAAATCGATGATAAAGATTCTCATAGCAGATGATCATACGATATTCCGTGAGGGACTAAAGCATATCCTGGCAGAATACCCTGATCTGGTTGTTGCTGACGAAGCGAATAATGGACAGGAGGTTCTCGATAAGATATGGAAAAACAATTACGATATGGTTTTGCTTGACATTACAATGCCCGGAATGACAGGGCTTGAAGTCCTGAAACAACTCAAAAATGAGAAGCCTAAACTTCCTGTCCTCATATTGAGCATGCATCCTGAAGAACAATATGCGATCCGGGTTCTCAGGGCCGGCGCCTCAGGATATCTGACAAAAGAGAGTGCGCCGGATGAGCTGATAACAGCAATACGGAAAATATCTCAAGGAAGAAAATATATCACCTCATCTCTTGCTGAAAGATTAGCCACAGAAGTTGAGGCCGATTCTGAAAAGCCCCTGCACGATATCCTTTCAGATCGTGAATATCAGGTAGTTCGCATGATCGCTGCAGGAAAGACAGTAAAGCATATTGCCAAGGAACTCTCCTTAAGCATAAAGACTGTCAGCACCTATCGAACCCGGATTATGGAAAAAATGAAAATGAAGACCAATGCCGAAGTGATGCATTACGTCATAAAGCATCAACTCCTGGACTGATTCAGCTTACTCTTCAGTACTACCCTCTTTGTCTTTTTTCCCTCGATAGACTTTCGTTGTAGGACAAATCCTACTCTCAAAAAACCAGCAGTCCTACAAAAAAATCAGACAAAAGCCGATATTTTTTCTCCTTTAAATCTATCAAAATGAAGTTAAAGATATAAAGATCTAAGTGCATAACCGATCAAACGAAGGGAGACGCCATGAGAGAAGAGAACGTTTTAGAAGAGGTAATAGATCTGGGAAAGCGGCAGGGAGTGCTTTCTTACACTGATATATATAATGCCTTTCCTTCGGAATACGACGCCGACGACGAATTAGAAAATCTTCTGGAAATTCTTCAGGATATGGGGATCAAAGTTATTGACAGTCATGAGATGGAAATGGAAGAAGACATGCCGGAGGAACAGGAAAAATATGAAAAGGCTGAAGACCTTGTTCAGGCATATTTCCAGTCAATGGGTGACATACCGGTGCTTTCAAAAGATGAAGAAAGATCTCTTGCAAGGAAAATTGAGGAAGGAAACGACATTATTAAACGCATTGTTACCGTACTGCCTTTATATAAAAAAATTGTGAAAGAGTTGAATCACACGGCACAGGAAGAAAACCCCGATGATTCAGAAGAAAAGATGGACAGGGCGCTTTTGAAGAGTTTAAAAATCCTTGATAACCTCATGAAGAATGTAAACAGTTCGGAGAGTAATTCGAGCTATGAATCGAAAGTTGGTATCAGTATTGAGGAACTTAAAGCACGATATGAAATACTTGACAAGGCAAAGAAACTCATTTCAGAGGCAACGAGCGAATTGATAACCCACAACCTCAGGCTGGTCGTAAATATTGCAAAACATTATGTCGGAAGAGGCCTGCCGCTCCCTGACCTCATCCAGGAAGGGAATATCGGCCTGATGAAAGCAATAGATAAGAGGCTCTTGCAAAAGTCCTATTCTGGTAGCCGCAGGCTTTAGCCTGCGTTTGTAAGGCACTGAAAACAAAGAAAACACGCAAACTAAAGTTTGCGGCTACATCATGATTGCAAGACTTTTGCAAGA
>JBAQLU010000076.1:0-38934 GCA_049302065.1 Thermodesulfovibrionales bacterium
TGAGGGGGGAGGGTTAGGGTGGGGGTGTTTGATGAAAATGTTTTCAACACCCTCCCCTTAATCCCCTCCCCTCAAGGGAGGGGAGATTTAAGATACCTCGCAGCTCTGCTGCGGGGTAGTTCATTAATTTTTAATATTTGACATAATATTTAACGCCCTTGACATTTAATTTCTTATGTCGTAGAGTAAAGCATAAGGTAACCGTTAGCCGACCAATATGAAGATATCTTTAGACATAAAGATCTTCAACCAACTGACTCAGGGTGCTATTCAGCAATTATATAACATCCCTGCCGCGTATACTGCAGATAACAAACCAAATGACATATTCAATTTCCCGCCTGATTTCATACCCGAAACTGTCCGGGGTTTCTCATTAGCTGAAATAGATATTTGTTCGTTATGGAAGAATGAAGGAGGTAATAAGGCAGAACTGCTGCTTGAGTGCCCTCAAGAAAACATTTTAAGCCGTAAATAAACGATGAATTTTTACAGGTATTTTTTTGCCATCTGGCTTCAGAAATACTTAATCCATTAATGGATAGAGTAAAAAATACTTAATAAAAGGAGGAAAGAACATGACTCTAAGCAAACCGAATGCAAGCGCTGCAACTGTTACAACAACAAGGGTATCACCTTCACCCATGTCCGGACTCTGCGTCAACTGTGTTGATGGCTGTCCGGGTTACTGCGAGGTGGGAAGGTCTGCCATTCGTGGAAGGGAAATCATTTACCCTCAGCCGTTCGGAAAGGTTATTTCTGGATCAGAAAAAGACTATCCGGTTGATTTTTCCCATTTCAATATCCACGGAACCTGTGTTGGTGCTGTTGGTGCTGAGGCCGACCCTGACAAGGCAACATTCCCTTCTGTGAGTATAGAAACAGAGATAATTGGTCAAGGGACAAAAATTCCTATGAAGATGCCGGTCTTTACCGGTGCACTAGGTTCAACCGAAATAGCCCGGGTGAACTGGGAAGGTACCGCCATCGGCGCTGCCATCTGCGGTTCTATCCTTGTCTGCGGTGAGAATGTCTGCGGAATGGACCCGAAGGCCGAGATAAAGAACGGCAAAATCACGAATTCGCCGGAACTCGCCAGAAGAGTAAAGATTTACAAGGACTGGTATGACGGCTACGGAACGATGCTGGTTCAGTTAAATGTTGAGGATACCCGTCTAGGCGTTGCCGAATATGCTGTCGAGAAACTCGGTGTTGAAGGCATCGAGCTCAAATGGGGACAGGGAGCAAAGTGCATCGGTGGTGAGGTTAAGCTTCCGACACTGGACAGGGCGTTACAGCTGAAAAAGAGGGGATACATCGTTCTTCCGGACCCTGAAAACAAGTCAGTACAGGAAGCGCATAAACTTGGTGGCATAGCAGAATTTGAGAGACATTCACGCCTCGGCATGGTAGATGAAGAGTCATTTATGAAAGAGGCAGTGAGGGTGAGAAAAATAGGCGCCAAGTATGTGACCCTAAAGACCGGGGCCTACAGGCCAGTAGATTTAGCCCGTGCAGTGAAGTACTCATCAATGGCAAAAATAGACCTCCTTACCGTTGACGGGGCGGGCGGCGGAACAGGCATGAGCCCGTGGCGCATGATGAACGAATGGGGAATCCCGACTGTTTATCTTGAATGCTTACTCTATAAATATCTCAAGAGACTGCAGGAGAAGGGTGAGTTTATCCCGACTGTTGCTATCGCCGGCGGTATCACCCTCGAAGATCACATCTTTAAGGCAATAGCACTCGGTGCTCCTTTTGTGAAAGCGATCTGCATGGGGCGTTCAACCCTTACTGCAGGCATGGTCGGGAAAACACAGGGGAATTTAATAGAAGCGGCTTATGGAAAAGGTAAGGAATATGAGGAAGCCCTGATGAGGACCTTTAACGGTGCTGCACAGCTCAAGGAAAAATACGGGAAGGATTTCAAGAAGATACCTCCGGCAGCAATAGGTATTTACACCTATTATGACAGGCTCGCTGTAGGTCTCAGGCAGTTCATGGCAGGTACCCGCAAGTTTGCCCTTAAATACATTGACAGGGATGATATTATGAGCCTTACCCGTGAAGCATCTGATGTCTCCGGCATTCCATATCTCATGGATGTAGACATGAAAGAAGCTGAAAACATTTTAGGATAAGGAGAAAAACAATGCTAAATTTGATTTGCTATAAATTCTGTGCATCACCTTTCTGTATGGTCAGCTGTCCTGCAGGCGCAATAAGCGTCTCGGAAAAGGATAACAACGTTTATGCAGATACCAACAAATGCAACAGATGCGGAATCTGCCGCGCAATGTGTTCCATCTTGAGTTTTGACAAAAACCTCAGAAGAAAACGTGTCTGGATGCGTGAGGATTTCGGGAAAAAGTAAGAACAGTAAATAGGAGTAGCTATCATGGAAGAAGAACTCTTAGAACAGATATTGGCATCCTACAAGGGAGAACGGAACGAACTTGTCCCGATTCTCCAGGAGGTACAGGAAAACCTCGGCTATCTGCCGGAAGAGGCAATGCAGGATATCGCAAGGTTCGTTGGTGTTCCTGAAAGCCATGTTTATTCTGTCGCATCTTTCTATGCTCAATTCAGAACCTTGCCATTGGGAAGAAAGCGCATTGCAGTTTGCAGGGGTACCGCCTGTCATATTCGTGGAGCACCTCACATCCTCCATGAAATTGAGCAGTCAATCCATCTTAAGGAAGGAGAAACATCGGAAGATCTCGAATATACCCTGGAAACAGTTGCCTGCATTGGCTGCTGTGCTCTGGCGCCCTGTATAAGAGTAAATAAAGACGTTGACGGCGATATGACACCAGAAAAGGCAAAAAAACTTTTCAATGGGAATGGAAATAGTAACGGAGGCAACGGTGTCGGATAAACAGCATGCAGTCCTTGTGTGTCAAGGCACGGGTTGCGTTTCAGGAGGGTCTGAACATATCTTTTCTGCCCTGAAAGAGGAGTTAGAAAGTTCAGGGCATGCAGAAGATATTCTTGTAAAACGCACAGGCTGTCATGGTTTCTGCCAGCAGGGACCTCTTACTGTTATCGAGCCCCAGGGCATTTTCTACACAAAAGTAAAAAGAGAAGATATACCCGAGATCACCCAGTCTATTTTATCTGGCGGCAAACCGTTGGAGCGTCTCTTACATCATGACCCATTTACTGAGAAACCAATTCTGCACTACCACGATATTACTTTCTACTGGAAACAGGAAAGAACCATATTGAAATATTGCGGCAGCATTGACCCTGAGGATATATATGATTACATAGAGGTTGGCGGTTATAAGGCATTGCATAAGGCAATCTCTGAAATGACCCCTGAAGAAATTATTTCAGAGGTGAAGAGTTCGGGGCTCAGGGGACTTGGTGGCGCAGGCTTTCCTACTGGCCGTAAATGGGAATCCTGCCGCAATGCACCCGAGGATATAAAGTACGTAATCTGTAATGCTGACGAAGGCGACCCGGGAGCTTTCCAGGACCGTTCTGTTATGGAAGGGAACCCTCACTCGGTTATTGAGGGAATGATCATTGCTGCTTATGCAATAGGAGCTCAAAAAGGCTTCATCTATGTGAGGGCAGAATATCCCATGGCAGTCAGTCGCCTGAAGATTGCTATCGAGCAGGCAAGAGAGGCCGGTTTCCTTGGGGACAATATTTTGAACAGAGATTTCAGTTTTAATATCGACATCTTTCAGGGAGCAGGTGCCTTCGTATGCGGCGAATCAACCGCACTGGTACGCTCGATAGAAGGGAAGAGGGGGATGCCAAAGGCAATGCCCCGTGCCAGAACTACTGAGGAAGGGTTGTGGAACAAGCCGACGCTCCTCAATAATGTGAAGACCTTTGCGAATATCCCATTAATCATCATAAACGGTTCAGAATGGTTTTCACAGAAAGGCACTGAAAAAAGCAAGGGCACTGCGGTTTTTTCTCTCACAGGAAAGGTTACGAACTGCGGCCTTATTGAAGTCCCCATGGGAACAACGCTGAGGAAAATCATCTTCGACATCGGCGGAGGAGTATTAGGCGGCAAGGCATTGAAAGCAGTACAAACTGGAGGACCGTCGGGCGGATGTTTGCCTGCACATATGATAGACATGCCTGTTGATTTCGACTCGCTTACAAAAGCAGGCTCGATCATGGGGTCAGGCGGGCTGGTGGTTATGGACGAGGATACCTGCATGGTTGATGTGGCCCGCTACTTCCTTGATTTCAGCCAGAGGGAATCCTGCGGCCAGTGCATTCCATGCAGGCTTGGGACGGTGCAGATGTTCAGAATCCTTGATGATATCACAAAAGGGAATGGAAGGCCTGGAGATATAAACCTCCTCCTTGAATTGAGCGAAGCGATAAAACGGAGTTCCATATGCGGGCTTGGCAAGACAGCTCCGAATCCTGTTGTCACCACTATCCGCTATTTTAAAGATGAGTATGAAACACATATAAACGATAAACGATGCCCTGCAGGAGTGTGTATGTTGCATTGAGGTTTAATTGCATTTTTTGTTTGTCATTCCCGCTTGTCGGGAATCCTTCTTGTTTTTGGTTGTCATTCCGGACTTGATCCGGAATCTCAGGCGATTAGATGCTGAAACAAGTTCAGCATGATAAAAAGAAGGATTCTGGACAAGCCAGAATGACAAAAACACCGAAAGACATGTAAGCAGAAAAAAAGGAGGTAGCGATGGGAAGAGTTGCTCTCATAATTGACGATCAGGAAATTCAAACCTGGCAAGGTGCAACCATCCTTGAAACGGCATTAGAAAGCAAAATCTATATCCCGCACCTCTGTTACCATCCAGACTTAAAACCTGCGGGAAGCTGCCGTATTTGTCTTGTCGAACTTGATAACGGGAGATTTGTGACTTCATGCCGGACACCGGTAAAGGAAGGCATGGTCATAAAAACAAAAGGACCTGAACTTGATAAAGTCAGGCGGCCTGTTATTGAGATGATTGTCGCCAACCATCATATGGACTGCAGAAATTGTCTGAAAAAGGGAAACTGTGCATTACAGCGGATAATGGCATACCTAAAAATAGATAAACAGAAAATTCAGCAGAACATGAGACTCCCAATGACAGGACTGCCTGTTGATGATTCAAATCCTTTTTTCATAAGAGATCATAATAAGTGTGTTCTCTGCGGAATATGTGTAAGTACCTGTCAGGAGATCGCGAAGGTCAATGCCATAGATTTTGTGGGAAGAGGCGATAATACCAAAATAGCTGCTTTCGGTGACAAGGCAATAGCCCAATCGCAATGCGTCTCATGTGGAGAATGCGTGATCCGCTGCCCTGTTGGTGCACTTGTTTTGAGAAATCCAAGGAAACCTGTAAAGCAAGTTAAGTCTATCTGTCCATACTGCGGTGTCGGATGCGGGGTATATCTGGGCATCAAAGACAATGAAATTGTTCATGTGAGGGCTGATACATCAAGCCCGGTAAATTTTGGCCATCTCTGCGTGAAAGGGCGGTTTGGGATGGGCTTTGTGCATTCGCCTGACAGGCTGAAAGAACCGCTGGTAAGAATAACCCCTAAAGAACGTTCGGCGTCAAGCGTTAAACGTTCAACGAAAAACTCCGAACTCCAAACTTCTAACTCCAAACTTTTCAGGGGAGCCTCGTGGGATGAAGCACTCGAGCTTGTCGTAAAAAAGTTGAAAAAATATAAAGGTGAGGAATTTGCCATCATAGCATCAACAAAATGCACAAATGAAGACAATTATGTAGCACAAAAGTTCGCACGGGTTGTTATGGGCAGCAATAACATCGACACCTCAGCAAGACTTTGCTATGGTCCAAACATAGCTGCATTCCGTCGTACGGGAAAATGTGTCGGGTTTAATTCTCCACCGGAAGATAGTGACGGCTTTCCAGACCAGGCGAACCAGAATCCAGAGGAGATTGAACAGGCTGCCTGTATACTTATTGCTGGTGCAAATATCACCCGGTCCCATCCCGTCCTTGGCCTGAAGATAAAGAAGGCCGTAGATAACACTGCCAAGCTTCTTGTCATAAGCCCGAATGAAACTGACCTCTGCCGTATTGCTGAAAAATGGCTCAAGCCTTATGCAGGCACAGACCTGGCTCTCATCATGGGCATGTGCAATGTGATTGTTGAAGAAGAGTTGTTTGACAAGTCTTTCATATCAATGTATTGCAATAATTTTGAAGAATTCAAGGAAGCTCTCGATGATTTTTCCCTGGGAAGGGTTGAAAGAATTACCGGAGTCCCCCGTGACCTGATTGAAGAATCTGCACGGATTTACGCAGTCAGCAAGCCGGCTGCGATCTTCTGGGGTTCTGGAATCACTCAATATGCTCATGGGACAGACAATGTGTACGCACTCATAAATCTCGCAATCCTTACAGCAAACATCAAGCATTCCTTTGCACTCAATACTCTCTCGGGACAGAGCAATGCCTTAGGGTCCTGCGATATGGGATGCCTGCCTGATTATTATCCCTGCTATCAGCCCGTTGGTTCACCTGATATACGGGAGAAATTCGAATCTCTGTGGGAGTGTAAATTAAATCCGGACCCCGGACTTACCATTACCGAAATAATAGACGCCACACTTGCAGGAAAAATCAAAGCACTGTATATCATTGGATCAAACATGGCTTCAACTATCGCTCCATCAAAAAAAGTACAAGCGGCTTTGAAGAAGGCAAAATTTGTTGTCTTCCAGGATTTGTTTCTTAATGAAACAGCAAAATATGCTCATGTGATCCTTCCAGCAGCGAGTTTTGCCGAAAAAGAAGGTACCCTCATCAATACGGAAGGGAAGGCACAGAGCATCAAGAGAGCACTCGAACCTGCAGGTAATTCACGTCCTGACTGGGCAATATTGTGCGAACTGGCAAAGAGATTACAAAGTAAAGGCTTTGCATTTGGAAGTGCTGATGATATCCTTTCAGAGATATTATCAGTTATTCAGAACTTACCTGAAAAAATAGGCAGGTTCAGACTGTTCCCGCTTCAATACACACCACCGGCAGAGACAACCGATATGGATTATCCAATTATGCTGACTACAGAAAGAGACCTTTACACAACTGGCGTCCTGTCTGAAAAGGTAGAAGGACTGAGAGGGTTGAGGACGAAAAACCATGTGCATATCAATCCCAAGGATGCTGATGACTTTGATATCTCAGACGGGGAAACAATCAGGATTATTTCACGGCATGGTTCAATAGAGACCGATGCACGATTAACAAGCTCAACCCCATCCGGTCTTGCGGTTATGAATCTGGAGAAAGAAAAGATCAATAAGCTTCTGAATCCAGTTCTCGATGAAATATCCAGGACACCTGAGATGAAAATCTGTGCTATCAGACTTGAAAAAATAAGGCAGAGCGGGAAATTACGGAAAAAAACAAAAATTAGAGACATCTGTCTGAGGCATCCTGCATGATAAATCAGAGTACACAATTCAATCTATTATTAATTCTAAAAGATCTTAAAAGACTATTTATATCTTTTGTTTACGTCATTCCCCGACTTGATCGGGGAATCCAGAGAAAAGAACTGGATTATCCGGTCAAGCCGGATAATGACAAGTATTGAAATAAAATTCACTATGAATAAGACAATGCTTGCAATCCTGAAGATCCTTGACAAACAGTCTGATAAGATACTCGGCTCAAGAGAACTGTCCAGGCAATTGAAACTGCACGGAATTGAGCTTACCGAAAGGACCGTCCGGTATCATCTCAGGATTCTCGATGAGAGAGGTTTTACAAAGGTATTCGGCAAGGAGGGAAGGATGATTACACAGAAAGGGAGGGAAGAACTCTCGCAGGCACTTGTGTCTGAAAAGGTCGGTTTTGTGATAAGCAAAATCGAGACGCTCTCTTATCTTACAAACCTCGACCTTGAGAAAAACGAGGGCAACATCATCCTTAACGTCTCCTATTTCCCCGAGGAAAAACTCAAGGACGCATTGCGGATAATGAAGCCTGTTTTTTCATCACCTTACATTATGTCCGATAAAGTCGTATTACACAGGAGCGGTGAAAAAGTTGGTGATGTGTTTGTCCCAGAAGATCAGGTGGGCTTCGGTACTGTATGCAGTGTTACCATAAACGGAATTTTTCTCAAGGCCGGAATCCCGGTCACATCCAAGTTCGGTGGTGTACTGCAGATAGAGGAATCCGAGCCATCAAGGTTTACAGCCCTTATAAGCTATGAAGGTTCATCTCTCGACCCGCTTGAAATATTTATCAAGAGCAGGATGACAGATGTCACAGAGGCGGTAAAAAATCAATCAGGTAAAATACTCGCAAGCTTCAGGGAAATACCGGTTGTCAGCATAGAAAGGGCAAAGGAATTGAGTGCTCTGATGAAGGAAAAAGGCATAGGGGGTATTCTCCTCATCGGGAATCCTAATCAGCCGCTTCTTGAGATGCCGGTGAGTATGGACAAGGCGGGGATGATCATCGTAGGTGGTCTCAATCCTATTGCTGCTCTTGAAGAGGCTGGTATCCCGACGGTCAGCAAGGCCATGTCTACACTTTACAAATTTTCTGAACTGATGAAATTCAGGGAACTTTTGTAGGTTTCTGTAAGACTGCAGTGAAGAAATTTCTTAGCAGCCTTAGAATGGTTCGCCAAGGAATGCCTGGAGTTTCTTGCGGCTTATTTCTTTGATGGAATCGATCAGAGAATCTATCTCAAAAGGCTTATAGAAACAGGTGTATGCCCCGATCTTGAGTCCTTTCTCGACTGAATTGGACATATTGTCTTTCATCCCTGTGATCAGTACTACAGGCTTTGTTGGGTATTTTGAGCGTATGGCCTTGAGAATATCTACCCCGTCTTTGTTGCCGAGTTTCAGATCAAGCAAAACAGTTAACATGTAAGTCTGCTCCATATGTGGTAGGACCTTGTCAGGATCAGACTCTGTTATTACCCGGTAACCTCTTGATTGCAGGATATCATTAAGAATCCTGCAAAAATTTGGGTCATCATCAACGATGAGGATGCTTTCCTCCTTTCTGAGGAGGGTAAGAAATGACAGGACTATCTGAATGTCGATCGGCTTGTTGAGAACACTATATGCCCCATGCTGTCTGGCATCTTCAATCTGCTCCTCGGTGGCATAAGCGCTCATAAGTATCACAGGGAGATCGGGAGACAGGTCATTGATCTTTTTCAGGGCTTCGACACCATTAATCCCCGGCATCTTTATGTCCATCAATACACATTCCGGCTTTTCCGACTCAATTTTCAGGAGGGCTTCCTCGCCTGTGTAGGCAGCTACCGGCTCATATCCTTTGACCTTCAGGATATCGAAGATTGTTTTAACCATCCGCCGGTCATCATCAACGATAAGGATTTTCATTTTTATATTTCTCCCTGTTGCTTGTTGATCTCAACCCTGTTTCTGCCATTCTGTTTTGCTTTATACAGGGCAGTATCAGCATTATTAATCAAGTCTTCCTTTGTATTTATGGAATTATGGTAAAAGGAAATACCAAGACTGACCGTGATTTTCAATTGAGAAGCCACGATATTTCTCACCCTCTCTGCTACGATACCTGCATTTGTTACATCGGTATCGGGAAGCATGATCAGGAATTCTTCCCCTCCATATCTGAAAATATAGTCCGGACTCCTCAGGTCCTTTAAGAGAATATTTGCTATAGAAACAAGCATTTTGTCTCCCTCGACATGACCGTATGTATCGTTGTATTCCTTGAAATGGTCTATATCCAGCATAATAATTGAAAGGGGTTTTTCATATCTTTTTGCACCCTCAAAACTTTTTTCAAACTGGAGCTGCAATAAACGTCTGTTGGCAAGTCCTGTCAAAGGGTCATGGAATGAAAAGGATTTTGCTTCTTCGTAGAGCTTTAGGTTTTCGATGGCAATCCCGATCTGGTTCCCTATGGTCGAAAGGAGTTTTAACAACTGTTTATCCGGTTCTGTGTCGGGCTGTGTAAGGAGACATAAAACGCCTTCAATCTTGTTCACAGCTATCAAAGGAATTATGATATGTCCATGAGGAGCTTTCCAGTGGGATTCCCTCGTATGCCGTTTGTCCTCCTGGCAGTTCTTTGCAATGATGATCTCGCCATTTTTTACGGCAAGACCACAGAGGCAATCTCCAATATTGATATTATTGCAGGGTTCCAATTCTATTTTTGAGCGGCCAAGGGAAACAAGGCGGGTTCTGTTTTGATCTACAAGAAATATTGTGCTTTTCTGAACGAAATTAAAGACCTCAATGCCTGAAATAGAATCAGTGATATCTGTAAAGAGTTTATCCATATCGAACGTCCGGCTGATTATCAGGGAAATTTCGTAAAGTGCCTTTAATTCAGAATTGATATTTTTCAGTTCAATGCTATGTTCCCATAACTTCAACTCAGCCTGCTGCTTTTCTATCGCACGTTTGATATGCAGAAACAGCTGATCCATTTCATATGGTTTCTGCAGATAGGAGAATGCGCCCTTATTTGTAGATTCAATTGCCGAATCCAGTGATGCATTCCCTGTTAGGATAATAACTTCTGTAAATGGATAGTCGGTTTTAACCCTGTGCAGTACTTCAAGTCCGGAGATGTCCGGAAGCCCGAGGTCACTCAGTACCAGATTGACAGAGTTCTCCTCCAGTATAGTAATTGCCTCTGTGCCATTTTTAGCTGTAAGAATGGCATAACCCTTGCGTTTCAGAGTGTCAGCAAGGATTTTCCGGACGTTCGGGTCGTCATCGACAATGAGTATTTTATAGGTGCCTGTGCCCGTTTGTTGCCCGGTGTTTAACATGGGTTCTCTTCAGGCAATATTACGGTAAATGTTGTGCCTTTGCCCGATTGGCTTTCTACCTCTATGGTGCCTCTGTTTGCCTCGGTCAGGTTTCTGGATACGACCAACCCTAATCCTATCCCCCGTGCCTTGGTAGAGAAGAGGGGCTGGAACAGTTTTTTCATGTCCTCTGGTGATATACCTTTCCCGGTATCTGAAAAAGAGATTCTGACAGACTTGATCGCCTTGTCCTCCTGAGCCCTTATATTAAGGATACCTCCATCAGGCATGGCCTGAATGGCATTTGTGATGAGGTTCTGAAAAACCTGTCTCATCTGCAATGGGTCGACCATGACCATAGTGAGCATGTCAGGAATATCCATCTGCACGGTGGTCCCTTTAGTAAGAGAACATCGTTCCATGCTCTTATTTATTAATTCATTGATAGTGGTTGAGCGTGTATGCGGTGTTTTCGTGCGGGAAAAATCGAGAAGGTCGGAGATAATGCGCAGAGAGTTATTGACCTCGGTCTTGATTATATCCAGGTAATCCTTCACCGTCTCATCGGCATCGGGCATAACGGTCTTCAGGAAATATACCGCATTATTGATCACTCCCAATGGATTGCGCAATTCATGGCCCACGCTACCGGAAAGCTGGCCGAGTATTGCTAATTTCTCTTTGCGGACAAGTTCTTCCTGAGCTTCAAGTAATTGTTTTGTTCTGTTTTTGACTTTTGCTTCGAGTTCTTCATTTAACGTGCGGATTTCCTCCTCAGCCCGTTTGCGTTCTGTGATTTCTTTTGATATTGTTTCGATAGTCTGGTTTGTTACGTTCTTCAATGATTCTACCAGTTCTACCTCGGAAGTCCCTGATACCCTGGCATCCAGATCACCTTTAGAGACCTTATGCAATACATCGAAATGTTCAGCAAGGCCTATGGCAATTTCATGCGATTGATCGACTATTTCTCCGATATCTCCTGCAGTCAAATTGACCATGTGCTTTAATTTCGAAATCAGCTCGATTTTTGATGTTTCAGGAATTCTTACTGTTGGGTCTCCTGTAGAGATCTTTCTTAATGCCTCAAAGACTTCTGTCAATCCTACAGATAAATCCATGCTTATACTTTCCAATTCACTGTCCCTGTCATGAACTATTTTGGTAAATTCCCTGATCTGGTCATTGATTATCTGACAGGACTTTTTCATTGCAGGAATATCCATATTTTTCTGAAAAACCTTGCAATTAAGACACATTTCTATCTTCTCTATGAACTTTCCCTGTATCTCGTCCCTGCAATGAGTTCCTGTATAAAGCCAGCACTTTAGGTTTCTTGACCTGAAAGCAGGACAGCCCTTTTTATTACAGTTGAAAACTTCCCAGCACTTTACTTTTGCAGGGATAGAATCTTTAGAATAACTCGTCTTTTTTTTCATTCCTGTCTATTGCGCAATCCGGATGAATGTCTGTCCTTAAACTCACAATTTTAATTTCATTCTATCATTATTGGAAAAGTTGTCAACTGCTCATTTCAGGTCTGCCATTTCAAGTCACCGGTATTTTCCCCCAAATTTGCTTTTTTTATAAATAATTTACTATGCTAAATTATTAAACTATTGGAGGTATGAAGGAAATGACGATTACAGAAAAGGCTGCGGAGAAGGCTAAGACCATTCTGGCAGGAGAAGGCAAAGAAAACTGGGGCATAAAAATATTTGTTGCCGGACAAAGCTGCTGTGGTCCATCTTTTGGCCTTGATTTACAGGAAGAGCAAAGGCCTGAAGATGAAGTCATAGAACAAAATGGCTTGAAGGTTTTTGTGGACAAACAGACACTTGAAACCCTTACAGACAGGGAATTCGACTATTATGCCGGAGAAGAGGGGGAAGGATTTATCTTTACAGGAGGCGCTTCATCCTGTAGCCCCAGCGATTCTTCAGCTTGTGGTTCAGGCAGTTCAGGTTGCAGTTCCTGCGGATAAGGTATTGATTATAACCCTATGTTTCCAATCCACAGGCCGAGAAGGTTAAGAAGGAACATGACGATCAGGAGGATGGTGAGGGAGACCTCCCTTTCTCCTGATCATTTTATTTATCCATTGTTCGTTACTTTCGGCAAAGGTGTAAAAAAAGAGATTTCATCGATGCCCGGATGTTTTCAGGAATCTGTTGATTCTCTGGTTAAGCATGCAAAAGAAGTCCATTCCCTCGGCATCCCTGCTGTGCTGCTCTTCGGAATCCCTGAGCATAAAGATGAGATTGGCTCAAGCGCCTATGATGAGCATGGCGTTGTTCAGAAAGCGATTAAGGCTATCAAAAATAAGGTGCCCGAACTCTATGTTATTACTGATGTCTGCATGTGCGAGTACACAAGCCACGGCCACTGCGGGATTGTGAAAGATGGTGATGTCCAGAATGATTCTACCCTTGAACTTTTGGCCAAAGAGGCTGTTTCACATGCAAAGGCCGGGGCAGACATGGTTGCTCCATCGGATATGATGGATGGAAGGGTTGAAGCGATACGGTTGGCGCTTGATGAGGAAGGATTTTCAGGAATACCGATCATGTCGTATGCTGCAAAATACGCATCAGCATTCTACGGGCCGTTCAGGGAGGCTGCAGAGTCTACTCCGCAATTTGGTGACAGACGATCATACCAGATGGACCCTGCAAATAGAAGAGAGGCTCTGAAGGAGGTTGCGCTTGATATTGAAGAAGGCGCGGATATTGTCATGGTAAAACCAGCTCTCTCATATCTCGATATCATCTCTGATGTGAAGGATTCCTTTGATGTGCCTGTTGCAGCCTATAATGTGAGCGGTGAATATTCACTGGTTAAGGCTGCCGCAAAACTCGGCTGGATAGATGAACAGCGGGTGATGATGGAGATACTCATCTCAATCAGAAGGGCCGGGGCTGACCTGATCCTCACCTATTTCGCAAAAGAAGCTGCAAAGATTCTGAACAAGTAGAATCTTCAATGAGGATTTTCTTGACGTTCCCATTACTTCAAAGTAGAATTATCTAAGATATCAGATTTTCGTTATCACAGTACTTGCAAAAAAATCAGGAGGTAGCTTATGAAAAGGGTCTTTTTTATCCTGTTAACAGCAGTATGTTTTATCACTTTGGTAATGCTTGTAACAGCAAACTCAGAGGATATTAAGAAGGAAGATTGCTTTTTTCTCAAAAGCCTCCATTATACTACCAAGGGCATGGCTTACTGGTATGACAAAGCTAATGGTGGGCTGGAGACTCTTACCGGCATACCGTATTCCAGTCCAAAACTTGACTGTCTGAATTGTCATGTAAAATCCTGTGATGTCTGCCATAAAACCGGAGAAGGAGAGAAGATATCATATTCATTGAAAGCTTCTCAGAATCAGGAGACATGCTTGAAATGTCATAAGCGTGAAAAGACGATTATGAAGCTCGATGAAGATGCCAATCTAAAAGATGTCCACTTTGGCAGACAGATGCAATGCAAAGATTGCCATACTGCCAGAGATGTCCATGGAGATGGTAAGGAATATAACTCAATGAAACAGCCGGGTGCTCTTGATACTAAATGTGAGAATTGTCATAAGTCGGTTAAAGAGAGCACGTCTCATAAGATTCATCGGGACAAACTGGACTGTAAAGCCTGCCATGTGCGTCACGTAGTAAGCTGTTCCAATTGCCATATGGGAACACTTGTCAATGAAAAGAAGCGTGTAGATATCAAGCTGTCCGGATGGGTATTCCTCATGAATCACAATGGGAAGGTAACATCGGCTACTACCCAAAACTATGTCGTTCCGGACAAAAAGACATTCATCATGTTCGCACCCCAGAACAGCCACTCTGTAATGAAAGAAGGAAGAAAGTGCGGCGAGTGCCACGGTACTGAAATCGTGAAACAGGTTCAGAAAGGCAAACTGACCCTGACATGGCTTGAAAATGGTGTATTAAAAAATGTGAAGGGAGTGATTCCGGTAGCAGACGGTACAGACTACGAGTTCGTCTATCAGGATTATAAGGATGACAAATGGATACCGATTATTAATGCGCTCAAACCGGTTGTTCAATATGCCGGCTACGGAACACCTCTAACAAAAGAGCAATTGAAAAAACTGGCGATGCCAATGGGAGAGAAATAAAGGCTATCCCGGGATTGTATTGAGCGGCTAACCCCGCGTCCCTCTTGAGCGACTTAGACCAGTTGATTGCCGTGCTATTTTCATCAAGCTGCGCAGGGCTTCATTGACCGAGGCATCATCGGGAAAAGCGGCAGCCACATCAGGACTTAGAAGAACAAGATTGGTTCCTTTTTTATATTCATCAAAGTATTTGCCTCTTATCCCTTTGCCTAA
Source organism: Thermodesulfovibrionales bacterium (assembly GCA_049302065.1). Classification (GTDB taxonomy): domain Bacteria; phylum Nitrospirota; class Thermodesulfovibrionia; order Thermodesulfovibrionales; family SM23-35; genus VGWX01. The sequence goes on from JBAQLU010000076.1 coordinate 15,116, forward strand.
ATCTTCTCGTTTGTATTCTTTTCGCATTCCTTCGTGTTTAATCGTTTTCATATATTTCCCTCTCTTGTCTTGTTGCGCGCCTTGCGCTTATTATTCTTGTCTTTCCACGTCGCTCAGTATGAACGACAGCCAGTAACTGATTAGTTCTCGAATAACCAAAAGTCAGGAATCTATGCTCACCGATGGAATGATCGGGATCGTTAAAGGTTATCGCCAGCGGATCGCTAAATACTGTTGACGCTTCATGGAAAGAGATGCCATGCTTCTTGAGGTTAGTTTCGGATTTATCTGGATCCCATTCAAATTCCATGTTCTATTTTATCATTATTTCTCCGCTATTTCTCTCTTGACCTGTCGAGACAGGCTAAAGCATTTTAATAACAGTCTCATAATAATGACAACATTATTTTATAAAATCCCTCCAAACCTCCCTTTGCCAAAGGGAGGAATAATATTACTCTTTTCCGCACTCAGGCGGATTCGCCGAGGCGAAGGCAAAGATGGGCAAGGGGAGATTTTCTGATAAATATCTATTCAATTATGAAACCCTTAATGGTAATCGTAAACTAATCCTTCATCTTTTATCGAATAAAATTATCATCATTAAAAGCAAGTAAGAGGGCAAAAGAAGAGGGCAAAAGGAGAGGGCAAAAGGGGTCTGCCCTTGACAGCCTGTTGAAAAAGTCTTTTTCCTGTCATTGCGAGCGAAGCGCGGCAATCTCGCCTTTAATAAAATCAATAGGTTAGAGATTGCTTCGTCGCAGAAACTGCTCCTCGCAATGACATGCGACGGGTTTTTCAACAGCCTGTCAAGCCTGACCCCGTTCGGTTTTCTGCCTGAGAATTCCGATAAAGAGATGCTCTTTCTCAATAAAATGATATTTGGCTTCGCCAGCCTCGTAAGCTGCAATCTGCCAGGCCAACTTAGCGCCAGGTGAAAGATCTGCCATATCGGCTAAAGTCCCCCTGTCAATAAACTACTCTACTGCCACTCCCAAACTTCCGGTTTCCATATAATATCATGTTTGTATAACAGACGCTTACTGCAAGCCGGTTCAATAAACAGTTCTAAATGTTCAACCGCTTCAGCAAAAGTCTTGAAAGAATCCAGACGGCTTCTTCTTAAGAATACAGCCCATTGTGTTTGTTTTTCTTTTGAATTCTTAAATTCTTCAGCGAATATAGACATTCTGTCTTTCAGTGGTGTCACCCTGTTCCTGAATGTCTCAAGGATTGCCTTGTGCATGGTTTTGAGACTAAATGATTCATGAGCAGCAAGAAACAGGATGTCATAAATATCCTTCATACGGCTGCTCAAAATGTTCAGTTTAACGAGCGCTTCAAACTTTTCCGGCTATTGCGGATTCTGTCGAGTACACTTGCAGGTGCGGCACAGGCTGTTCTTCCAACAATATCGGAAAATCCATTTCAACTGGTCCTGCTACTACAATATCGCCAAATCCCATATCCAGTTGCAGCACCTTTCTTACATTATCAAGCATCGCCTCAATTTTGACTCTAATGCCTCCATAATCGGCGTTTTCTATAATACTCTCAGCAGAAATGCTCTCAATAACAAACGAAACTCCATCCATAGCTTCAATACTTGCAACCTGCCCGATAATACTTTTAATCTTTTCCTGATCATTGGTTATTGACCTTAACAGGAAATCTATATCTTTTGTAGGACGTAGAAGCGGCATCTTATAGGCAAGCAATAACAGCGCCCCCTTGAGTATGAAATTTCTTCTGAATTCAGAGATGGAAAGCCTGTATAGAAACCGCTCCTGAACGTATTGAAGTAAAAGGGAATCGAAATCTCTTCCTGTTTTCCTTGCGATATTATAAAGTCTGGACCTTATTGATGCGCCGGGGTTTGTTATTGGTTTCCTTTTTTTCAAGTCCTGTCTCTCTACTGCTTAATCAGAGCCTTAAGATACGGCATCATTATTGTTTTAACTCTGCAGATTTCTGCGTATTCCCTGAGCTTATTGATATTCGCATCTTTGCGAAGCATATAGTTCTTTAGTCCTTCAAGCGCGATATCTTCACCGATTTTATTCCGATACCGGAATACATCACAGATTGTTTTTTCCCTGTTATAGATGTTTACAGTAACATCACCTGCCTTTATCTTCTCTATGCCCGTCCGGTAAAAGCGGTCACGGAAATAGAATATCTTCACAGGAGGGTACTCTATCTTTGGTTTCTTGGAGGCATTCGGAATAGCTACGTATATTTCCGATGGATTAAAAGTTGTGAGGCCATAAAGTTCAAGGGCCGAGGCAAGACAAATAACTCCTTCCGGTATTGCCCTGCAAACATCCATTATCCCCACACTTATTGTATAACTGTTTGCATTAATTGTTATAGCAGGAAGCACAACATCTTTGAAATTTGCGAGACGATAGAGTCCCGGCTTCACCTTGACAATTATGCCTTCTTGCAGAAGGTGCGCGATATCGCGGGTCTGAAAAGAAGCTTTTTTCAGCTCTTTCATTTTGGCATATCCGCTGTGACTCCTGAAATATTTAATAATTTTTTCCATGGCAATATTGATTCTTTTGTTCTGTCACTATGATACACTGACAGTAAAATAGATTCAATGATTATTTAGTTTTTTCTGTAAGGGTCATGAATTCTGAAGTTCTCCGTTCCGATCAATCAAACCCCTTACAACCTGTCTCTTCAGCATGCTTTTGTGATTTTGGATATTCCCTGCAATGCCGTGGCTTAACATCATGAATTCGGCAGACATACGTATCCTTTTTGGGTAGCTTTCTTAACCATGGACATCTCCGAGCATCGTCATCAGTTTTGGGGTTGATCCAAATATCGTAGATAAAAAAATTTTCACCCAGCGGCAAATAAGCGACCCATTCCAAAATGTCGCTTCTTCCCTTCTTCTCCCACCGTTCTATATCTTTCTCATCAGCACACGTTGAAAAGGCATCTGAAAGATTCAAACAACAGTTTCCGCATTGTTTGCAGGAAAACTCTTTTAGCGGCATGTTGCGGCCTGTCCCCTTTCCGTTATCAATGCTTCACTTGTGGGCAATGAAGATTTGACCTTGTGCCCCCTCTGGACTTTAAAATTTCAATATAACCTTGCAGCCCTGCCTCCATGGCTGCTATTTGCTGGACAATTTTCTCATATTTTACCAAGTTGTGTATTTATATTTTCCCTGATTTCAAATGATTTTTTTTTATCAAACCCTTTTAATATGCTATATTCTTCCCATGAAAGCTGTAAATAGGAAGTTGGTATAATTAAAAGTTATACCCAAAATAATAGACCCGATAATATATGGCCAAAGATAACACTATAAAACGAAACGTATTTGTTTCTTATGTGAAGGAAAATTCTCTTCAGATTGACAGAATATGTAAAGCATTTACTGAAAATGATATTGAGTATTGGCTGGATAAAAAAGATATTGACCCCGGCAAATTCTGGAAAGATGCGATTAAATCGGCAATAAATAATGGAGCATATTTCTTAGCATGTTTCTCAAAAGAATATAATGAACGAAAAGAAACCTACATGAATGAAGAATTACTGGAGGCAGTTGAGATATTAAGAACAAAAAAATATGACAGTGGCTGGTTTATCCCTATTAAATTATCCGAATGCGAAATACCACCTATACCCATAGGTGCTGATAGAACTCTTAATGATATTCATTATTTATCTTTCTATGAAGACTGGGATACTGAACTCAAAAGATTAATCGATATAATCAAACATGAAGACGACTCTTCCTCAAAAGCTATTCCAGATGAGATTTTCGAAAAACAATACATTTATCTAGGCCTGAAAAGCTTAATTGAAAGCGGAAGCGGCACCGGTTTTCATAATGCAGATTTGGGTCATCCCGTTTATCGCATTGGCGCTTCTGATGATCCTGTGGAGACACTTAAAGATTGGGAATATGCCGATTCGCCTGAAAAGAACCTTCTGTATAAAATACTTTCAAGACTATCTAAAGAATTGAAGCAATCGGGGATTCAGGAATTTCGTTTTATCTGGTGGTATGACTTCAGTGAATGGAAAGATTTTTGTAAGTTTGCAATAGATGTATATGACAGAAAAAGAGGTCATAAATAAAGAGAGCATAACAAATCACTCGTGCGGACGGCGAATAGCCTCCGCATAGTTCGCGGCGTTAGCGAGAGAATATGACTACACAAGACTTCATAAAATTTATCGTTAACCTTTTCAAATTCACTCCACGCCATCAGGCAACCTTCGCGATTACAAGCCTCATCGTGTTTCTTATACCCAAAAATCTTATCAAAGACATTATTCCAACAGCATTGAACGATTATTATCGCCCTATCGCAGCGTTGATTTTTATATTGTCTATCTCTGGACTTGCAGTTGAGTTTATTGTTTTTCTTAGCCGTCAAATACGTCTTTATTTCAGCATCCATAAAGGCAAGGCCCGTCTCAATTCTCTCACAAAAGAAGAGAATAATATTTTGATTAAATACATAGGGGGCGAATCTCGAACCCATTATTTCAACACTCAAAATGGCGCAGTTGCCGAACTTGAAACTCTCGGCATTCTCGTTACTTATACTGACACCGGGCATGTGATCAATGGCTTCGCCTTCGGGATTTCCGAGTGGGCATTGAAGTATCTCAAATGCAAGCGCCATTTATTAGAAACCTCCAATGAGAAAAAAACGCTAACAAAACAAGAGGTATTCCGGGGTGATTCCAGGTATTCCTGGGACACGAGGTATTCCGCAAGGTATTCCGGGGACACCTTACTGAATTCAGAGGCGGCTTTTGAATTCTGGGGTGTCATATTCAGTTTTATGTTAAAAGAGGAGGAGAAAATAAGTAAGGTGTCCCCGGAATTGAATTCAGCCTGACTTTCAGTAATTTTAGCTTTTCCGATCTCTTCCTTCGTAATATGGCGTACGTATTTATTTGCTGAATGACCGAGATCGATGAGGAATTGAGCGAAATATTTTTCCAGTATGTCATGGTATTCTTGAACTTGCTCTTCGATGGTCTGCCAACCCCAATATTCAATTGGCATACCTGTTTCGACAGTTAATGCGGCGGCACAATTTTGTAAATGTTTTGTGTTTTTATAGGTGGCTGCGAATATGTATTTTGTAACTGGCTGTTTGTCGCTGAAAAATTCCTTGGCCTTGAGAGCCTCGGTTCTCATTTCGGTCTTGATGATATCAAACAGCTTATCATCGCTGTATGCTGTCAGATCTTTCTTTTTACATTGAAAAGCTACAATCTTAGAGTCTATGACATGCCATCCGTCGATACCGTCTTGTCCTTCTCCTCTCTTTCCATAGAGTTCAAAAGTTGGTTCTTTAAACACATATCGACAAATGTCGCGGATAAGTTTCTCGAATTGCTTGTCGTCATCTATGGGCGGTAGTTGATGCATTACGAGGCTCCTCTAAATCTTCCAATATCTCTTTCTATGATAAATAGTCTGCGCAATATAGGTGACCCTTATATTTTAAGTTGTATCTGATCCAAAATTTAAAGTTTAATATTGGAGTTTTTCTCGCTTTAAAAATTGTTCTAAATTGATACATCTAACTTTAAGCACCTCGCACACAGTTGGAATCCGTGCAGCGTCGGGTTTGTAATTCTCTTGTGTTACGACCATACCATTATGCACCTTAGCAGCTGCAATAATAAAAGGATCAGCAACGGGAAGGCCTTTCAAAATACTTGCTCTCCTTATCAAACCACGGAATCTATGGTCGCTTAAGATATCTTTAACAATGCTCAGCTCTTCTTCATTTGGAGTTCTAAATATATTGCGATTTGCCTTTACCCACTCTGCTATATAGGTAGATGCGTTTCCTAACTCAAGCTCATTCTTGACTTCTCGCACGGAAAGAATGGTGCCATTTCGTGCAAGCTTATCGATTCTATCCCAGATAGTAGGAAATTGTGAAGGATAATAAAAGCCCAATTGGATAAAAACATTTGTGTCAACAACATACATTCTTACGCCTTAATGAATGCACTCAATTTTTTAAGGCTGCGAGCCTTAACATTTAGGTGATTTGCTAGCTCCACCGGCAATAGACGCCCGGCGGCATAGTTGTCAAATGCAAGCCGAGTAAAACCTTCTCCCAGGTAAGCTAATCTGGTTAGATAATAGTTCCCACCTTTCCTACCACCGTTCGTTCGCAAATAGTCTCTGTTCCATTTAGCAGATAGTGACTCGTAGTCTTCTGCACTTATGACGCGGTGCTCCAGGAGCCTCCGAAGAATGACCTCTCTACTGACTGAATACTTCTTTGCCAACTCTGGTATGATACCGAAACCCTCCTTCTCAAACAGCTCAACATCACCAAAAAACATTTCTGCGGGCACGAGCATTTCGGCGGCAAACTGATTACACCTAATTTCAAGCATTTTGTCATGGGCATTAAGATATCGGAAATATGTTTCATCCACATCAGAAACCCCATGAATTCCAAGTAAGATATGGCCCAGTTCATGAGCAAGAGTAAAAATCTGCCTCGAAAAAGCATTTGAGTTATTTATGAAAATAATTGGCCACTCGGAATGAAGGAGACAGAAACCCGATATAAATTTATCTTTGAATGCATCCTTGAAGGTAAAAATACCAGCCTGCTCAAGGGCATATCGCCAATATCTGAACGCTTCTTCGACCCCCTTAAAAGCAAGCTGCCTTTTAACTGATACGCCAAGGTAGTCTCGTGTCTTTTTAGCGAGTTGCTCTGCTGACAACCCTCTTAGGTCTAATTCGCGGAAGATTTTGCGTTTGAATACTCCCTTGGGAACAAGAGCAGCCAAAGATTCCTGATATGCCTGCCCCAGACGGAGCTTTTGAAGGGTATCGTAAGAAAATCTCTTAAGCTCGTAATCAGGAAGTCTTCGGAAATTATTTCGAGGATCTTCTATATTAGGTGGTTTCGTTAAAAAGAATAGTGCAAGTGGAATTTTAAAATGTTTATAGGCAAGTTTTTCAAGGACTGTATATGACGGCGTCTTATCTCCGTTTTCCCACATGGTTATCTCACGTGGCTCCAGATTCATTCTCTTAGCTAGGGCATCGACAGTAAAGCCGTTACGCTTGCGTGCCCAGATAATGATCTCTGGATTAACGAGTACTGTACTCATAGATTCTACACCATGGCGGCAAAAGCTTTATTGTGAGTATATAATTCGATGTCAATATCATATTATCTACCTCATCCCTCTGAGCCACTCAAACACCGCCCATGTCGCCTGAAGATCCTCTTCATTATATTTAATAATCTCATTCATTATAGCCTTTCTCTCGTTCTCATCTTCTGTTTCGACGGCCTCGATATATTTCGCAATAGACCAATCGCCACCGAATTCCTCCTGACTTCTCTTAAAGCCGACATGGTTTTCAACAACTTTAAGGCTATAGCTTGGCTGAGGCAAAATGACCGCTCCTTTCGTTATAGGCAGCAGATCGACAAGGTTGGCAAGTACTCTTTCAGCAATACCTTCCCTGTCGCTATATCGCTCTATATAAGTATTCATCTTTGTCTTCTCGTAGTGATGCCAATGGACAAATGGTATATCCCCATGCTCGTCAAATATCTTTCCTGCAATCTTCAGGAAATCATCCCAACCCTTTTTGTCTCCATCAACTCCTGTTTCTGCAAGCGAATATATAAATTTACTTGGTCTTTCTCCAAAGACCTGCATCCCCCAAAGATAGATTTTATCTAACTCGTCCATTTGAGGCGGCAGGCCTTCAAGGTCGAACATCACATAATTCTTTGAAACTGGAATGGCTGGTTTCTTAATGACAATCTCTTTATTTTCGAGCATAGCCTTCGCCTGAAGCAGAACACCTTTTGCTTTTTTCCCTACCCTTTGTTCTCCAGTGCCCCAAGGTCTTTTCAATTCTGAAAGGCTGGTTTCATTGTACTTTGCCGCAAGGTCTTCAATTTTGAGAACTCCCAATTCCTTCAAACGTCTCGCAAGACCCTGATCAACATCGGGGAGGAGCGCAACTGATTGTGATTCATAAGCTTGTGACATGCAGAAATCATTGAAACCGCAACTTATACATTTAGTCCATCCTACGGGAGAATACGGCTCTTTCGGCAACCCGATAACTTTCAATAATTCCTGCAGGTATGAAAGAGACGCGGCTTCGTCCTCATAAGCGATCAGTTCAATGCCTCCGTCACCTTTAAGCACCTCAAGCTTCAGCGGACGTTTGCCGGTTGCTTTTTCAAAAAGCCAGCCATATATTTGCAACTGTCTCGGTATTTCAGGGTGTTTATCTTCAGTTGCATGACGGGCCATCTTGCAGTCACGAATAAAATAACCTGCTCCCTCTTTAATCATGAAGTCGGGAATGCCTACAACCTCGATCACCTGGCCGTCCACGGACACTTGGGCTCGGAGCTCTCCCTGGTATATAACGGGGCTTCCTCTACGAATTTCCTCCAGAGTCCTTTCGGCAGGTTTGCCGGTCAACTCAGTAAACGCGGGGAAAGTGGAGAGATGGTTCTTCTCATGTCTCTGCCCAAGTCTAAAAATTAACTGTTCGAATTCACTGGGCGGGGCAGGCTCAAGGCCTTTTTGCTGCAGATATAACCGGAGGTCACATTTGGACGGTCTGTAGAGAGTATAAAAATATGAGGGTTTAATCTTCAGAGCCACGGATCAAACCCCGATTTTCCTGTCAAATGAGTACGGTCTCTCTTTGACAATATCGCTCCTCCAATAAATTTCACATATGATATAAAAAACAGCTATAAAGCGCAACAGAGGAAAAACGGGAGAAAGTAGATTCGGGACACCATCACAAACTCTCCGGGAAAGGGACGCGGGGTCTTGTTTCTTGCATTTCGCATTTTCCAGTCAAATCAATTCTCCCTCTCATAAAGCTCAGTGACTCCCATTATCCACATTCCTCTCAAACGACTGAATTCCGAATTCCGGGCCGAATTCCGGGGACACCATATTTAATTCTTGACTTGGTACTTAGTGAGCGGCAAGGCTCAGCGTGAGACTCGCTCTCTTCATTTTTCCGGCTCCCGCCTGAACCCAATCGGCTTTTTACTCTTCGTCTCATCCGGTTTCATAAGTTGTCTTATCGCATCAAAGACAACTTTGAACTGTGCGTCGTATTTCTTTTCCATGTCGGCAAGTTTCCGGGCGAGGTCTTTATGGGTCGAAAGCATCTCCCGCAGCTTTACAAACGCCCGCATGATCTGAATATCCACCTCAATCGCCCGGTCGCTGTTCAGCACAGTGGAGAGCATTGCAACTCCCTGCTCGGTGAAGACATAGGGATTATAGCCTCCAAGATGTTTGCGAGATGGTATCGCATTTTGCGATACCATGGAATCAATCTCCTGATCTACGATGTTTAGGGAGAAAGTGCGATAGGTCTTAGATGACACAAAATCTCTCTTTCTAACCGAAGTTGTTGGTCAAGATTTGAAGAGATTTTTATTTATAGATTTTTTGTGTAACCATCATGAAGGTTGTCTGATATCCCTTGTATTGGTCGTGACAAAAAACGAGAAATGCGATGAAAAAGTTCTTTTTTGTGCAGGTTATATTTAATAGAAATTGCAAAAAACTGTCAAAGACAGTCATTTGCCTCGACAAAGTATAAAAGAAAATAGAATTGGGGAAAGAGAAGTACTACTTCGGATTCATCGCCTCTCTCAGGGCCTTCCCCACCTTAAAATGCAGAACCCTTTTCTCCGGCACATCGACCTTCTCACCTGTCTTCGGGTTTCTTGCCCTCCTCGGTCTCCTGCTCTTTGGCTTAAAGTTGCCAAAACCTCTTATTTCAATCTTCTCACCTTTAACCAATGCGTCTTTTATACTTTCAAAAACAGTATCAACCACAATTTCAGTCTGCTTTCTTGTAAGGCTGCCAACCCTTTCTGATACTTTTTCTATAAGGACTGATTTAGTCATACCAAATGACCTCCTGAAAAATTAAGGTGTAAATAAGTATTTTATTTTCACTGACGGGAAAACATCTGTCAGTTCTTTCGGCATGCTTCCTTTCAGCAAGTCTGTGAAGGAAAATCTTTCTTTCTTGCTGACCACTTCCGGTTCTCCTTTTATACCGGAGAGCTTTCCAGCTACTTTTACAGCATCCTCAAGGTTGCCGATTTCATCAATAAGGCCTACCTTGAGCGCCTGTTCACCGGTGAATATCCGACCATCTGCGATCTTCCGGACATCTTCAAGGAGCATCTTTCGCCCCTCAGCAACTGCCAATATAAATTGATCGTGTACATTATCAAGTACATTCTGGAGTATCTCCCTATCCTCTTTTTTAATACCACGGAATACAGACGCTATATCTTTGTGTCTGCCGCTTTTTACTACCTCACTTTTGATGCCGAGTTTATTCATGAGTCCCGCAAAGTTGGGGATTTCCATGATTACCCCGATTGACCCTGTAAGCGTCCCCGGGTTGGCAACAATCCTTGTAGCAGGTGAAGCGATATAATAGCCTCCCGAGGCTGCTACAGAGCCCATGGAAACTACTATTTTCTTTTTTGTGACAGCTTTTCTCACCTCTTCATAGATCTCCTGTGAAGGCGCTACCGCACCTCCCGGGCTGTCAATACGCAGGATGATAGCCTTGATTGACGGGTCTTTTAGATGTCCTTTGAGCTCGTCAATGGTATCTTTTGAGTCAAAGATCGGCCCTTCTACACGTATAAGCGCGACCCGCTCTCCCATGGGTATGTTTTTTTGAAAAAATACAAAGAGAAGGCTGATAAAAAAAATGAGTATGAACAGACCAAAAAAAATCAGAAGGAATTTTTTCACTCTTCAACCCTTTTCAGATTTTTCATGCTCAATCCGATTTTTCTCTCTTCGCAATCTATCTTTATTATCCTTATATTGATGTTTTCGCCTGTTTTCATAACATCCTCGATCTTTCCTGATGCAGGTTTGATAATTTCAGAAGAGTAAATAAGGCCCTCAACCCCCCCCTCCAGTTCGACGAAGATACCGAAATCAGTGATTGTAAGCACTTTCCCATTGACCTCAGAGCCCAGTTTTAACCTTTCAGGAATATCATGCATCCAGGGATCGGTCTCTATCTGCTTCAGACCAAGAGCCATTTTTTCAGCTTCAGGTTCTATGCCCAGGATAACTGCCTCGATCTTTTGTCCTTTCCTGAGAATCTCCGACGGATGCTTTATATGCTTTGTCCATGAAAGGTCAGATATATGTATAAGACCGTCTACTCCCTCAGGAAGACCCACAAAAGCACCGAAATCGGTAATAGTTTTGACCTTGCCTGAAATCTTCTGCCCAACACTATACCGCTGCGAAACCATCTCCCACGGACTCGGTTTTATCTGCTTTATGCTCAGGGAAAGCCGTCTTTCTTCTTTATCAACCTTCAATACAACAGTTTCGACAGTCTCCCCTATAGAAAGATACTTTGAAGGGTGTTTCGGTCGGGATAGCCAGTCTATCTCGGATATATGCACGAGTCCCTCAAGTCCCTCTTCAAGTTCGATGAATGCCCCATAATCTGTGATGCTGACAACTTTCCCCTTTACTCTTTTGCCAACAGGATATTTTTCATCAACAATTGACCAGGGGTCCGGTTTTCTCTGTTTATACCCTAAGGTTACTTTCTCATGTTCTTCATCATATTTCAGAATGAGGACTTCGATCTCATCTCCTATAGCAAAAAATTCTGATGGATGGTTAATGCGTCCCCAGGAGATATCTGATATATGCAGCAGTCCATCTATTCCTCCAAGGTCAACAAATACGCCGTAGTCTGTAATGTTTTTTACAACCCCCTTCATGAGTTGAGCTTCTTTTAACTTCTCAAGGGTCTCACCCTTCTTTTTCTGGATCTCTCCTTCGAGAATCGCCCTTCTTGATACAATGACGTTGGAAAGCTTATTGTTCAGTTTTATAACCTTGAAAGATGTTTTCTTCCCGATAAGATTATCGATATCTTTTATGGGCTTTACATCAACCTGTGAACCAGGAAGAAATGCACTTACCCCCGATATATCGACTAACAGGCCACCTTTTGTTTTTCCTGTAATCTTGCCTTCTACAGGGCTGCCATCCCGCAGCGCAAGCTCAAGGTTATCCCATACTTTGATCTTTGTCGCACGATCCTTCGACAGCCTTATAACCCCTTCTGAGTCCTCTAATCTTTCAACAAAGACGTCTATATGTGTGCCTGGTTCGAGTGATGCCATCTCCTGATTTGTAAATTCCTCAATCGGGATAAAACCTTCGGATTTGTATCCGATATCGACAATAACACCGTCTTGTCTCAATGCCAAAATTTTCCCTTTCAGTATCGTCCCTTCTTCAATACTTTGAAAAGTTTCAGCATAGAGTTTTTCCATTTCATCGTTTCTAAGTTCCACTAACCTGTCACCCTCCTATATATCTAATTCTTTTGTCTACTTCTTTTATTATCCACTTTGGGGTTGAAGCCCCGGCTGTAATGCCAATTTTATTTGCCTTCTCAATCCACTCTTTTCTAATCTCAGAGGACGTCTCTATGTGATGTGTCGGCACTGAAAGAGACTTGCAGAGTTTTGTGAGCTGAGTTGTATTCGCACTGTTTTTCCCGCCAACAACAAACATTACATCAACCTTATTGGCCATATTTTCTGTTTCCTTCAATCTCAGGGCCGTAGAATTACATATTGTATTATATACTTTTATCTCTTTTGCATGTATTATGGCCTCAGACAAAACCTTTTTCAAAGCATCCAGAGGTTGCGTGGTCTGGACAACTATCCCCACCCTGCTTCTGAGTTTTGGCAATGATGTTTTGCCGTCAATAACTATTGCATTATCAATAACATAACTCATCAGACTTTTTACCTCCGGATGGTTTTTCTCCCCAAGAATAATTACCTGGTACCCTTCTTCACTAAGGAGTTTAGCATAATACTGGGCCTTTTTTACAAATGGGCAAGTTGCGTCTATGATCTCATAGCCTTTTAAAGAAATCTCTTTGGAGAGTTTGAGAGGTATTCCATGGGTTCTGATTATCAGTGCCCGTATGTCTTTTTTTGCTTTAATATTTTCGATTGGAATAATCCCCTTTTCCCTGAGCTTATCTACTACCTGCGGATTATGGATTATTGGTCCAAGGGTATATATACCTTTACGTTTTTCCATGGCTATCTGAAAAGCTATATCAATAGCCCTTTTTACTCCAAAACAGAATCCTGCGGTCTTTGCTGTCATTATTTCCATTATATGAGCATTGAGCGAAGAGCGAAGAGCATAGAGTAAAAAGTCTTTGCCCCAAGCTCTTTGCTTTTTAAATTTCCAAAAACCCAATAAAAAGAACTCATGGGTCAGTTCTTGCAAAGTCAATGATATTATTCTTAACCTGTTCTACAGAAAGATTCGATGAATCTATCAGGAGGGCTTCTTCTGCAACCCTGAGAGGCGCTATATCACGGCTTGCGTCACGTTTATCCCTCTCTATTATATTCATTTTCGCCTCATTCATAGTTATATCAATGCCTTGTCCCCTGAACTGGAGATATCGTCTTTTAGCCCTTTCCTCCACAGAGGCATCCAGGAAAATCTTTTTTTTCGCATCAGGGAAGACAACTGTGGTAGTATCTCTGCCTTCAACAACAAGGTCGTCATGCAAAGCAGCTTCCCTCTGAGCGTCGAGAAGAAAATCCCTTATAATCTTTCTGGCTGAAAATACAGAAGAGTAATGGTCAATCTCTTTCGACCTTATGTCTTCTGAAACATCCTGACCATTCAGGAACACCCTTCCATTATTGAAAGTAACAAGCGTCTTTTTCAGGATATCCCTCAGCTTATCATCAGTGTCTTCAGGCCTTATCATATTCTTTATTAAAGACATAGCAACAGCCCTGTATAAGGCGCCTGTGTCGAGGTAGTTAAATCCAAGTTCTTTTGCAATAAGCTTGGCTATAGTGGTCTTCCCTGAACCTGAAGGGCCGTCTATTGCAATAACCTGCTTCATAATGTCAATTTCCTTATTATCTGAAAAAATCCGGGGAACGAAATGTTGACAGAAGAAATGCCATGTATTATCGTTTCACCGTCAGCAATGAGTCCAGCCATTGCCATTGCCATCGCAATCCTGTGATCACTGTAACTTTCTATAATCGCGCCTTTCAGACCGCTCTGCCCTTTTATGCTGAGACCGTCCCCGAACTCTTCAATCGCAACTCCCATTTTCCTGAGTTCTGTTGCCATACTCCTTATCCTGTCAGACTCTTTTACCCGCAATTCTTCCGCACCTCTGATGGTTGTTGTTCCATTGGCTTGAGTGGCAGCTACACAGAGGATCGGAAACTCATCGATAAGCGCAGGGATTTCTTCCTTTTTAATACTTACAGCTTTCAGCTCTGCACCGCCTTTGCAGTGAATATCCGCAACAGGTTCACCTGACAAGTTTCTTATATTATGTACCTCAATTTCTGCACCCATTTCCCTGAGAACGCTCAGAAGCCCTGTCCTTGTCGGATTCATCCCCACGCCGGTTATCGTAATATCAGAGTCCTTGATCAGCAATGCACCGATAATAAAAAATGCAGCGGACGAAAAGTCTCCCGGAACATAAACCTCGGTGCCTTTCAATTCTGTCCCGCCTTTTACGCTGACATGAAGTCCATTTACATTAATTGAGGCGCCAAATGCCGGCAGCATTCGTTCAGTATGGTCCCTCGACTTGGCAGGTTCTGCGACTACAGTCTCTCCGTCCGCATAAAGACCTGCAAGAAGGATTGCCGATTTTACCTGTGCACTGGCTACAGGCATTTTGTATTGTATTGACTGTAATTTTTTACCCTTGATCGCGAGTGGAGGGTATTTATTCTCTGCCCGTGCCATAATCTCTGCCCCCATCTGCTGTAAAGGGTTTATGACCCTTGCCATGGGTCTTATTCTTAAAGACTCATCACCGGTAAGCACGGAGAAGAATGGATTGCCTGCAAGCACCCCTGAAAGCAGCCTGATTGTCGTCCCCGAGTTTCCGCAATCGATGATATTATGAGATTCTGCAAGACCATAAATTCCATTGCCATTTACAACTATATCATCGCCTTTATCCTTTATATCCACACCTAAGGCCCTGAAGGCATTGACCGTGCTCATTGGGTCTTCTGCCCTCAGAAAATTCCTGATTATGCTTTCCCCTTTTGACAGGGAAGAGAAGATTACAGCCCTGTGAGATATGGATTTGTCAGGGGTTGGAGAAAACTCGCCTTTAAAACGTTTTGCTTTATTAAGTTCAATCCTGTCCAATACCTTTCCTCAGTGTCCGGGCCTTTTTAAAATCCTTTTCAAGGGATTCAGAATCATGATCCCTGAGATACTGACTGACTCTATCAAGATTTTTTTTGAAAATCTCGATAGAGTCAAGGAGATTATCCTTGTTAAAAGTACAGATATCACGCCATAACTCCGGCCGGCTTGATGCTATCCGGGTAGTATCTTTAAAGCCTTGTCCTGAAAATTCAAGATATGAACTGTCTATATCTGCAACTGTATTTATAATTTCGTATGCAATGATATGAGGGAGATGACTTACAGCTGCATAGATCCTGTCATGTATATCAGGATCGATCAGTCTAACCCTCGAGCCAAAGGTCTTCCACATAGTTATGACCTTTTTGAGGGCGCTTTTGTCTGTTTCACCGGTGGGAGTGATAATGCACTTTGCATTTTGAAAAATACCAGCGGATGCTGTATCAATCCCTGAACGGTCACTGCCTGCGATAGGATGCCCTCCAACAAAAGAAGTCCCTTTCGGCATTAATGCTTCCATATCATGCACAAGCTTTCCCTTGACACTGCCGACATCTGTAATAATCGAGCTTTGTTTAAAAGAACTGCATATTTTTTTTGTAATATCGAGAAAACTTCCGACCGGGGCAGCAAACAAGACAAGGTCTGAATCTTTACACGCTTCCATCGGATCAAGGACATATGCGTCTATGATCCCTTTCTCTCTCGCCTTCTTAAGGTTATTCTCATTCCTGCCATGACCTGTTATTTTATTACAAAGCTTATTTTTCTTCAGCGCAAGTGCAAAAGAGGCACCGATCAGGCCAACTCCGAGTATGGTTACCCTATCGAAAAAAAGACGACTCGGTGACTTGGTGAATGGGTGCATGGGAGTAGTGTCTCCGTGTCCCCGTGTCCCCGTGTCCCCGTTTCGATTTATATTCATATCTCCCTTCCAACAGCAGCAGCTATTGGTTTCAGTTCTTTCATCAGTTTCTTAAAATCACCCGGCCTCAGAGATTGTTCGCCGTCAGACAGGGCCTCTTCAGGATTTGTATGAACCTCGATCATAAGCCCGTCAGCCCCTGCTGCCACAGCAGCCTTTGCCATAGGTGCAACAAGATCCCACCTGCCGACCCCGTGGCTTGGGTCCACAATAATGGGCAAATGTGTAAGTTTCTTGAGAACAGGCACTGCGCTCAGGTCAAGGGTATTTCTTGTCGCTGTCTCGAATGTCCTTATGCCCCTTTCACAGAGGATTACATAGTGATTTCCCTTTGACATTATATATTCGGCAGCCATTAGCCATTCTTTGATAGTTGCTGATAATCCTCTTTTCAGTAAGATCGGTTTTTTGGATGTGCCGGCCTCAAGCAGCAGTCTGAAATTCTGCATGTTCCTTGCCCCTATCTGAATGATATCAGCATATTTTGCTATGACCTCCATATCCCTCGGATCCATCAATTCTGTTACAACCGGAAGTCCCCATTTCTTCCTCACATCTGCAAGATATTTCAGGCCTTCTTCACCAAGGCCCTGGAAAGAATACGGGGAAGTGCGCGGCTTGAATGCCCCGCCCCTGATGAATGAAGCGCCTGCATCCTTTACTTTCTCTGCAATATTCATGAGTATGGTTTTGTTCTCTACAGCGCAGGGCCCTGCAATCACCTGTATTTTTTTGCCTCCGATTATTTGCCCTCCTACATTTATTACCGTATCCTTTGCCTTGAAATCCCTGCTTGCAAGTTTGTAGGGCTTCAGGATCCTCATTACATCTTCTACGCCGTGCATCACCCTTATGGCATTCTCTTCCTCCTCGGTTATCTTGGAGGTATCCCCTATGACTCCGATGATTGTTCTTTCAGTGCCTTTTGATATATGCGCCTGGAGACCTCGGCTTTCAAGCTTTTTTACGATATGTCTGAGTTCCTTTTCTGTTGCGCCTGGACTTAAGACAATAATATCCATTTATTCCTCCGTATTTATTAAAAAGTCCACAAAGTAAAACCACATCCTTGTGTGCAATTACGTCATTCTGGCTTGTCCAGAATCCTTCTTTTTCGGAAAGATTCCCGACAAGCGGGAATGACACATAGGTGGCCCTACTTAAACAACGACTATTGACTGATGACTTTCTTTAACGCCTCAATAAATCTTCTATTTTCTTCAGGCAAGCCAATGGTTACCCTGATTGACTGCGGGCCCATTGGTCTGATAATTACACCCTGTCTTAGTAATTTATCATTAAGAGCAAGTGAATCCTGTTCCAAGGGCATATATATGAAGTTTGCTTCTGTAGGGACATATTTCAGTCCAAGTGAATCAAGTTCCCTATAGAGGTATTTTTTACCCTCTTCATTAATCTCCCTTGTAGCTTTGACATGATTGTCGTCTTTCAGGGCCCATAAAGCTGCTTTCTGTGCGATAGAACTTGTATTAAAAGGCGGCCTGAGCTTATTGACTTCAGTGATTATATCTTTTCTGGCTATGCCATACCCGATTCTGAGACCTGCAAGGCCATACATTTTGGAAAATGTCCTGAGTATTAGCATATCTCTTCCTTCTCTGAAATGCTTCATACTGTCAGCGTAATCATGGTCTGCAACATATTCATAGTAAGCCTCATCTGCTACGACTAATATCCCATCAGGAACCCGTTTCATCAGGCGGTCAAATTCGTCCTGTTTGTTGATAGTTCCGGTCGGGTTATTTGGATTCGCAATAAAAAGCATTTTGGTCAGGGGTGTAACTGCATCGGCCATGGCATCGAGGTCATGAGTGTAATTTTTCAATGGTATCTGAAGAGATTTCGCGCCGATTGCCTGAGCTGACATCGGATAGACAACAAACGATGGATGGGCCATGACAGCCTCATCTCCAGGCTTGAGAAATGTCCTTGCAGCGATGTCGATCAGTTCATTTGAGCCGTTCCCCAGGATTATCTCATCTTCAGAAACAGACAGTTTTTCTGATAATGCTTTCTTAATATAATATCCGCTTCCATCCGGATACCTGTTTAAGCTGTTCGAATGTTTTGTATTTGCCAGATCATCCAATATCGCCTTTAAAGCCATTGGCGATGGACCCAAAGGGTTCTCATTGGATGCAAGCTTTACAGAATCCTTAATCCCCAGTTCGCGTTCGAGTTCCTCTACAGGTTTTCCGGGGACATAGGGTTTTATATCTGCGATATAAGATGGTGGTTTAATCATTAAAGTCCTCCATGGGGATATGATCCAAGAACCTTGAGATAAAGGCAATTGTCTTTCACAGCTTCGATTACTTTTTTCAGTTTACTGTCTTCTATATGCCCTTCCATATCTACAAAGAAGATATATTCCCATGCCTTCCTTTTAGAGGGCCTCGATTCAATTTTGGTCAGGTTGATCTTCGCCTTTTTGAAAGGTTCAAGGCTGCTATAAAGGCTGCCGGGTCTGTCTTTCAGGGATAGCATGACAGAGGTCTTATCCCGTCCTGACCTTTTAGGGAATTCTTTAGAGATAACAAGGAACCTTGTAAAGTTGTGCCTGCTGTCTTCGATATTTTTCTCGACAAAATTCAGGGCGTAAACTTTAGCAGCCAGTTCGCTCGCAATAGCAGCAGCAGCATCTTCCCGTGCTGCAAACTCAGCTGCCTTAGCAGTGCTGGTAATTTCAAGCACCGGTATCCCGGGAAGGTTTGATTCAAGCCATCTCCTGCATTGTGCTGCTGCATGCGGATGAGAATAAACTTTTTTTATCTTTGATTTATCCCCGCTCTTTGAAAGAAGGTTCTGGGATATTTCGAGCATTACCTCGGCAGAGATTTTGAGATCATAGTCCATGAACATATCAAGTGTATAACTGACGACACCTTCATTTGAGTTCTCAATGGGCACAACCCCGAAATCAGCCTTATCGGTTTCAACAGCGTCAAAAACATCTTTGATGCTTCCAACCGGCACAAAAGAAGCGGATGCCCCAAAATGTCTGAGGCCTGCAAGATGAGTAAAAGTCGCAAGTGGTCCCAAACAGGCAACCTTTAAGGGCTCTTCGAGTGATAGAGAGGCCGAGAGAATCTCACGGTAAATGACCTTCAGGGTTTCATTCGGAAACGGCCCTTTATTGAGGTTTGTGAGTCGTTCTAATATCTGCCTTTCACGTTCAGGCGAATAGAATTTTGCCTGCTTGTTCCGTTTGATATTGGCAATGTTCAGGACTATATCGGATCTTTTGTTCAGAAGATTCAGGATTTTGGTATCAATCTCATCGATTTCTTTTCTTAATTTCTCAAGTTCTTTCACAAGACCTTCCCATCATAAGAGAGGATTTTTGATGATGAATCATCCACTTTACCATTGTCCCCTTCTGGAGTTAGAGATTAATATTACCCGATATTGCTTATTTTTTCAATGGTTTCGAGTTGAGAGGGATCGTATGAAAAAAGAGAATCCAGGGTAAAGGGTCAAAGATTGTTACAGAACTTCGCCGACCGGCGAGGTCTTCTATTTCACTCAGCATCCCGGTTCTCCGGGATGTCCACAGCAGCCCTTCAACCTTATTATTTTAAGGGCTGAATTTTTTATGATAAGGCCGATCTTTTTGACAAATGGCATGGGTTTCCTGAGATTATCCATAACTGCTTTTACATCCGGACGATTCTCAGCACACATTTTTAATCCACCTCTCTTTTCATTATAGTATATTACTGAAGTGAATCTTTTATAATACCATAGCATTTAACCCAAAAATGCAATTGACGGCAGGCATATGTGCAGCAAAAGCTCTTGTGCAGCACCTTTGTGAGCGCTTTAATGATCCGGATAACGTGCACGTTTTCATTCTTAGCGTTTAGATACTATACAGACGCAAATTCTGCGTTCAAGAGGTTTTGATGCATATGTGCCTGCCGTCTCTTTATCCAAATGCATTTTTTGGGTTAAGATCAGACACGTAACAGATGAAGACAAAAATGCGGTGATAGATATTTCTAACTATTACATCGAAAACAGTTTTACTGCTTTCTTCCTAAAGGTGAGCTTTCTACTATGGGTTGAAACAACGTTACATTCAAATAAGCGTCAAGTTAGAAAATATCAACATACCTACAAGGCCATAAGAATCATCACCATCTGGCGGCCTTCCATCTTAGGCTGTATTTCCACTTTTGCGATATCTGCCAGTTCCAACACCAACCTGTTCAGAACCTTCGCCCCAAGTTCCTGGCGACTCATTTCTCGCCCTTTAAAACGCATTGTCACCTTAATCTTATCTCCATGCTCAATAAATTTCCGGGCATTCCGCTTCTTGAACTCGTAATCATGGGTATCAATCAACGGGCGCATCCTGATTTCCTTGAGGGTTTGCGTCGCCTGTTTTTTTCTGGACTTCTGAAGTTTCTTGCTATTATCGAACTTGAACTTCCGGTAATCCATGATCTTACAGACCGGCGGATCAGCATCGGGGCTGACTTCCACAAGATCTAAATCTCTTTCCCCAGCCAACTTTAATGCAGATTCAATATCCATAATGCCGATTTGCCCTTCATCGGCAACGACCCGTATCTCTTTGGCTTTAATCAGCCTGATCTGGTTGTTTACACGGGTAAGATCAGCGACCCTGCCGGGCAATACTCGTCTTTGATTAGCTATTGTTTATTCCTCCTTTTAGCTTGATATTTTGTGCGGGTAGAAGCACCGAACGGCCCATTCTATAGGCCATGAAGGCGGCAATATCCGCAGTAGTGCAAAAAGTTAACAAAAAAAGGTTTTTTATTAGAATCTTATTAAAATCTTCTAAACTTCTTAGCCTTCGCCCTTGTCTTGCTCGCCTCTGCGCGTTTTCGTTTTTCTTTTACTGAAGGTTTTTCATAGAAACTTCTCGTCTTGATTTCTTTGAGCAAACCTTCAGTCTGAACTTTGCGCTTCAGAATTTTAATAGCTTTTTCTATATCATTGCCAACTACTCTTATCTCTATGATAATTTATCTCCTGTCTCTCCCATAACCTGATCCCCTTCCTTGTCCAAAGCCGCCCCCTCTGCCTCCGCCGAAACCTCGTCCTTCCCTTGGCTGCTGGGGTCTTGCCTCATTAACGGTCAAAGAACGCTCCATGAATTTTGTGCCGTTTAATTGTTCTATGGCTTTTTTAGCATCCTCTGCAGATGACATTTCAATAAAGCCAAAACCCTTAGAACGCCCTGTGTCTGCATCAGTAATTATTTTTACTGATTCAACCTCCCCAATACCTGAGAAAAGCTCCCGAAGAGATTCCTCTGTTGCACTGAACGGAATACTTCCTACATACAGTTTCTTGCCCATAATTTAACCCCACTTGTATAGAATAAAATTCCCTAACTCCTTGAAGCTTTGAGGCATCTCTGACTTCAAAGGCAGGATACTATCAATAATACCACTTCATGGCTTTAAAAAAAAAGAAGAAAATAAATATGCCTGATCCAACCCTTTTGTTTTTTTGCTATACATTTCTGCTGAAATAGGTATTTGAAGAACTCGATAAGATTATAGAACTCCTGAAATCGTATCAGCAGTGATCTTTCTATTTAGACTACTCCGCTTTGAACGATAACAAAAGTCTGTTCTATTATAAGTCCTTTAATACTTTACGAACTCGACCCTTCTGTTGTTTGCCCTACCCTCAGGCATATCGTTGGTATCGATAGGTTTTGTATCTCCCCAGCCCTTGGTTTTTAATCTGGCTTCAGAAATCCCCTTGCCTGTCAACCATGATTTCACTGCACTTGCTCTCTTTTCGGACAACGGCTGGTTGGTTTCTTTCCTGCCCTGATTGTCAGTGTGGCCTTCAATAGAGAATTTCAGGTCAGGATTCTCTTCCAATATCGCAAGTATTTTCTTGAGAGTAGGAAGGGACTCTGGCCTTATCTTATCTGAACCCGTATCGAAAAGGATCCCATGGGTCACAATTTTACCTTCGGTATTGAGTGCTGACCTGATATCTTTCCCGCCTTCTGCCAACCTTAAATTTGTGAACATAACCGTCTCTGAATAGCCGTGGTTTGCGTGCATAGTGATACCGATGTGCTTAACAGGTCTTGTTATGGCGTCAGGATCATTCACCACCCTTTGATTGTCTATGTATGCCTTAACAAATGTTCCGTTAACGCTCACAGCAATATGATGGACCCTGCCGTCATTCTTATCCACAGAGGTAGAGGTATTTTGGGATTTTCCCTTTTCTCCCGAGATGTAGATTGATCCCGGCATACGAGTGGGCCATCCATCGTCATCAAACATAAGCAGGTAATATTCATTGAGATAACCATTTGTTTGATTAAGTACGGCATCGAATTCGACGGTGAATTTCTCGGGCATGTCGCCATTTGCTGCTAATCTTATGAATAGTGAAGTCGCTGCCACCCCCTCCTCTTTCGATGCCGGGGGGACGGAGCGCAGATATCTTTTGCCTTTATAGTCAACCACTTCTACGGTATTCCCTCCTGCCCCGGGACCTTTCAGTGACCATTTGCGCGGGAATTCTCCGACATCGGTGTCACTAAAGTCATCGTAGAATATGACCTTGTCACCGGGAATGAAATCGTATTTGCCGTAGATCTCTTCAGAAGCTACAATGTCCTGACCGCCTTCCTCAGAACCGGATTTTTGAGATGTTTTCGAGGGTCTGGCTTCAGGGACATTTCGATCGGCGCTATCTTTCCCGGGATCTTCTTTTGTCTCCGGCTGCTTGACCACATCTTTGGAAGTATCAGTAATATCTTTTATATTACGGACACCGTTACTAACATCATCAAGCCAGCCCGCATATGCAGGGCTGGACAGGATCATTAAGGCTAACAGCACAAACACCATGGATCTAATCATAAACAGCACCTCTTTCTTTTTTAAGTATTTTACCAAAGATACGAAATAATCACCGGCGCGAGGAACGAGCGTCCGGTGGATTTATTGATTCGTTTTCTGTTCTCATACATGCTGTGCAAAGTTTTACTGAGTCAGCGCTTTGATCATGGGGGGAAACAGGAAGCCAATCAATAACAATGCCATGGCCGGACGCAGTAAATTGACAGGTTTCATGTTCCGTTCCATTATTGCTGTGGCGACATGATTGGCAGCCGAGAAAGTAAAGAACATCAACATCGCTGTAACAATGGTGGCATCCGCATATCGCCCCCAATCCAGCACATAAACAAGCAAGGCCGTGATGGCTGTAGCCGCATTGGCCAGACCCGATTGAATTTGATAAGCACGATTGGGTTCATAGCCAATTTTCTCGGAGGCCACTTCTCCCAATACCAGAGATTCAAAGGCCACTGTGCCTGACATAAGCATCACTACGAATGGCCCCAGAATATGAAATCGTGATATCGCATCATTGCCAAAATAGTAGGCGATAAAATAGGCAAGTCCTATGCCGGCAGGCCGAAGCCACTCCATCATCAATGCCAGCTTCTTCTAACAATTTCGATATCGTCGATTCTTCTGTTCAGGCACTGGCCCGTAAGCACGTTCAATTCTATCTCGGCCATATTCAACCAGCTTCCGTGCTTCGGGGTATACACAAACTCAAACCTGTCCCACA
>JBAQLU010000077.1:0-2088 GCA_049302065.1 Thermodesulfovibrionales bacterium
GAGGGGATTAAGGGGAGGGTGTTGAAAACATTTTCATCAAACACCCCCACCCTAACCCTCCCCCCTCAAGGGGGAGGGAATAATTGGGAACCCCGAAGCTGAGCTTCGAGGAATTCTTTTGATTAACAAAATGGAGGCGTGAAAATAAGGGAATTACAATGAGGGTTGCTTTCCTTCTCATACCATTATTTCTTCTATCCTCATGCGGCATCTTCAGTTATGAGGGTTATCACAAAACAGGGTTTGGTGTTGCCTCATGGTATGGCCCTGATTTCCATGGAAAACCGACATCTTCAGGAGAAATCTATGATATGAACGCCCTTACCTGTGCTCATCGTGAATATCCCTTTGGCACGAAACTGAAGGTTACAAACATTTCAAACAATAAAAGCGTTAATTGCACGGTGAATGACAGGGGCCCGTTTGTATCCGGAAGAGAACTGGATTTATCCTATGCTGCAGCGAAAGAAATCGGTCTCATAGGGCAAGGCACCTCGGAGGTCAGGATTGAATATATTGGCAGGGATACTTCTTACATTAAAGAAGTGAGATATTTGTCAGACACAGGACCGTTCACTATACAGGTTGGTTCTTTCAAAGAACTCTCGAATGCATCACGGCTCAAGCTGTCTCTTGATCTGAAGTACGCCACGATATATCTGACGGAGGCAAAGATTAAGGGGAGCAGATTTTACAGGGTACGAATCGGTAAGTTCAGCATAAAAGAAGAAGCGTATAAGCTTGCAAGGACTCTTGCTGATGAAGGATACAGTGTTTTTATAGTTCGATACGAAGACAGGATCTGAGATTGAAATAAAGTACAGAAGTGCTAAAATTGTACTATAAAGAAAAATAAAATTAGTTGCAAAGAAAGGAGCAGTAGAGAATATGAATATTAACGGCAGGACAAAAATTACAGGAATCTTTGGATATCCTGTAGAACATACCCTTTCTCCGGCAATGCATAATGCAGCGTTTGAAGATCTTAACCTTAATTATTGTTATGTCCCTTTTCTTGTGCATCCTGACCATCTTGAAAAAGCTGTCTTTGCTATTAAGGCTATGAACATATGCGGTCTGAATATCACTATTCCGCATAAGGAAAAGGTGATGCCGTTTCTCGATGAGGTTAACGAAGAGGCATCCTTTATCGGTGCAGTCAATACCATAGTGAATTCGGATAGCAAACTCACCGGGCATAACACCGATGGGAGAGGGTTTATGCAGTCTCTTTCAGAGAACGGGATTTCAACTGATGGAAAGGAAATTGTCATAATAGGCGCTGGCGGCGCGTCCCGGGCAATAAGTTATTATCTTAGCCAAAAGGCAAAAGCGCTTTTTTTATATGACATTGATAAAGGCAAGGTTGATAAACTCGCAGATGATTTAAAGAAAATCCGCAAGAACGTATCTGTTGCCGAAGACATATTCATAATTGACAGATTCGATGTAATCATTAATGCAACGCCATTAGGTCTCAAAAAAGAAGATCCTTTACCTTTTAACACATCCCGCTTAAGGAAAGAACAGATCGTCTGCGACCTCATATATAAAAAGACTCGTCTTCTTGAACAGGCAGAAGACAAAGGGTGTATTGCCCTTGATGGTCTCGGGATGCTCTTATGGCAGGGCATTTTTGCATTTGAACTCTGGACAGGTAAAAGGCCTCCTGTTGAAATAATGAGGAATGCCCTGATGAATAATCAAAAATAGTCTATCAGGAAATAAACCTTTATATGCGTAATATTGATTGAAAATAAAGCAGATAGCCTCTTTATATAACCTGATTTTAATGTATAATATTATTAATGTATATCTATTGCTTTTATGCTTTAAATTTCGTAATATATTAAAATAACAATTAAATTGTATAATTATTATCAATAAAGCAATTGCTATAGCATTAATTCGGCTAAGTTAACAGGCTGAAGGAGGTGATAACAGATAATGTTTTCAATAGCGAGGCTCTTGCAAAAGTCCTATTCTGGTAGCCGCAGGCTTTAGCCTGCGTTTGTAAGGCACTGAAAACAAAGAAAACACGCAAACTAAAGTTTGCGGCTACATCATGATTGCAAGACTTTTGCAAGA
>JBAQLU010000078.1:0-4892 GCA_049302065.1 Thermodesulfovibrionales bacterium
CAGCTTCGGGGTTACCAATTATCCCCTCCCCTCAAGGGAGGGGATATTTAAGATACCTCGCAGCTCTGCTGTGGGGTAGTTCATTAGCATTGCTATTTGTTATATTTCCTCAACATGCCTTTGGATTCCATGCAGAAATATCTCCAAAAACAATCAGCCCCGGAGACGCCTTTCTTATTAAGGTAACAAATGCAAAACCCCCATTAATGCCCTCAGCCTCATTAGCAGGGAAGATATTCCCTTTTACTGATTCCGGAGATGGGTGCTTTATTGCTATCGGAGCGGTTGATATTAAAACAAAACGCGGAACCTATACTCTTAAAATAAAAGCCGGACAAAAGCAGAGGAAACCGAAAGTATCTGTAAGGAAGACCAAGTTTCCAAAACTGAAACTTACCCTGCCGGCTGATAAGGTTTTTTTAAGCCCTGATGATCTTGATCTGGTGAAAAATGAGAATAAGAGATTGCAGTCTGTTTTTCAGACTGTATCTGAAAAACGGTGGAACGGATCTTTTATGATCCCACTCGAAAACGATAAGTCAACCGTATACGGCACAAAGCGCATTATGAACAGAAAATTTGTAAGTATCCATAAAGGTCTTGACATAAAAGGGAAAGAAGGCGAGGAAATAAAGGCATCAAATGACGGCAGGGTTGTTTTGGCTGAAGTCTTGTTCTACGGCGGAAATACTCTTATCCTCGATCACGGACAGGGGCTGTATACAATTTACATGCATCTTTCCGGCTTTAAGGCAAAACCTGATGATATTGTTTCTAAAGGAGAAGTGGTTGGTTTTGTCGGCTCAACCGGAAGATCGAGCGGACCACACCTTCATTTTGGAGTAAAGGTGATGGATATAAACGTGAATCCTGTTTCTCTGATAAAATTAGAATTGTGAAAGAGTGTTTACAGGTATCTCCTGACAAATCCGAACAGCGACAACCAGGTCTATAAAAGAGAGTCGGATTCACTAAGGGATATTATAATTGCCATCGATGTTGTTTTAAAACAATCAGGCAAACATGCGATCATTTTTCCGGGACATGGAGATTACTACCGGGCTGATATAATTGCCGGTGCGCTATCCAGGAGAGATTGAGTCACAAATACGTTTTTAGTGCTTATTATAATACTTCTGACCTCCTGGATCTTGTGAAGCTGTTCAAGATATGAAGAAACCATCTGGGGAGATTTCTGGTAATAAGCTAATCTGTAAAGGGCCTTTGTATGGTCATTTTCTACATTAAATATCTCCAGATTTATGTTTTTAAAAACTGAAGAGATTGAGTGGGTAATGCCCGAAACATCATCTGTTTCTATTATCATATAAATCATTCTGTCTATCTGCTTGTTCTTTCTGAACTTAACGGGTAAAATCCTTTCTTCATCAGTTTTGTCAGTATTCTTGCA
This sequence comes from Thermodesulfovibrionales bacterium, assembly GCA_049302065.1. GTDB lineage: Bacteria > Nitrospirota > Thermodesulfovibrionia > Thermodesulfovibrionales > SM23-35 > VGWX01. The sequence continues at coordinate 1,412 of JBAQLU010000078.1, forward strand.
GATGCCGGCATGGACAATAAACCTTGTCTGTTCAAGAATGCCTTTATGGGGTGCATTGTTCAGCGTGGGGATACAAGAAGGACAGGCCAGATAATTTTCATCCAGAAAATCGAATTCTACAGGCAAGCCTTTTTGACCCGAAGAAAAAATATTCCATGCCTTAAGAAAGGACTCATCTTTTTTCCGCAAAATAGAAATTCGCTCCCTGTCAATCAGCTGAAGTTCGACTAACAGGTTTTCAGCGCCTGAAACAGAACGAAGTATTCCTATAATCCTTTCCATTCGTTCCTTTTCTGTGGGGAAAATCTCATGCAGCTTTCTCCAGAACTCATCCGCACCTATATGAAGAACGAACAGATTTTTCTCCAGGTAGGTTTTTGCAATGTTAAAAAGGGCATCGATATGGAAATTTTCAAAGTGTTTTTTTAGTATCCTTTGTGCTTTGGGAGTTACACACTTTTTCAGAAAATCCTCTGTTGCTGTAATCGTATTATTTGTGTATATATGCACGACATTGCCATTATTTAATTCATGACCCAATCCTACCCTTACTCCGTCGACTACTCCATAATCAGCCCTTAACCCTAAATCCGAATGTATTTTAAATGCAAAGTCAAGTACTGTTGAGCCTTTTTTGAGATCGATAATGGTCTTTCCATCTTTTGCAAAGACCTGTATATCATCTTTTTCGATAAATGGGATTAATGCCTTCACATCCATAAAATTATTTTCATTCATCAAATATTCCTGAAGGTGTTCCATTAATTTTCTGTTGATGGTGGTATCTTTGCTGAAACTCCCGTACACAAGGATGCCTTTTCTGTTAAATTCGTTAAACTTATCAGTTGTAATGAGCAGGGGGATCTTGACTCCTCCCACAACGACTGTATAATTGATCCCCCTGAAATTATTAAACTTGGGGACAGATATATTATCTTCAATAGTGCCGGCTACCTTGTAAATGCTGTTTACAAGCCAGAGCATTTTATAGGCATTCTCAACAGAGTCAACTACAAGCTTGAATAATAGAACATTGGGGATATACATAAAATCGTAATCGCTTATATCAAGAAACGGTTTCCACTGGACTCTTATCTTCCTGATCTTTACGTCACTTTCATGACATTTCTCGAGGATATTCATTTTAAAGGTATCTATGATGGGAGCGGCTTCTTCCTGAATATTCTTAAGTCTTGCAGAAAATAAGGCGAATTTATCCGGATAACGGATCGGCATGCAAAGAGATTCTATTTCATTTGCAATGTCCGTAAGGCATAGACGTATGCACAGTTTATAATAGATGTCCATAGATTCATTTGCGATACGGATCTGCTTTTCTTGTCTGAGATATGCCAATGTTTTGAGATTGTGCAACCTGTCAAAGATTTTAATGTAGGCAACCCTTGGGTTGTTAATAGTATGAGAAAAGAATTTATCATATGACTCATCCTTATGCTCTTTTATCTTTGTCAGCCCCTCTACAACTTCTGCAACTTCTTCTCCAAACAATTCCGAGATTTCAGTCCTGCTGACTTCACCGTCCTCAATGACATCGTGAAGAAGACAGCTGTCTATCGAGATCTTGTCAACCATACCATTTTCAGCTGCAATAAGCGCCACATTTAAAGGGTGGAATATATAGGGTTCTCCGCTTTTACGCCACTGATTTTTATGAACATGTGCCGCATACTCAACAGTTCTTTTGATATCCTGATATATTTCAGGATACGTTCTGTTTCCCTTAACAAGGTTGCGTATTTCATGTTCGGCGCTGTTGAGCGCTATTTTTTCGACTAATTTTTTCTGTAAAACTATATTCCTGTCCATTATATCTAAGATAGCAAAATTGCGTTAATTATTAAATAATTAAATAATGGCTGAGTTATGATGGAAGCTGTAAAATTGACTGATTATGAATATGCTTGGTATATTCAAAGAAAAGGAGATATTATGCTTAAGGCAAAAGATATTATGACAAAGGATGTAATTACAGCAGAGCCAGCCACTACGATAGAAGAACTGGCACGGATATTCATGAAATATAAGATCAGTGGCGCCCCCGTTGTTGATAATAAAGGAAATCTGAAAGGAATTGTTACAGAGAATGACCTAATAAGCAAAAACAGCAGGCTCCACATACCCACAATCTTAAGATTGTTTGATGCCTATATACCGCTCGGTACAAGCAAGATGGAAAACGAGATCAGGAGAATGGCTGCATCTACGGTAGAAGACATATGCACAAAAGACGTGATTTGTGTTGATGAAGAGGCTTCGGTGGAATATGTGGCCACGTTAATGACAGAGAAAAAGATACATCTTCTGCCTGTTCTGAAAGAAGGGAAAATAGCCGGAATTATTGGTAAGAAAGACCTTATAAAGGGATTTGTAAACGAGCATTCTGAATAGTTAACCCCAATGGGGTTACCCTTAATAAATATGCAGTCGATATTCCGGAAAAAGAGACTACCAGTTAAAAATCTTCAGGTCAGAGATGACTTTTGCGATATTATCAAAATCGGAATCATTGTGCAGAAGAAATAAACTGTTTTCGATAGCTGTCTGAGCAATCAAACAATCTATAGTGCTTCCGATCGTAATGCCTTTTTTTCTGCATTTGAAATAAATCCTTGCAGCAGAGGCAAATGATTCTTTTTCGTCCTTGAGGGAGTAAAATCGCTGTGTATCAAGGTATCTTTTTACCCTGTCGAAATCTTTCTCTGTTTGTACACCTTGCAAGACTTCCTGATACACAAATGGATTTATACCGAAGGGTATATTATTCTCGAGAACATATTTAAATTTAAGCATGGCATCATTCTCATTATCAGACAGGTAATCGATCATTACCGAAGTATCAACAAGGATCACGTCAGTCTCCCTTTCTTAATTTCTTGTAATCGTAATCAGATCTGAAATCTATTTTACCTCGCAAGTCTCTCAGGTCTAATCTTTGTCGAGAAATTATTAGTTCCTTTAGCGCTTCATCAATCAGTTCTTTTTTAGTTTTTGCCTTTGAATAACGGAACGCGGTTTTTACTATTTCATCATCCAATACGATATTTGTCCTCATTCTCATACACCTCCCTATACACACATTGTAACACAATCAATCCTGGTTTTGATGAATATAAACATATCGTCGGTCAACGGGCTACCGTATATAAGTGCCCTCGCTTTTCCAAGGAGTGCATGAGCGACTTTCAGATAAAGTCACACCATTATTCCAAATCTTTCTTTAAGATTCTTTCTCAAGTTCCTCGCCTATTCTATTGTGAATTTTCAGGGATGCAGGGAAAACACAGTTTTATGAAATAGAGAGTCTTGTTGGATGTTAATTTTTTAACATCCAACAAGACCTGAACCTGTCGAATAGACATAAACGCATCTTCTTTTAGCAAATCACTTACAAATGTAGAACAGAAAAGGGTTTAGGGGTGATTTAACATTTCTAATGTAGCCAGTAAATACAGCTATATAG
>JBAQLU010000079.1:0-3619 GCA_049302065.1 Thermodesulfovibrionales bacterium
TCTTGCAAAAGTCCTATTCTGGTAGCCGCAGGCTTTAGCCTGCGTTTGTAAGGCACTGAAAACAAAGAAAACACGCAAACTAAAGTTTGCGGCTACATCATGATTGCAAGACTTTTGCAAGAGCCTCTATCTATAATTCATTAGTGCTCTAAATCAAGTAAAGAGGTGAACTATGAAAGGAGACAGTGTTTTGAATAATAGACTTTTGAAAGTATTTGAAGCGCATGGAGTCAACAGGAGGGACTTCCTGAAATATTGCGCTGCAACTGCTGCACTATTTGGCCTTTCAGAATTTGATTTTACAACAAAACTTGCCGATGCTATTGAGACTGCATCAGGCAAACCACCTGTTATATGGCTTGAAGGACAGGACTGCGCCGGATGTACCATATCGTTTCTCGGCGCCCTTTATCCGCCGGTATCATCTATAATCCTTGATAAAATATCTCTCAGATACCATGAGACAGCCATGGCAGCGGCAGGAGAAATGGCTGAAGATGCTTACCATGAAACAGTTAAAAAGGGCGGCTATGTTTTAATTGTTGAAGGCTCTGTGCCTTCTGCTGATGACCGTTTCTGCACGATAGGAGGACGTCCCTTCAGGAAGATACTGGAGGAATCTGCAAAGAATGCAGCAGCGATTATAGCCGTAGGTGCCTGTGCAACCTATGGAGGTATTCCGGCAGCAACACCAAGCAAAGGCATGGGGCTTAATAAGGCATTGCCGGGAAAGACTGTTATTAACCTTCCGACCTGTCCTGTACACGCTGATCATCTTGTCGGCACAATCTTATACTTCCTTACAACAGGGAAAGTGCCGGAGCTCGATAAAATAGGGCGTCCTGTAATGTATTACAGGGATCTTATCCATGACAACTGCAGACGCCGGGCCCATTTTGATGCCGGCAGGTTCCTTACAGACTGGAACGATCCAAAGCAAAAAGACTGGTGTATGTTCCAGAAAGGCTGTAAAGGGCCAATGACATATTCAGATTGTCCTGTACGGAGATGGAACAACGGCATAAACTTCTGTATAGATTGCGGAGCAGTATGTATGGGATGTGCTGAACCAGGGTTCTATGCTGATATGAGTCCTCTTTATACAGCTGAGAGTGAAACATCAAAAAAGATATGGGCTATGAGAGAATCCGGTCTAATAGAAAAGAAGAAAGCATAAGGAGGTGAAAATACATGGCTAAGAAAATAAAGATAGATCCGGTAACAAGGATTGAAGGTCACCTCAGTATTGAGGTTGAAATAGAAGACGGGAAGGTTAAGGACGCATGGAGCAGCGGCACAATGGCCCGGGGTTTCGAGGCCCTGCTTACCGGCAAAGACCCCAGGGATGCCTCATACATAACCAGCCGTTTCTGCGGTGTATGTTTTAGTGTTCACCAGATGGCTTCTGCGCGCGCTCTTGATGCTGCATTTGGCGCAACAGTTCCATGGGGTGGAACATTGATACGAAACCTCGTGATGGGCGCTGAATATATCTATGACCATCCGCTGCATTTTTACCAGCTGACTGCCCTTGACTATATCGATATTATGGCTATTGCAAATTACACAGGAAAGGATAAGGAACTTCTGTCAGTTAAAGACAAAATACTAAGCCTGGTTCAGTCGAAAGACACTTATCCGTTAACCCCGAGATATGAACCTGATGAATTTACGGTAAAAGACCCTGATCTTGTAATAACATCAGTCAAGCATTATCTTCAGGCGCTCAAAATGCATGCAAAAGCAAGGAATATGGGTGCGATATGGGGAGGAAGGACACCGCACTATCAGAACATTGTTGTTGGCGGAGTAACCTCATATCCTGATATAAATCAGGTCGCCCGTTTCCGTACCATGCTCGATGAGCAGGCAAAATTCATCAATGAAGTCTATATACCTGACGTACTCACATTTGGAACGGGTCCTTTATGGCCTTTGGCCAAAATGGGCGTTGGTGGCGGACATTACAATTATATGTCGTATGGGGCTTTTGAAAAGGATCCTGAAGGAAAAGAACTGGTCTTCCCTGAAGGAGTTATTATAGGTTTAAATCCCGCGGATATTAAAGTGGATCCGGTCAATAAGAATAAGATAACTGAATCAGTCAAGTATGCATGGTACAAAGAGAATAAACCGGTACACCCGTATGAAGGCGAGCAGATATTCAACCTTGATAAAAAGGATGCATATACGTTCATTAAGGCTCCCCGTTATGATGGAAAGGCCATGGAGGTTGGGCCTTTGGCGAGAATGATTATAGCGAAGAACAAGGATCTCCTTGGACTTGTTGTAAAAGGAGCAAAGCCTGGTGCAGTGGCACGTCATGCAGCAAGGGCTATTGAAACGAAACTCGTTGTAGATGCCTGCTATGAATGGCTGGATAAGTTGCAGACTGAAATGACTAAACCGGGCTTCAGGATCCATGACACTGAACACTGGGAGCCACCGGCAAGTGGTATGGGAGCAGGATACTTTGAGCCGCCTCGCGGTGCATTGGGACACTGGATCAAAATTAAAGACGGTAAGGTCGAGAATTATCAGGCAGTTGTGCCTTCAACATGGAATGCATCACCAAGATGTGAAAACGGTGTCCGCGGGCAGTATGAAGAATCACTGATTGGCGCACCTGTGCCTGATCCTAAAAATCCGATTAATGTAGTCCGGATCATCCGTTCCTTTGACCCATGTCTTGCATGCGCCGTCCACATCATTGACCCGAAAACAAACAAGGTTCGAAAATTCATTATAGAATGAGACAGAAACCCTCAGTTTCTGAATCGCAAATTAAAGGGGGAGATAATATCTCCCCCCCCCAAATAGTTATCCTCGGAGTAGGTAATATCCTCCTTTCCGATGAAGGCATAGGTGTGCATGTAGTCAATGAACTTATGAAGATGGAATTTCCTTCAAATGTTTCTGTTATAGAAGGCGGAACAGATGGTTTCCGCCTTCTCAATATAATTACAGAGGCAGACCGTTTAATAGTTATTGATGCTGTTAAGGGAGATGCAGTCCCTGGTTCAATCTACAGGTTCGATGTTGAGGATGTCAGGAGCTGTCCATCCGGTTTTAAGACTTCTGTTCACCAAATAGGTATTTTAGAGGTGATTGATTTGTCATCATTGATTGGCAAAACACCTCAAACGACTGTCATAGGCATAGAACCAAGATCTCTTAAAATGGGCATGGAATTATCTCCTGAAATAAAAGAGAAAGTTCCAAGGATTATTGAATTAGTACTGGATGAGTTGAAGAGTTCATCCTGATAGCGCAAGCCATCCCGGAATATTAACCCAAAAAAAGCATTTAGATAAAAAGACGGTAGGCACATATGCATCAAAACCTCTTGAATGCAGAATTTGCGTCTGTATGGTATCTAAACGTTAAGAATGAAAATGTGCATGTTATCCGGATTATTAAAGCGCTCACAAAGGTGCTGCACAAGTGCTTTTGCTGCACATATGCCTACCGTCAATTGCATTTTTTGGGTTAATAAAAACCGCATTTCCCAGCGGCTAATAATGAATTTCGTTTATAATTAGATTTTGTGTATAAACTATTAAACACCCTCACCCTTACCCTCTCCCCTCAAGGGAGAGGGTAAGGGTGAGGGTGTTAC
>JBAQLU010000080.1:0-68594 GCA_049302065.1 Thermodesulfovibrionales bacterium
ATTCCGCCCTTTTGGCCCCTTCTTGTTCATGCTCCACGATCATCCTGCCTATTTCAAAATAGGTCATCACCATAGCAGTATTGATATTTCTGGCAATGGTACTTCTCACTTCATGCAGGAGTGCCTTTATATTCTCATATAACTTTTTGTGTGATTGTTTTTTAGCTATTTTGCCCATATTTGTGGTGTCAGACACCATAATTGACTCTCGTGTATATAAAGTGATATTTTCGGGACTTCAAATGAGGTATGCTCTTTCTTCCCTGCCCATACCAATTGCGCGAGATGCGGGTCATACTCATATTTCTTCGGTTTGGGCGTCGAGGTATCGTATGAGGCAAGACCTGCTGAAACAAAATTCTTCAGAAGATAATTGTAAAACACAAGGTCTATATAGAAATTATCGCCGTCTGCAGAAATGCGCTGTTGTCTTCCGGCAAAGGAAAAACCTTTCCCCAGTTCAAGCAGGAATTCCTGCAATTTATCGATTAATGCGTTCTCAATGTCTTTTTCGATAAACCGGATATTCCCCTTTACATTAAGAAATTCAAGAACATATGGATCTTTAATAACATCTTCAGGTTTCAGGGAAGGTTCGAGTTTATGGATTTCTTTTCTGACCGTTTTCTTATCCTTGCTTGAAAGAATGCGCTCGTAATAAAAAGAATTGATCTGGCGCTCAAGCTGGCGGGTGCTCCAGTTGCTCTGGATGCATTCGTTCAGATAGAACTGCCTAACCCCTTCTTTCTCTACCTTCAAAAGCAGTCTGTAATGCGTCCATGTCAATTCTCCACGCAGTGCGTGGAGATTCCTAAAAACAAGATGAAATTGTCTCATATACCAAAGGTTTGTCTTGTTAAATCCCTGACCATATTCCTTAGTCAGTTTTTGGGACAGTTCATCAATAATTGCCGAGCCGTAATCGGCTCTGTGCCTACCGCTCTGTTCCCCTTCCACTATTTCCCTGCCGATATGCCAGTACGCCTGAACCATCGCAAAATTTACAGCCCTATAAGCGCCGCTTCTTGCGTTCTCAAGAATCTCCTTAACGCGCCTGTATATTGATTCTACTTTTTTCTTGTCTTCTATTGGTTTTGGTCTTGAGGTATCATAAGAAGAGAGTTCGACAGGAACGGCGTTCTTGCGGGTTTCGGGTTCGTGTTTATAAGCTTCTACGTTTTCACCGTCAGAGTCTTTTCTCTTTCTCCCCTTCTCCATATCGCTCCTTATCAAGGCTGAATATTGCCACAATTATAAAATACTTCCGTTTGAAAATAATTGCCTCTGCTCACAGCCTCGGCTGATTCTCCTTGCCTATCCATGTGAGTTCAAGTTTTTGTTTTTTATTCATATTCCCTTACTGTTCAGCCTTTTATTCTTCCTGCAGGATAATAAGCTTTCTCGTAACTCCTTGTTAATATTAAAATTATAACAATGGTGACTTCTTATTATCCGAGAGGCTGGATAATAAGCCAATAACTTTTTTCTCTGCAATTGTTGAGGGCTTAGCCATTCACTATCTCCCAATACCCGCCTTTGTCGGGACCGATGCGCTTATTGTTGCCTTTTCTTTCAAAACCACCCTGCAGGAAAATAAACTCGGCCAAACTCCCTGTAAAATAAGGTTTATTATTTTATTTGCTTTTATCCCACGCAAATAAAGTCTTCTCATCTGAGTTTGGTAATCTGTACCGGACACTTCGTTTAGCGCCTGTTCGGGGTTCGATTTTAGTCAACACTCCTTGCTTTACCCAACGATTGAAAAGTCTTGAGACTTTTATTGTATCGCTCAAATGCAGAAGATCCCTTGCTTCTTTATTGCCTATATATTTATTTTTTGTTGTTAGATAATGAGAAATTTTATCCCATTCAGTGGGTGCTTTTTCATTAAAAAGCACAACTCGAATAGCATCCTGCAAATGCGGATAAGTTAAAAAAATCGGCGGGTACAAATTTGCCTGAGTCATCGCCTGCCGCATTGCTCTGACGCCTTCATTCTGATCAAGATTGGGCGGATCGGGGAATTCTCTTAAATGCTTTACTAATAAATCGTTACGGTATCCATGCGCTCTTTCATATCCGATATTTGAAGGTGTAATATTGAATGGGAACAGTCCCGGGCTTTCAATCTCAATCCTGTCTTCAAAAATCCTTACTTCTATATCTCGTTTAGTGTAATAATCACGATGTATAACCGCATTGGTAATTGCTTCCTTAATCGCCCTTTCAGGTATTCGATATGTAGTTACAAATCCGGATGGAACTCTAATCCCTGTCCTGAGCAATGTCAAAACATATTCATGCGCTTCAGTAATCTGATTTATAACAGGTCCTCCCATGCTTTTAGGAGTGCCTAAAAGGTTTAAAGTTTCTTTAACAGTCTCTAAATTGCCCTCATACTGAAAAATTCTTATTGTGCACTTTGTGTCAAGAAGGTCGTTGGGGAATTCCGCAAAAAGCAAAACTGCTGCACGTGTTGGCAGCAATCTGTTGTGAGTGTCTTTTCTTGCAAGTCCGGTTTTTTCCAAAACAGTTTCAATAGCATCTTCTCCTATGCCACGCTTTCTTCGCCATGATTCATAGTAATGAGTTTTTAGCAAATTAAAGTCCACTTTAACCAGTTCCTTGTCTGCACGTTCGAATCCCTTCACGTAGGCAAAGTGAACAATTTCCTGTGGAGAAAGTCTTTTGTTGCCCTTTTCCTGACGAATATATACATGATTTTCAATTGATCGGAAGCCGTCACCAACTTTTGGAATCCCAAGTAAACCGATACGGACATTTTTACCGGCTACTTCGAATAAATCAGGCGGCCAGATTCCTGAAAGTGGGGGTGATATTTTTTTTACGGCGCGTCCAATCTCGTCGAATAGTTCAAGATTCTCCTCTATGCCGAAAACTCTATCCAGTCCCTTTGTGGTTATTTTTTGAGGATCTTCAATTCCAAATATAATGAATCCACCATCCGTATTAGCCATTGCAACGATTGATTGGAGAGTTCGGTCAACACTCTCATTTCTGCTTCCTAAACGTTTGAACTCCAGTGTACGGGACTCAGAAGGGATAGAGAGGATATTACTTATCAAATCTTCTTTAGACATTATTAGTATTCCCTATTATGGTTTTTTCATCCATTTTTATCTGCCTGATTCTAAAACATATTAGACCACTTTTCCAATATTTAGCCTTTAAGGGCAAAATATTGGAAACATCATATAAGTACCTTTGGTTTCAATAAGATGCGAGTGGATTGCTTTTCCGAAATTCAATACCCTCTACTCTCATTCTTAAATCAGCTTCCATTTTATAGTAAACAACTCATTAGTTTCTGTCTTTTGCTTTATCCGCGCCTCTATCTCATTAATCAGATTTTCCTTTCTTACGTCCACCTCGTCCTGCGCCTGATAAAGAAGCAGCAAGTTTTTGCAGGCTGTCGGATGAATACCGGCGTGTAAGTTCGTATGTAAAGTATTTGGCATGGTAAGGTGTTAATGCCATATAGTTACTTCAAATGAGGTATGCTCTTTTTCCCCCGACCAAATCAACTGAAAATCGAGGTAGGGATCGTAGTCGTATTTCTTGGGTTTTGGCTTTGAGGTGTCGTATGAGGCAAGACCAACAGGGGTGGCAATTTTGTTTTTATTTTTTGACGGCATGCGGCGTTTCTCCTGATGCAATATCTTCAAGAATTTGCCGAATGTGAGACTTTAGTGGAGGGAGTTTTACTGTTGCAACTTCCCATACACGTTCCAAGTCAATCCCAAAATAAAAGTGCGCTATTTTATCCCTCATGCCAGTAAAATATTTCCATGGGACCAAGGTGTATTTTTTCCTTACAAGCATTGGGATGTTTTTCGCAGCTTCACCAATAACTTCAATACACCGGACCACCGCAAGGTTTGTCTTTGCATCCTTTACAAAGTCTTCATAGTTCATGCCGACAATGAAACCCTCCATTGTTTCAATATGCTCAAGAATATCCCGAATGAAAAGACCGAATTCCCTTTTCATAAATAGACTACCTCTCTGAGAATGATCTCCCTGAGTTCAGGTCTGATATTTTTTCTTGGAACAAGATCAACTTTGGTTTTCAGTAATTTTGTAATGTATTCTTCAGCATCAATCCATTCAAAAAATCCGATCGGTTTATTAAATTCAACTAGAATGTCTAGATCACTTCTTCTCTTTTGCTCTCCGCGGACATACGAACCAAAGATTCCAATTTCAGTTATACCATATTTTTCTCTTAGTTCATCACGATGTTCGGCTAATATTTTTTTAATATTTTCAATCCCTTTCATGATTTTCTGTTTCCCTTATGAATCAATTTGTAAAATTATATCATGCTTTATATTTTTCTGCCCTCATATATCTTTTGCTGCTCAGGGCTTAAGGTGATATTCTCTCGTGGATGTGAAGGGATACTGTAGGGATTTCAAAGGAGGTATCTTTTCCCCCCGACCAAATCAACTGAGGATTGAGGTGAGGATCGTAGTCGTATCTTTTGTGTTTGGGCTTTGAGGTATCATAAGAAGAGGGTTCGGCAGGGACAGCGTTCTTGCGGGTTTCGGTTTCGTATTTATAGGCTTCTACATTCTCACCGGCAGAATCTTTTCTTTTTCTCCCCTTCGCCATACTACTCCTTATTAAGGATAGATATTGTCATAATTAAAAAATTTTTCGTTTAAAATAATGTCCCTGCCTCCAGCCTCGGCTGATTCTCCTTGCCTATCCATGTGAGTTTAAGTTTTTGAGGTTTAGCCATTCACTATCTCCCAATACCCGCCTTTATCCGGACCGATGCGCTTTATTAAGCCTTTTTCTTTTAACCATGAAATATTTTCCTGTATTTTCCTGTGTGAGATTCCCACTAATACAGATAATTCTTTTGCAGATATGGTTTTGTTTTGCTGCATATGGTTAATTATTTTTTGACGGGTTGAGGTCAATTTTTCTACGACCTTTTCTACGACCTTTTCTACGACGTCCCTCAGTATTTTCTCCCCAGTTATTCCCATAGTTTTTTCCCCAGCTTCTCCATCCTTTTTACCGGCCTTCTGAAATCTATCCGCTTTAAGAGAATAACGCGGATCACGATAAAAAGTGACCCGAAAGAATGCATCCATTTCAAAAACGGGCTCTTTCAGTCCAGCCTCGCGCATAAGGTCCCTCATGCGCTCAATACCGGAACCCATACGCTCAACTTTACCCATGCGATGGAACAGATCGGCAATAATCGGATTTCTCCTTACAGAGGACTTACCGAAATCCCGTTTTGTTATTCCGTCAGGTAATCCCCCGGGGTTTTCTATCTCAACACGGTCATCGTAAATTCTTACATATATGCTTGTTCCTTTAATCGCATAGTCCCTATGGACTATCGCATTAACAACTGCTTCCCTTAAGGCGTCTAAAGGAATCTCGTAAATATCAAACCGGTCAAAACCACGAATTTCACTGCGGACGTTCAAATGTTTCTTTAAAAATGCAACGGCTTCACCAAACTGGATTAAGAGGTCATCTTTCACATCATTCCGGTCATAAATATTCGTTTTATCCGTTCCCTTAAAAGCGGCAAAGATACTTTCTGTATGAGGGATGAACTTTTCAACTTTGGAAGCAAACATTAAAGCCCCTGCATTGTTGATTTTGTCTTTTCTGTAAATGCTCAGACTTGTGAGAAAGGAGGCAAGATTTGCCTTACTGATCTTATAAGACATATTCGCTTCCTGCAGAAATGATTTAATTTTCTTAAGTGAAATATCCTTAAGATTTGAATCTCTGCAAGTGATATCCTCAAAGGATATATCTTCGGTTTCACGAAAAATAGACCGCACCTCCCGTTGCGTCATCTTTTGTGTCACTGCGTCAAGCCGCCTGTAATAACCGGAAGATGAACCGTATGGCTTTTCATCTCCCTCGGCAACCTCAACAACAACGATCTTTCCCGCTTGGCGGATTTTCTTAATGTGAATTGACGGATCACAGTTCCGGGCAATAGCATTTATTTCCGCCTTCATTTTATTGGTCAGCTTCTCACCAACAACCTTTCCTCTATCATCAACACCGAGAAGCAATAACCCGCCTTTTGAATTGGCAAAAGCGACGATATCTCGGTCAATCTTGGGAGTGTATCTTTCTTTACACTCAACGGTTAATCCTTCGCCTTCTTTAATAAGAATGTTTATCTTGTCAGCATCAAGCATTTGATCAATATCTCCCTTGTCAGGCTACTCGATCTTCTCGAATAAATCTTTTGAAGCCCCGCAGACAGGACATTTCCAGTCATCCGGCAGTTCCTCAAAAGGAGTTCCCGGCGGAATGCCGGAATCCTCTTCCCCGAGCTCAGGGTCATAAATATATCCGCAGACCGTGCATTTGTATTTGCTCATTATTTCTCCCCCTTTGTGATACTCCTGTAAAAACAGGTACGGTTCCCTGTATGGCAGGCTCCGGGGCCATGCTGAACAACTTTAACAAGCAGCGTGTCTTCATCGCAGTCATAGAGGATTTCTCTGACCTCCTGAACGTGGCCTGACGTCTCCCCTTTCATCCAGTATTTCTGCCTCGAACGTGACCAGAAATGGGTAAACCCGGTCTCAAGAGTCATTTCAAGTGATTTCCTGTTCATATAGGCCATCATCAGGATATCGCCATTTTTTATATCCTGTACGATAGCAGGTATTAATCCTTTGTCGTCATATTTCAGATCCGGTATCATAGTGTCATCTCCATTCTTCTATAATTTATATCCTATCTTCCTTAAAAATTCTTTCCTGTGCGCTTTATCTTCAGGCATTTCAACTCCCTTGGGCGCAAATCCGTCTATCACGCCAAGCACGCCGCTGCCCTGAGGAGTTGTTGCGACAATCACTTCAACAGGGTTTGCAGTTGCGCAAAAAATCCTGCATACCTCTGCGCAGTTCTTTATCTGGTTGAGGATATTGATCGGAAAGGCATTTTTAAGGAAAATACAGAAAACATGACCAGCCCCTATTTCCTGCAGGTTTCTGACACATATATCTACGAGTTCGGTATCGTTGCCCTCTGTCCTGATAAGACACGGGCCTGAAGCTTCTGTAAAGGCAACGCCATATTTTGCCTGAGGGACAGTTGTTGCAATGATCTCATAGAGGTCTTCTATTGTTTTTATAAAATGTGTCTGTCCGAGGATGAGGTTGCACCCTTCCGGGATATCTATTTTTACTATCTTCAATTCCATTTCCGCCTCCTTTTACAAAAAAATATATGACTGTCATTGCCCGACTTGATCGGTCAAGCCGGAGAATGACAAACGAAACTATGTCGCCATGCTAAAAACCGCATTAGTATCTCTTATTCATGCTCAGTCCATCGCAGGCAGGAAGCCCGCGGCTAATAAAAACCGGCTACATGCTATGATATAATGAAAATAAATTTTCCTAAAGATGTCAAGCCTTAAATATTATATGATAAATCAAAAATTGGAAATAAAGGGTTATAAATTAAAACTTATCAGGCAAAGGATTCTACATCTTTTCACTTTTTACTTTTCACTTTTTACTTTTCTGTTACTTTCGTATTCCCTCTCTATCGGCGCCGAAATCAGCGGGCATGAAGTAAGATTTCATGAAAATGATATTTTCGTCACAGCTTCTCTCTCCCTTGATAATAAGTATCTTCAGGAACTTAATAACGGCATAACAAAGGAATTCAGGTTCTATGTAGATATCTTCAGGGTCTGGAAGATGTGGCCGGACGAATTTATTTTGAGCAAATCTTTCATAAGGAGATTAATGTGCGATCCTGTAAAAAAGGAATATATCGCAACATCGAATGATGGGACCACCTTAGTACAGAAAAGGTTCAAATCATTTGAATCGATGACAAAATGGGCGCTGACCATTAATGACCTGAAACTTGCAAATTTACGCGAACTTGAACCAGGAGTATATTTTGTCAGGTTAACTGTTGAGTCCAAAATAAGAAAATTGCCGCCTGTAATCGGCTATTTTATGATTTTTTCATCAGAAACCGAATTCAAGATTGTAAAAGACTCCTTTAAATTTTCCGCAGGGTCTCCAAAATGAAAGAGCGCCGGTTTCATATCTTTTTAATAATCATATCGCTGTTAGTCATCGCATCTTTCGGGGTCGAACTGCATTTCATAAGGCTTGAGGCAGTTCCGTTTCTCACAAGTCTCATGCTCCTTTTACTCTTAAACCTGACGATCATCTCATTGTTGATCCTGATGTTCTTTGTCGCAAAAAGCCTTATAAAACTCTATATTGAGAGAAGGAACAAAATCCTCGGATATAAATTTAAGACAAAACTTGTTGTTATACTTGTTGGTCTGACACTAATCCCTGCAACCTTTCTCTTTATTGTATCAAGTGGTCTCATTACAAATTACATCGACAGGTGGTTCACCCCGCAGATAAAACAGCCTCTGGACAGTTCGATTGAGATAGCAAAATCTTTTTACGAGATTGAAAGAGAAAAGACGCTCGATTATGCAACTACTCTCAATACAGGCAGGACTTCTCCGGGCAGTTACACCGTTACTCATCTCACAACATTACCAAAAGATGCATCTGAAACACTGAAAGCCGCCTTTGAAGGGAAAGAAGGCACAGAGGTCATATCGGATAAAGAAGGGGATATTGTCCGGGCTGTGGTTCCGGAATATCAAAAAGGGAGATTCACAGGCATATTGTTAGTTGAATCCTCTATCCCGGTAAAGATCACAAAGAACGTCGAAAATATAAAGGCTGCGTACGAAAACTACTTAACGCTTGAATCATGGAAATTTCCCATTAAGGCAAATTACCTCCTGACACTCGGCTTTCTTACCCTTATTGTCACCTTCATGGCGCTCTGGATTGCCCTCAGGATATCAAAAGGCATCACAGATCCCATACAGAATCTTGCGCTGGCAACTGAGCAGGTTGCAGCCGGGGATCTCGATGTAAAAGTTTCCATAGAAAGGGAGGATGAGATAGGGCTTCTTATCAGCTCATTTAATGACATGGTGAAGAAGCTTAAAATAAGCAAGGAATCGCTGCAGTCAGCATATCTTTATATGAAAAATATCCTTGATAATATAGATTCCGGAGTAATCATGCTCGATACCACAGGTAATATTTCCATGATAAACGGCGCTGCATGCACAATACTCAATATTAAATCAGAAGAGGTCATCAATAAACATTATAGAGACCTCCTGTCAAAAATAAATTCGAAAGAACTCGAAACCCTTGTCAGCAATATAGAAGGACGCGAATTCAGGCCTGTTAAAAAAGAGATTAAAGCAGTCATCGGTGACAAAAGGATCATCCTCTTCGTCTTTATAACGAGTCTTAGGGATTCCCAAAAATATATCGGTCTTCTTGTTGTCTTCGATGATCTCACTGAGTTCATAGAGGCCCAGAAGGCGCTCACCTGGCAGGATGTTGCCAGGAAAATAGCCCATGAGATAAAAAACCCTCTGACCCCTATCAAACTTTCGACTGAACGTATGATAAAGAAATGGGAGCAGAAGGATCCTGATTTCGATGAAGTCTTCCACCGGTCTGCAAGCACAATAGTAAAGGAGGTCGAAAGCCTTAAGAAACTGGTTGATGAGTTTTCCAGGTTCGGAAAAATGCCGGAGATAAACAAATCACCGACAGATATTCCCGCCCTTATAGATGAGGTGGTCAATTTATATAAAGATTATAAGGGAATTGAGATCGTTGTCTCGACTCCGGATAATCCTCCACTGTCTGAACTGGATGGAGAACAGTTCAGAAGGGTTCTGATAAATATCTTTGATAATGCAATACAGGCAATGACAAACAGCGGGATGATCCATGTGAGATTTAATGTAGATATCCCTTCTAACAAGACATCTATTGAAATTGCAGACAATGGGCCCGGCATCAGGGATGAGAATAAAGAGAAATTATTCCTTCCATATTTTTCGACAAAAAAGGATGGCACTGGTCTTGGGCTTGCTATAGCAAACAGGATTATAAAAGAGCACAGGGGTATTATCAAGGTAAGGGACAATCAACCAAAGGGGACTGTCTTTACTATTGAGATACCTGTAAAGGAGCGCAAATGACAGAATCTACTGTACTGATAGTGGATGATGAAGAGGGAATCCGTGAAAGTCTCGCAGGTATTTTTGAGGATGAGGGATACGTTGTCCTTACAGCCGGTTCCGGTGAAGAAACACTCAGGGTTCTGAAAGACCAGAGTCCTGATGTAATACTGCTTG
This sequence comes from Thermodesulfovibrionales bacterium, assembly GCA_049302065.1. Lineage (GTDB taxonomy): Bacteria > Nitrospirota > Thermodesulfovibrionia > Thermodesulfovibrionales > SM23-35 > VGWX01. The sequence goes on from JBAQLU010000080.1 coordinate 10,241, forward strand.
ATGTATGGCTGAAGGGGATGGACGGCATTCAGACATTGAAAGAGATAAAAGACCAGAAACCGGACCTGCCCGTAATCATGATCTCAGGACACGGAAATATCGAACTTGCTGTTAAGGCAACCAGAACAGGGGCATATGATTTCCTCGAAAAACCGCTCTCTCTCGAAAGGGTTTTGCTGGCAGCAAGAAGGGCGCTCGAAAAACGGACACTCGAAATGGAAAACAAGGCTCTCAAACAGAATCTGGTAAAAAAATGGAAACTTATCGGCACTTCTCCGAAGATAAAACAGCTCAGGGAACAGATAGATATGGCTGCAAAAAGCAACGGCAGGGTATTGGTACTCGGGGAGAGCGGCTCAGGCAAAGAGCTTGTTGCCCATACCCTGCACGAAAGCAGCAGCAGGGCGGATAAGCCCTTTGTAGAGATGAACTGCGCAGCAATACCTCAGGAGCTTATTGAAAGTGAACTTTTCGGTCATGAAAAGGGGTCATTTACAGGCGCATTCGAGAGGAAAAAGGGCAAATTCGAACTTGCAGATGAAGGCACGCTGTTTCTTGATGAAGTGGGGGACATGTCTCTCTCCACCCAGTCAAAAGTGCTCCGGGTCATAGAGACTCAGGAATTTCAGCGGGTTGGAGGCAGCAAGAATATAAAAGTTGACGTGAGGATTATTTCAGCTACAAATAAAGACCTGTTCGAAGAGGTTAAAAAAGCCAATTTCAGAGAAGACCTTCTTTACAGGCTTAACGTTATTCCTATTATCGTTCCCCCATTGAGAGAAAGAAAGGAAGACATACCTGAACTCATTGAATTTTTTCTCGAACACTTTGCAGCAGAATATGGTCAGAAGCCGAAGAAAATGGCTGCTGACGGACTTAAGGTATTAGAAGCTTATGACTGGCCGGGCAATATCAGAGAAGTCAGAAACCTTATTGAGAGGCTTGTTATCATGACCCCATCACCCCATATAACAGCAAAAAATATTATTGTCGGAGAAAACGTCCGTTCAGATTATTTTTCCTTTAACACCCTGAGAGATGCGAGGGATTCATTCGAAAAAGACTTTATCATGAAAAAGCTTGAGGAGAATAACTGGAACATCTCAAAAACAGCTGAAATCCTTGACGTTGAACGAAGCAACCTGCACAGAAAAATCAAGGCATACGATATCAAAACACCTTAATTCTGCTTCACCTCCTTTAATCTGTTATTTAAGAAACTCATATTTGAGCGATTCTTCCTTTTTCCAAACTATGTGTCTTTCCCATCCGTCCCCTGTCTGTGGATAATCAGACCTGTAATGAGCGCCCACACTGCCCTTCCGTAAAACTGCCGATTCTGTTATTAACTTCGATACCTCGTACATGTTTTTGAGTTCGAGGTCGCGTCTTGTCATGAAAGTTCTGTCCTCGATAAAAGACCATCCTGCAAGAGTCTTCTTTGCCTCACTGAGAGATTCTTCGCATCGTATTATACCCACCCTCTCCCACATCAGCTTCCTCAATAAATGCCTTATCTCTTCCATATCAAAGTTCGGCTTCTGCCCGCCTGAAAAAGATCTGTCCGGACCTGCTTTTTCTTTTCTGTTCTTAAATTCTCCATCCTGCAGTGCATGTTCAGCTCTCCTTAATCCGTAATCTGCTGCTGCCATCCCTGCCCTTGCACCGAAAACAAGGCCCTCAAGCAGACTGTTTGAAGCAAGCCTGTTTGCGCCATGCACCCCTGTACACGCAACCTCCCCTGCTGCATACAATCCTCCAAGATTCGTAGCGCCGTTCTTGTCTGTTTTTACCCCACCCATAATATAGTGGCCTGCAGGAGAAACCGGGATAAGTCCTTTTGTAATGTCCACATCATACTGCAGACATGTTGCATAAATCCTTGGGAACCTGTTTTTTACAAAATTATTATTAAGGTGGGTAAGATCAAGGTAAACATGATTGGCCATTGTCCTCACCATCTGTGACAGAATCGCCCTGGTGACAACATCCCGTGGCGCAAGTTCAGCATCAGGATGATAACTTTTCATAAAAGGTTCTTTATGAATATTCCGCAAGATTGCACCCTCTCCCCTCATTGCCTCACTCAGGAGAAACTGTGGAGCAGAAGGAGCCAGGAGAACAGTCGGATGAAACTGGATGAATTCCATATCCTCAAGAACAGCGCCGGATCTAAAGGCAATGGCCATGCCGTCACCGGTTGCCACAGCCGGGTTTGTCGTCCTCAGGAATATCTGACCCGCGCCTCCTGTTGCAAGGATTGTGGATTTTGCAAATAATGCTCTCCTTTCTCCTCCTATAAGGACATATGCCCCGAGACAATTATCATCTGATACAATGAGATCCTCGGTAAAGGCAAATGGATATTTTCTGATCGAAGGGAATGAAATAACCTTCTTGAGAAGCACCCTTTCAAGCTCTTTGCCTGTGGAATCTCCATGGCTATGCAAAACCCTCTTCCTTGAATGTGCTGCCTCCATGGTAAAGTCGAGCTTTGTGCCTTCCTTGTCAAATTCAGCGCCCCACGATATGAGTTCAAGTATCCTTTGGGGTCCTTCCTCGACAAGTATCTTTACAGCATCCTCCCTGCAGAGACCATCACCAGCCCGCAAGGTATCTTCAAAATGGATTCCAACCTCGTCCTCATCACTCAAGGCTACTGCAATTCCACCCTGTGCATATTCGGTGCTGCTCTCAGCAGGACGGTCTTTTGTCACTACAAGAACATTGCCATGTGGTGCAAGCTCTATCGCAGCCCTGAGTCCTGCAACACCACTGCCTATGATGAGAAAATCCACAACCTCTTTTTTCATATGCCAATCTCTTTCATCTTTTCGATCCTGTCGAGTATCTCGATAATTTTATCAGTGATGATCTTAACCGCCCTTTTCCCTTTTTCTACAGATGCCTTTTCCGGGTTTCCCCAGACTCCGCCAGGCCAGTATTTTACCTTATTCTTCACAATGAACGGTTTGGGAATCCTGGGATATTCTTCGCGAGCCCTGCCTTTTACGAGTTCAGGAGCCAGACTAAGCATAATGGATGTTTCCAGTTCACCTGCATGAGAGTCATTCGGTGTTTCAGCGATATCCGACAGCTCCTTCCACAAAATATCGTACGGGGAACAGACTGCTATCCTGCTATCTCCCAGTCTCTCTGCCAATATCTCAGCAGTCTCCTTCAGCGCTGACATATGGAGACTTCCGCCATGACCTGAAATCAGCAAAAAGTTCCTCAGTCCTTTTTTATAAGCGTCTGTAACAAGGTCAAATGAAAGTCGCCTCAGTGTCTCAGGAGTAATGCCTATCGTTCCCGGATGGTCTCCTGTAGTTGTACAGACACCATAATAGATTATTGGCGCAAGGAAAAATTTCTTTTCCCTGGCAGCCAGCTTAAGGACTTCCTGAATAATAAGAGAATCGGTATTCAGGGGGAGATGACTCCCATGCTCTTCGATCGTTCCAAACGGGAAGACAATCGTCTTTGTCTGCCTGAGATATTTCTTAAACTCATTCATCGTTATGTTTTCTAAAATATACATGTCTCTCCTTTGCTTTTTATCTTATTTATCATTTTACAAAATATGCACCAAAATTAAACCTGCAAAATTGATATACTAAGGAATTCATAAGTTAAGCCCCCTCACCCTTGCCCTCTCCCTCCAGGGGAGAGGGTTGTAATACTACCCCTCCCTTGAGGGGAGGGGATGAAGGGGAGGGTGATGTATGTGGCTTTACTAATGACCGTATTAGTAATTAAACCAGAATTCCAACCCGGGATAAGATTTTGAAGGAGGCATATATATGTCAAAGGTCTATTATGCATCAGCAAGGGCAAAAAAATGGAAATATGACGAAAGCATGCCGGGCAGTGGACGTAATTAGGGACGTTAATTCATATGACGCATAAATCATTCCAAAGCATCTTCTGCACATGCAATAGCCCTATTGATACTTGATGTGTTTAAGTCCTAAATTTCTTGCAATCTCAGCTCCGGTGCAAGGCACCGGCAACATCTATACGCGCTTGACAAGGCATGTGAGATTTTATCTAAATCCCTTACGACCTATCAAGAGAAATACACTTTAAGAACCAACGTAAGTACTTCTCTGTTATACGGCAAGTAAACATATCGCAATAATAACACAGAGATAGAGATTCGATATTTTTCTCATAAATATTCCTTATTCTTCCTGTATAGTCTCATTAGTTATTCTTTCGCAAATCTGCCATCTCCGCCTTAAGCCCGTCTATCTCCTTCTGCTGTTCCTTGATAGCTTCTATCAAAATAGGAATAAGTTCGGTATAGGCAACCGCTTTCTCTTCCACTTTCTCTTCTTCCGGCACAATTTCTATTTCTTCTTTGCCTTTTGGCTTGAATCTGACTGTTTTAACGACTTCAGGGAGAACTTTTTCAATCTCCTGAGCAATTACTCCATAATGTCTTCCTTCAGAGAAACCTTTTTCTTCGTATCCTTTTATATCCCAGTTGAACGAAACTCCGTTGATTTGCAGCACCTTGCTTAAGGCGGATTCAATCGGAGTTACATCCTTCTTGAATTTCTTATCCGAGGTAAACCATCCGGATGTTGCATATGCTGAACCTGAGACATACAACTTGTAAGTGCCGGGATCAGTTATCCCGATGCCGACATTGCCATTGCCCTTAAAAGTGACTAAATCATTATATGTGGACGCTCCGGTTTTAGTTGAAAACTGAAATGCCGTGGTTGGATTATCGAAGGCGTTATAGAAATTGACTTCCGCTTTCCAGCCTGAACGGTTCCAGCCAACAATTATTCCGCCCCATGTATTATCGCTGGGGGGCACTGTAGTTGTATTGAAGCTTGTATGGAAAAATCCATACTTCAGATCGAAATTGTAATTAGGCACACCCGGGCCTATGCCTACATTGCCGTTTACAATCAGGTCTCCATCTGCCGCATACAGGTTGACTCCTATTAATAAAAGCCCAATCACTAAAATCAAAATCCATTTCTTCATTTTATCCTCCTTTATTGTATGTTTTAGCCTTTTTTATTAATTCCCTTTTTCTTCTCTATTATTGTATTAGATTAAAATTGCTGATCGTCAGCGTGCCGCCGCCCATAAAGGTCTGTATCATTCCTTTGAGAAGCGATATATTCCCGCTGTTTGTTGTATAGTTGCAGTCGTAACCGCCCTGCAAAGTCACTGAGATGTTCCTGTTGACAATCAGTGTTTCGTAAAATGTTATGGCCTGGCTCTGGATAATGCTGCCCGTTTGAGCGGCATTATAAGCTTCCTGGAGCGTGGAATAGTATGTGCTCCCGATTCTTACCGATGGTTGGCACTGCTGAGTTGTAGCATTGGCCTCATTACTGTAACCGGAATCACCATCTGTATTGTTAGCCCTTACTCTGTAGTAATAGGTCATATTCACTGTCAGTCCCGTATCTGAGTAGGTGGTCACATTTGTACTTACTATCGCGATCTGCGAATACGTTCCACCTACACCTATCTTGCGCTCTATCTTGAACCCCTGCTCGTTGATAGCATTGTCCGTCCAGTTCAAGTTTATCTGAGTAGACGATATTACAGAGGCTGTAAGGTTTGTCGGTGCTGCAGGAATCGCAGTTATAGTTGTAGCGCTAACCTCATTGCTGTAACTTGAATCGCCTGCTGTATTGTTGGCCCTTACCCTGTAATAGTAGATAGTATTCGATGCTAATCCTGTATCCGAATAAGCGGTTACATTTGCGCTTACCGTCGCAATCTGAGCATAAGTGCCCCCTCCTGTCTTGCGCTCTATCTTAAAGCCGGTCTCATTAGTCGCATTATCAGCCCAGTTCAGATTGATCTGGCTCGCAGATACTGTATTGGCTGTGAGGTTTGTCGGCGCCGCAGGAAGCGCAGTTATAGTTGTAGCGCTAACCTCATTGCTGTAACTTGAATCGCCCCCTGCATTAAAAGCCTTCGCTTTGTAATAATAGGTAGTATTATCTGTCAATCCTGTATCCGAATATGTAGTTGTATTTGCACTCACCGTTGCTATCTGCGAATAAGTCCCCCCGGTTCCGGTCTTACGCTCTATCTTGAACCCTGTTTCATCCGTTGAATTATCTATCCAACTGACAACTACTTGATCAGTAGTCACAGCATTGATAGTAAAATTTGTCGGGGCTACGGGTGCGGCTGGAGAGATTGTCGCGCTGGCTTCATTTGAATAAGCCGAATATAAAGAGCCGTTTTTGGCGTATACGGTATAGTAATATGTGTCAGGGCCGGGAACAGTATCAGTAAATATTGTAGTGTTCGGAGGCAAACCCTCTTTGATAACTGAGTATGTTCCACGGATACCCTGTTTCCGCTTAACGTCAAAGCCTGTTTCATTATTGGAGGTTTGCTCCCATGAAAGGTTAATCTGATTCGATGAAACAGCCGTAGCCGTTAGAGATATCGGCCGAGAGGGGAACTTCTTCTCAAGAGCAAGATTATAAACCAGCACATCAGAAGAAGATGTAGAATAATTCCATTGCGAACCTGCCAGTATATAGCCGCCGTATATTTCAGAGATTGATTCCAGGTACCCAATTGAGATACTGAAGGTCTTGTCCCATTGGGTATTTCCATTTGCATCAAGTTTAAGTATCCATGAATTGCTATTGTCATGGCCTGCTACAATATATCCACCGTCTTGCGTCTGCTGGACAGATTTAGCATATCCAAAATTAGTGCCTCCGTAATTCTTCTGCCACTTGATATTGCCACTGGAATCAAGTTTCCATATCCACGCATAGCCGCTTTCGTTAGGATTAACATTCGCACCTGCTAATATATAACCACCGTCAACTGCCTGTTTGATATCGTGGATTTGGTTGTCATCAGAATTGCCAAATCTCTTTTCCCATAGGATGGCGCCACTTGCATTGAGTCTCAGTATGCGTATATCATTCCAACTGTAAGTAAGATCATACTCGCCGGCGACCACGTAGCCCCCATCTAAAGTTTGTCGAATCTTGACCGCCCAATCAGTCTTATAATACCCATCTATAAGCAAGCCATATGTCTTTTGCCATTGAATATTCCCGTTGGTATCAAGCTTCCAAATATAGGTGTCCCCATTACCGCCAGGGCCATTTCCAGCGACTATGTAACCACCGTCAGAGGTCTGCTGAACAGAATTTGTTCCATAATATCCCAACCCTCTCTTTTGCCATTGGAGATTACCAGACGAATCAAGCTTATAAAACCACCCATAGGGAGAATAGTCAATTTCAGTCGAACCACAGACTATATATCCACCATCCATAGTTTGCTGGACATAAAAAGCATGATCATCGTCTGAACTGCCATAAGACCTCTGCCACAAGATATTCCCATTGGGATCAAGCTTCAAAACAAGATCTTTATAAACGTACGGACCATAAGAGTAAGCGTCGCCTGCCAATATATACCCTCCATCTGAAGTTTGCTGTATGCTATAGGCAAATTCACTTTTTGAACTGCTACCATAAGTTTTCGCCCATGGGACTGCTGGAGGGGCATTAACATAATCATCAATATTATTCCGCCGAATGGGGCGGTAGGAGGACAATTCGCTCCAAGTCCGATACTTTGAACGCGCCCAACCTGGTGTTTGTTCCAAGTCATTTATGCCACGGCCGTCTGCACTGTAGCTTTCAAACAATATTATGTGTTTAACAAGCGCGTCCCTTCTAACGAGCGCGTCTCCGGGCAAAAGCCCGTTGATTGGTTGTCCGACGCTCTTTGCGCCGAGACTTGTTACATATCCTCCATCCGCCGTTGCATCAGATTCGAAAGTAGCTGTGTCATATCTTGTCGGGAGCTTCCAGCTTACACTCACAAATCCTGAACAATCATTGCCTAAGTAATAGTTTCCACCAGCAGATATTTTATTACTCACTGCATCATAAAATTCTGCCCAATCCTGCTGTGGATTATCTTGCGTATATGTCTCCCCAGTATAAATTTGTCCTATAGTAAAAGGATATGAAGCCGGACTGACCAGTGTAAGATTCGTAAAAGTAGCTTTTGGTGACCATGAGAATTCAACCATTTGACGCGCCCGGCGCAGCATTTCCTCCCTGCTTTCCGGCCCAAAGGGGAGCTCACCATTCCAGGCCTGCGCCGTCGAAACAGAGATAAAGAGAGCAGCCATTAGCATGCCTAGCAGGAATAAACAGATAGTCTTCATTTGCCCCTCCCTTAATTGCCTGCCGGCGAGAACCGATAAATATACAGCCTCAGCTTATCTTCATCAGCCCTGAAATCATAAATAGTGCCGTCCCTGCTGATCTCGTAACCTTTTGTCGTCCCAAGGCTACCTCTAATTGGCTGCATCTGGACTGTGCTGATGTAATGCCCCTGCATGTCAAGCTTATGGACTGCTAAAATCCCTTTCTCGTTTTCGTCAAGCCAATTAGTTTCAAAATAGGAATTGCCCCTCGCGTCTTCTCCCATAAAGGCTATCCAGTTATCACTTGCCTTTAAAGGAAGAGAAATAAATTTAGACGTCGCTCCACCCTGATCGCTTATTTCCACACCTAGGCTGCCAAAATCATAAATGCCCGTTTGGTATTTTTTCCCGCTTGGAGTACTTTTGCCCTTTTCCCTTATGCCTTTTTGTTCTTCTTCCGACAGGCCGACAAGCACCTGACTGGATGAAATCCTGCCGATGATAACTTCGCCGCATATCTTGGAATCACAGGTGTATACATAAATTGTATTGTCAATGATATGCATCGGTTCGCCATACGTTCTCAAATTCGTCACATGTATGGTCGAGATAATATTGCCTTTCTTGTCATACTGGTAGAGATTGCGAAAATCATCTAAAATGTAAACGTCTCCTTTCTTGTCGAAGGCAATATCCTCCGGCATTATAGCCTCTTTCAGAGGAATGGTCGAAAGATAGACACCATATGATGAAAAAACCTGAATCCTGTTGTTAATCGTATCGCAGATATAAATATCCCCATTAGCTGCAACGGCAAAAGATCTGGGGCCGATTGGCGGCGCAAGGTTAGACCCGACCTCTCCCTTGCCTGATCCGTAAGGTATCTCTATGGTTGCCATTTCCCCTTTAGAAGATTTTGACCCTAGAATCTCATTCTTTACCTCGACCTCTCTCAGTACGCATTTATCTTTTTTCTCCGGATCCTGTGAAAAAGTAAGGACATAATAATGATCCCGAAGGACTTCTCTTATCGCCCCTTCTACATCTTTATTTTCAAACTTTGCTGTTATCTTCTTTCCAGTGAGTGCCTGATCAACTGTTATTTTTACATTGCTTCCTTTTTCGATCTCTTTTAAGACATCGGATATTTCTGCGTCCTGGACATCAACATTAACCAGGTTATCTTTAACTTCAACTTTATTGGGATATTGTTGAGTTTCCCCTTGTGCGGATAGAGGCATCGGACACAGGATGAATAGTGAGACTAACAAAATACCAGCATAGAAGCCCTTTGCTTTTGTGATACCTACCTTTTCCATCTTCAAACCCTCCGCTTTGATTTTCATTTTAATTTTGCTTCTTCCCTCGTTGATAAGTATGCCATCGACAATTCTCTTATCACGGCGTATAGAGAGGCTGAGTTCTAACTTTGTAAACTCCGTTGATCCTATCGACAAAATAGATAAACTCTTTCTGCGGAGTTGTCTCAGCGGGTTCGCCGCAACACGGTCCTAACGCAAAAATCTCTCCGTCATCTTTTAAGAACTGAACTTTCAACCTGTATTTACTGATGTCAACTTTCTTCACATCCAATATTCTCACTCTCAAACAGGTTCCGACTGCTTCACAGTAACGCGCCAAAACTTTGCTCTTATCGCCTCTGTCTTCCCTCAGACTAAAACTTGACAAGCCCTCCCAACTGCTATGGTGCATACCCGTCCCTTCTTCCCACGGCTCGAACAGGAGGACTGCTTTATCATATTGCCCGTCGTGAAGGTAATCAAAGAAATTTATTAATGTTTCCTTTGCCGCTTGAAGTTCCTCATCGACTTCAACAGGCACATGAGATTCTGCTGTTCCCTTTGCAAGGCGGCTGACTTTCGAGCTGGCCATTATCAGACGCTCTATTTCATCGTCTCTATTTCTTGAAGCATACATCGAAGGGGTATTGCCTTGATCATCGACCGCATCCACTGATGCACCTTTAGATATGAGAAGCGCGGCGATTTCTTTGAGTCCGTTCATTGCAGCATATATGAGCGGCGTCCTTCCGTCATAATCCTTTGCGTTAACATCAGCTCCGCTATGGATCAACAACTCTGCGATTTGCCTGCGTGAGGCTAATTCGGTAGAGTATTGGGGAGGAAGCTTGCCTTTCTCATCTAAAGCAAAGAGTCTCGCACCGTGCATTGCGGTGAACATGAGCGGCGTTCTTCCATGATAATCTATCGAGTTGACTTTTGCTCCTTTACTCATCAATAATTCTGCGGCGTCTCTTTGCCCCCATTCCGCTACGTGCATAAGAGGTGTGTTCCCTTCGGGGTCTCTCACATCAAGGTCGGCAACGGCCCCCTTTGACAGTAAAAACTCTGCCACATCTTTCTGGCCATTTGATAAAGCAACTAAAAGCGGCGTTTCTCCACGACGGCCCTTATGGTTGATGTCTGCGCCTTTTGTGACGAGCAGTCTTGTCATTTCTTCTTGTCCACTAATCAGGGCTATTGTAAGCGGAGTGCCTCCGTTGGTATTCTCCGTATTGACATCTGCGCCTTTCGAGATTAGAAGTTTTGCAATCTCGGGCCGGCCGCGCAACAATGCGTGCATAAGCAGGGTATCCCCATAATTGTTTTTTTCATAAATATCAGCGCCCTTTAAGATCAAAAGTTCAGCTATTTCCTTATGGCCTTCTTGTATGGCGAGCATTAATGGGGTTTCGTTCTGAACGCTCCTTGCACTGACATCAGCGCCTTTTGACATCAAAAGACCCACTATTTCTTTATGTCCCCACAATACAGCATAATGAAGTGTAGTTCTTCCCCCGCTGAAACCACCTGGAACCTCGACAATGTTATCCTTGACGTTAACATCAGCCCCCTTAGAGATCAGGAATTCTACTATCTCTTTTTGTCCGCGCATTGCAGCATATATAAGAGGGCTAATTCCATCGACCTTTTTATTTACATCAATTCCATTCGAAAACAATGCCTTGAATCTACTAAAATCTCCTTTTTCTATTGCATCTATTGCTGCTTCGAAAGAATCATTTGCAAATAGATTCGCTGGTATCAGGAAGATAAAAAGAAATAAACCGGCTGCTACCTGGCTTGTCAAAACCTTTGTGATTTTCTTACCCAATTGTTTTTTTGAACCTTGTTATGTTCTTGATCTCTTTTAAAACGTCTGCTATTTCCGCATCCTCAACGTCCACAGTTACAAGGCCGCCGACAACCTCGGCTTTATTAAGCTTTTGTGGATTTTCAGTTTGTCCGAAGAGATACATCGGATAGAGAATGAATAGAGCTACTAACCACATGCCGACATAGAAGCTCTTTACTGTTGTTATAAAATCTCTCTTTCCCATCTTGATACCCTCCTTTCAGCTAAAAGTTTAATTGCCTGATGGGTCTGTGTAATAGAAAAAACCCTTCTCACCTGCCGAGGCTGCGCTTAAACGTAAAAGGATCACAGCAATGCATCTGATTGTAGACTCATAATAATTTTATTATCAAAATCAATAACTAATAATCAGCATACTGAATATATATATAATTTAGCTGTTGCTAAATTATATATAAAACCAATTATTTCTTGTCAACTGAAATTTTTTAATCGGCAAATTGATATAATAATCAGCAGCACTTATAAGCTTCCAAAGGAGGTATTCCTATGTCAAAGGTCTATTATGCATCAGCAAGGGCAAAAAAATGGAAATATGACGAAAGCATGCCGGGCAAGCTTGAGCGGCTGCTTAAAGAGGTTAAACTGTCTCATTATTTTGAACCTAAGGAGTGGGTTGCTGTGAAGACACATTGGGGTTCTGAAGGCGCGCACAGGATAGTACGGCCTGTTTTTTTACGGAAGGTCGTTGATGCACTGAAATCCCTTGAGGCAAAGCCCTTTGTTACCGATACAGTAAGGATTAAAGGTCTCGATTACCTTGAAGTAGCAAACTATAACGGCATAAATCACCTTTCTGTCGGAGCGCCCGTTGTATTAGCTGATGGAATTTACGGGCATGATAACATCATGGTAAAGGCAGGAGAAATACTTGGGGAAATAGCTGTAGCAAGTGTAATCCATGATGTCCCTGCAATGGTCGTCTGCTCTCATATAAAGGGACACATACAGGCAGGTTATGCAGGTGCAATAAAGAATATTGCAATGGGAGGGGTAAGCTCAAGGCATAGAGAATGCGGCTGGAAATGCGGCAGAGGCGCCATGCATACCCTCGGTGAGGGGATGCTGGCATGGGACAAAGAGAAATGCGAACTTTGCTATCAGTGTATGGAGATCTGTCCGCTCGATGTCATTAAATTTGATCAGGATGAGCTTAAATGGGACAGCAACGAATGCTGGAGGTGTGGAAGGTGTGAGCGTGTCTGTCAGTCAGGAGCACTTTCGCTCCCGGGAGATGCTGAAAGGTTCATGCGTTCCCTGGCAGAGGCTGCAAAGACAGTTTTGAAGACCTTTAAACCGAATAAAGTCATTTACATTAATTTTCTCACAGAGATCCAGCCTGAATGTGACTGCATGCCGATAGCTGACGTCCCTGTAATACAGGATCAGGGCATAATGATATCTGATGACATTGTTGCAATTGAGCAGGCAAGTATTGATATGCTCCTGAAAGCCCCACCATTGCCGCAGTCGATGTCTGAGGAGAAGAATATAGCTGCCGGAGACGATATCCTGCTCAAACTAAGCGAAAAGCCCTACCAGATCCAGACAGATGAAGCGGAGAGGCTCGGATTAGGCAGCAGGAAATACGAACTGATCGAACTGTCCTGAAAAATTAAATACTGCTGCCCGTGGGAGTTGGACAGCAGTATTAGGGGAGAAAACGAGGCATTTGATATTTAATACCATTGCTGGAAATCGTTTGTCAACATAAAATTACAATTGCCGATCTACGTTCTGTAATCTGCATTGACCCTGATATATTCCTCTGTCATATCACAGGTTAAAACCTTAGCAGCGTATTTTCCGAGGTGAAGATCGATGACTATATTAATATTCTTGCCTTTTAAAACCTTAGCCGCCTCTGTATCCCTGCCGGTTGTTAACCCTTTATCTACAGCTTTTACTCTCCCGAAATAAATATCCACCTTTTCTTCTTTCATGTCAATGCCGGAATAACCAATGGCAGCCATAATACGGCCCCAGTTCGAGTCATTTCCGTAAATAGCTGTCTTCACAAGGTTTGAATTCGCCACTGCAAATGCAGCCTTTTCAGCGTCAGCTTCGCTCTTTGCACCCTTTAACTCTATTTCGACAAGCTTTGTTGCGCCTTCACCATCAAGCGCTATCAGTCGCGATAATCCATAAGTGATCTCATCGAGGGATTTCTTAAATGCAGCATATGCTTCTGATCTCTCTGAAAGCTCGTCATTGCCGATCATACCGTTAGCCATGATGAGCACCGTATCATTCGTAGACATATCCCCGTCAATGGTAATCCTGTTGAATGATTTTTTTACCGAATCCTTCAGCGCCCGGTTGAGGGTCTGCTGATTCACGGAAATATCAGTCATGATAAAACATAGCATAGTGGCCATATTAGGGCATATCATGCCGGCACCTTTACAGATACCCGCGATATTACCGACCTTACTGCCGATCCTGACTTTTTTCCTTAGAATCTTCGGAAAGGTATCGGTCGTCATGATCGCTGCTGCAACATCCTCGATCGCTGATTTGCCGAAATTATCCATAAGCCCGGAAATCTTTGCAGTTATCCTGTCCATGGGCATCGGTGTTCCTATGACACCTGTTGAACAGACATATACAAGAGAAGATTTTATTTTCAGCCGGTGAGCTACGAGCCTTGTCATTTCAACTGCATCTTCCATGCCCTTTTTGCCTGTGCATGCATTTGCATTACCGCTGTTTACTATTATCGCCTGTCCTCTTCCTGACCTTATTTTTTTCATATCGAGTTTAACAGGAGCTGCTTTGACTTTATTTGATGTGAACATGCCTGCTGTATTGGCCTCTGCCTGGGAATAAATAAGGGCGAGGTCTTTCCTGCCCGGCTTTTTTATTGCAGCTTCAACCGTTGAAAATAAAAAACCTTTGGGGATCATGGAAACAACGCTAAGGAACCGAGTGCTGTCTTTTCTTCAAACCTCATCATGATATTCATATTATGCACAGCCTGTCCGGAAGCGCCCTTAACAAGGTTATCAATTGCGGTTATCACAATCAGGGTATTTGTCCGCTCATTTACTTTCAATCCTATTTCACAAAAGTTCGTACCACGCACGTTCTTTATATTTGGATATATTCCATATTCGAGGACCCTGACAAACGGTTCTTTTTTATAAGTATTCCTGTATATTTTTACCGCTTCATTTGCAGTTATCTTTTTTACCAGAGGACTATATATGGTCGTCAATATGCCCCTGTCAACCGGAAGGAGATGCGGGGTAAAATTTACACTAATCTCTTTGCCGCAGAGCAAAGAAAGTTCCTGTTCAATTTCAGGCGTATGCCGGTGTGTTCCGACAGCATATGCCTTAAACCCTTCGTTCACTTCACAATAAGAGAATGCTGCGTCGGATTTTCTGCCGGCCCCGCTTGTCCCTGATTTTGAGTCGACAACGATAGAAGAAATACTGATCATTTTATTTCGTAATGCAGGCAGCAGGCCCAGGATAGCGCCTGTTGGATAGCAGCCTGGGTTTGCGATCAGTCTTGCTCTCTTGATCTTATTGCGGTAAATTTCAGGCAGGCCAAAGACCGCTTTTTTCAGTGTTGCAGGAAATTTATGGGGCACCTTATACCACTTTTCATATGTCTTTGCATCTCTAAGACGGTAGTCGGCTGAAAGGTCTATAACCATCTTCCCATTACGAGAGAAGAATTCTACAGCCGCCTGTGATTCTCCATGGGGGAGAGCCATAAAGAAGAGGTCTGCCTTTTTTACGATCTCTTCAGACCGCAAAGGTTCATATCTCAGGGCTGAGTATTTATGCAGGTGAGGGAAAAGATCGCTTACAGATTTCCCTGCAGATCTTTCTGAAGTAACTCCGGTGACAATAACGTCAGGATGGTTTGAAAGGATGCGGAGCAATTCGCCTCCGGTATAACCGCTGCCTCCGCATATGAAAACCTTAAGCATTACAGATAACAGAACACAGATAACAGAACACAGAATATATGACTTATCTCAGTCTGACTTCTGAGCTCTGAATTCTGAAATCTGATCATTATCTCTTGGAGAACTGGAATCTCTTGCGAGCGCCCTTCTGGCCGTATTTCTTTCTCTCTTTTTCCCTCGGGTCCCTCGTTAGGAAACCTTCTTTTTTGAGTCTTGACCGAAAGTCACTGTTCATATCAACAATAGCTCTTGTTATTCCGTGCTTTACCGCTCCTGCCTGGCCTGAGAGACCTCCGCCGGCAACGGTCGCGGTGATATTATATTTGCCGGTTATACCGGCTATTTCGATAGGCTGACGTATTACCATTCTTAATGTTTCTCTCGGGAAATAGACATCCGCAGGTTTTTTATTAACGGTTATTTGTCCATCCCCCGGTGAAAGAGTAACCCTCGCTACTGATGTCTTTCTTCTCCCGGTCGCATTGTACTGGATTTCTGCCATGTATTGCTCCTTTATTATCGGACTGTTCCGTTTTTATACAGACAACATTTCTGGTTTCTGTGCGCTGTGGGGATGATCAGATCCCTTATAGACCTTAAGCTTCTTTATCACTGACCTGCCGAGTCTCCCCTTGGCAATCATCCCCCAAACAGCGCCTTCAATGATTTTTTCAGGGCGCCTTTTAAGGCGCTCGCGCGCTGTCTCTGCTTTGATTCCGCCGGGATAACCCGAATGACTGTAATAAATCTTATTATCAAGCTTCCTGCCTGTCAGCTTTATCTTCTCTGCATTTATAACGATAACAAAATCACCTGTATCAGCATTTGGAGTAAATATCGGCTTTGTCTTGCCGGTCAGGCAGTTGGCAATCTTGACAGCAAGCCTTCCAAGGATGGCATCTTTCGCATCAACGAGATACCACTTTCGTTCTATATCTTCTTTTTTGGCAAAGAGAGTCCTCATCACATCACCTTCCTTAGATAATTTTAAGTCTGTTAGATTAATAGATTTTAAAGGAAATTGTCAACTCTCCGCTATCCCATGCCTGCAAAAAAACCTTGCCAGATCAACTCCTATTAGCTCTGCCGCGGCTTTCCAGCGTTCGCTTGCCGGCGTATCAAAGATGATTTTATTATCTGCAGGGGCAATGATCCAGCCGTCTGCCATAAGCTCCTGCTCAAGCTGTCCCGGAGACCATCCGGCAAAACCGAGGGCAAAAAGGAATTTATCCGGTCCCTTGCTTGATGTAATATCAATAAGGATCTCCTTTGCCGTAGTAAGCGCAATGCTATCATTGATCTTTATTGAAGGATAGTACATATCCGATGAGGAATAGAGTATATAACCCTGTTCAGGCTTGACAGGACCGCCATAGAATACCGGCATATCAATAACACATTCCTTTATCTCAAGTCCGTTCTGCAAAGGGAAGAAGCTGCTCAGCAAGATACGGTTCACAACAAGTCCGAATGCCCCGTCTTTTGTATGGTCACAGATAAGCACAACAGTACGCTCAAAATTCGGATCTTTTAAGCT
This sequence comes from Thermodesulfovibrionales bacterium, assembly GCA_049302065.1. GTDB lineage: Bacteria > Nitrospirota > Thermodesulfovibrionia > Thermodesulfovibrionales > SM23-35 > VGWX01. Next base: position 27,056 of record JBAQLU010000080.1, read on the forward strand.
TGGAACCGCTATCAGAAACATGCCTGCCAGATTGGTGATATCAATATTCATGGCACATTAATCCGGTGGAGGAGTCTTCCTGCATTTCCTGATGGCATGCCGTGCAAGTTTATCGCACCTTTCATTTTCTGCATGTTCATTATGTCCTTTTATCCACTCCCACCGGATATCATGAAGATGAGAGAGCGAAAGCAGTTTTTCCCAGAGATCCCGGTTGAGAACCTGCTTTTTCTGGCTATTCTTCCAGTTGTTTCTCATCCACTGGAATATCCATGATGTCATTCCCTGAACAACATAATTCGAATCTGTAACGAGCTTAACCCTGCATGGATTTTTCAGCGCTTCAAGCGCTTTTATAGCCGCTGTCAGTTCCATGCGGTTGTTTGTAGTCATGGGTTCACAGCCTGAAATTTCCTTTTCCAGGTCTTCGCACCTTAAAATAACGCCAAACCCCCCGGCTCCGGGATTACCGCTACAGGCGCCATCCGTAAAAATTTCCACAAATGGTTTTCCCTTCTCCATCTTCATGAGGCTTGCTTATTTTACCTTATATTATGCAACCAGTGTTCAAGAATTTTTTGCGGGCAGAACGGCTTGCAACCGGCGGGACTGTGATACAATAGAAACGCATGAGGATCTCTGTCATTATACCGACACTAAATGCAGGCGCCTCTCTTGAGAAGCTGATCTCAATGCTTCTTTTACAGGACACTCCACCCCTGGAAATAATAATCATAGACTCTTCTTCATCCGACAACACTGCGGATATTGCAAAACGATGTGGCGCAAAGACAATCCGGATCCCGAGACAGGCATTTAACCATGGGAAGACGAGAAATCAGGCGGCTATGGAAGCAGAAGGTGATATCCTCGTTTTCATGACGCAGGATGCAATGCCCATGAATAACACCCTCCTGCGCACGTTAACAGCGCCTCTCACGGTTCCTGATATTGCAGCAACATTCGGAAGACATATTCCGGGCCCTGATGCATCTGCCCCTGAGAAATTTGCAAGATATTTCAATTACCCTGATAAAGGCTCGGTTAAGGGCATGAAAGACATAAAGGAATATGGCATCAAGACATTCTTTTCGAGCAATGTATGCTCAGCCATGAAAAAAGAGCTGTTTATAAAGGCAGGCAAGTTCCGTGAAGGAGTAAGATTGAATGAAGATATGCTGATTACCGCCAAATTCATCCTGAATGGCTATAAAGTGGCATACGTTCCGGAGGCGATGGTAATCCATTCCCATAACTATTCTCTTTCAAAGCAGTTCAGACGATATTATAATATTGGCGCATCCATTAAAAAGAACAAATGGATACTCGGATATACACAGGCAGAAGGAGAGGGTATAAAGTTTGTCAGAGAACAGATACTCTTTGTTATGAGACAGCAGAAATACCTCTGGATACCGTACATCCTTCTGGAGGCCGCAACAAAGTATGCAGGATACAGAATCGGACTGATCGCAGGATGACTGACATTCTGAAATACATAACAAGATTGCTGCAGATCCTTTGCCTTGTCATGATCGATCTTTGCGCCTTTTACACCGCCCTTTTCATAGCATGGATAGTAAGGGCAGAAATGATGCCCTATTTCATATCGAACCTGCCGGTCTTCAGTTTCTCATATGGCCATTTTATTTCGTTCTGGTGGATACCTCTTATCTTTATCTCTTTTATCTCCTTTGAAGCCCTTTATATTCGCAACCTGCCATTCTGGGATGAAGCAAGAACCATGGTAAAATCCATTACTCATGCCAGCATAACATTAATGGCCATCGTCACATTAGGTAAAATGGGCGACATAGTATCACGTCTTGTCCTGCTCAGCTTATGGCTGATATCTGTATTCGGTTTCCCTGTCTTCCGTCTCTGGGGCAAAAAAATTCTGTATGCCATAGGTCTCCGGAGGGAAAAGATACTCATAATCGGCGCAGGAAATGCAGGACGGCTTGTAATGGATGGCCTGCAGAGAGAAAAGCATATGGGATACGATGTGATCGGCTTTCTTGATGATGATCCGCAAAAAACAGGCAAATCCATTTGCGGGAAAAAAGTCTTCGGCAATGTAGACGAGTTTCCCAGGTTTATAAAAGAAATGGGGGTCAGGACTGCTGTCATTGCAATACCCTCACTTCCGCCTGAAAGACTGTCTGCTCTGACTGCCAGGGTCCAGAATACCATCACGAACACCATGGTAGTACCCGATCTGAAAGGAATCGCTCTCTTGAATACAGCCCTCTTCCATCTTTTCCTTGAAGAGATATTCCTGATGAACATCCGGAATAACCTCAAATCAGCTACCAACAGGTTTGTGAAGAGACTTTTCGATATAACAGTCAGTATTATCTCAATGCCCGTTCTTCTCCCCTTTATCGGGATCATTGGATTAATCATACGTCTGGAGACGCCTGGTTTTGCTATTTATGCCCATGACAGGATGGGAAAGAACGGGAGGATCTTCAGGTGTTATAAATTCAGAACCATGCAGAAGGATGCTGAAGAGACACTCAAAGAGGTGCTTGAAAACAGCGAGACACTGCGGAATGAGTGGGAACAGACATGGAAACTGAAGGAAGACCCGAGAATAACAAAAATCGGTCGTTTTTTAAGAAAGAGCTCATTAGATGAACTCCCGCAGATATTCAATGTCCTGAGAGGAGAGATGAGCCTTGTTGGTCCAAGACCTTATCTGCCCAGAGAAAAGACCGATATCATCGAAAATATCCAGGTAATCTGCAGTGCAAAGCCGGGGATTACCGGGCTATGGCAGGTATCCGGAAGAAGCACAACAGGTTATAAATACAGGGTAAAGCTTGATACATGGTATGTCATGAACTGGTCTTTATGGCTTGACATCGCAATAATTTTCAAGACGATACGTGTGGTGCTGAAAGCTGAAGGGGCATATTAAACCGTTTTTGTGATATAATTAAAGTCTGTGTATAAAGTAAATATTTTAACACCCTCCCCAACCCCTCCCCTCAAGGGAGGGGCATATTATAGTCCCATCTTGAGAGGGGTAGGGGTGTGTAATCCCTCTCCCTTGAGGGGAGAGGGTAAGGGTGAGGGTGTTTAATAGTTTATAAACAGACGCTAATTATGAGTTATAACATATGATTAAAGACATACCTTACTTAAAAGTAGAAGATCTGCCAAAAGTGCCATTTGTCATCAATGGAATCTCATCCCGTTTTATCCGTGAAAACAAGATCATCCCGTTAGACCTTAAAAACAATATATTAAAGGTTGTAATGGCAGATCCTGAGGATGCGACTGCAATCGATGCCCTCAGAGTGGCAACAGAGGCCGACATAATGGTTTATGCATGTGACAGCAAAGAGCTTGAAGAATACATATCCAGGTTCTATGAACAGGAATCACAAAACATCAACAGGATCATCGAAGATTTAGGTGAAAAGGGCATTGAATTCCTCAGAGAAGAGGAAGAAGACATAGGGCATCTCAAAGACCTTGCCTCTGAGGCTCCTATTATACGGCTCGTGAATATGCTTATTACAAGGGCTGTTGAAAGCAGGGCAAGCGATATTCATATAGAGCCGTTTGAAGATGAATTGAAGGTGCGGTACCGCATTGACGGTGTCCTGCACGACATAGAATCAACCCCCAAGAGACTCCAGGCTGCCATTGTATCAAGAATAAAAATCATGGCAAAGCTCAACATAGCTGAAAGAAGGCTTCCACAGGACGGACGCATACGGCTCAAGATCGGCGAAAAGGAACTGGACCTTAGGGTATCTACAATCCCTGTGCTCTATGGAGAAAGCGTTGTAATGAGACTTCTCCGCAAAGAGGGAATTGTAATAGACCTTGAAATTCTGGGATTTCCGCCTGATACCCGTTCCACCTTTGAGCAGCTCATAAAAAAACCAAACGGCATTCTGCTCGTCACCGGCCCTACCGGGAGCGGCAAGACAACGACCCTCTATGGCGCGCTGGATAAAATAAATTCTCCTGATAAAAAGATCATAACCGTTGAAGATCCTATAGAGTACCAGCTGAAAGGGGTAAACCAGATACAGGTAAAGCCCCAGATAGGCCTGAACTTTGCCAACACACTGAGACATATCGTGAGGCAGGACCCTGATATCATCATGATTGGTGAGATCAGGGATCTTGAAACCGCAGAGATGGCCATACAATCAGCCCTCACAGGCCATCTCGTATTCTCAACATTACATACCAATGACGCACCCAGTGCAATAACAAGACTCCTTGATATGGGAGTCGAGAATTTCCTCCTCTCTTCTACGATAAGGGGCATCCTCGCACAAAGGCTTGTAAGGGTCATCTGCCCCATATGCAAAGAAACAGACATGTCTGCATCTGACCGCGAAGAACTGAAGCTTCTCGGCATTGACAGCGCTGCCCCACTCTACCTCGGGAAAGGTTGTGAAGCGTGTTCATTCACAGGCTATTATGGCAGGTCAGGGATATTCGAACTGCTCGTTGTTGATGAAGAGATCCGGCAACTCATATTAAAAAGTGCAGATGCCGGTCAGATCAGGAAAACTGCAAAACAATACGGCATGAGGACTTTACTTGAGGACGGCGCTGTAAAAGTAAAATCCGGCATCACAACCCTGAACGAAATCCTGAGAGTTACACAGGAGGCTTAGGTGCCCATCTTCTCTTACAGGGCAACCACAATTGAAGGGGCAATTGTTGAGGGTTTAATTGACGCAACTGATGAAAAGTCTGCCATTGAAAGACTGAAAAATTCAGGTATCATCCCCTTAACAGTCACTTCGCCGAAACAGGGCTCTAAAAAAAGGTTTTCCCTGAAGTCTTCAAAAGATTCCCTCCTGACATTCACAACAGAACTGTCTGCCCTTTTAACTGCAGGATTACCCCTCGACAGAAGCCTCAATATGCTCGCTGAAATATCCGAAAACACTGAAATGAAGAATGTGGTTCAATCCATTCTCAAATCCATCCGGGAAGGAAATTCTTTTTCTGATGCCCTTCAGAATCACCCAAAGGTATTCCCGAAGCTTTATATCAACATGATAAGGGCAGGTGAAGCCGGCGGGGTGCTTGATGTGGTTCTGGACAAGCTGACTGAATTTCTCGAGTCCTCAAAGGCATTAAAAGACCACATATTGTCTGTAATGATATACCCGACTATTCTTCTCCTTACAAGCGGGGTATCGATAATAGTTCTTATGACATTTGTACTCCCGAAGTTCTCTGTAATATTTGCCGAACTCGGGGGGTCATTGCCGCTGCCTACAAAAATCCTGCTTGCCTTCAGCAATGTACTGTCGTCATATTGGTGGATTGCCCTGTCGATAATCATTGCAGTATGGATCATCTTTAAAAATTACATTAAAACAGCTTCGGGAAGATATTCATGGGATACCTTTAAACTCAGGTTAATGGGAGATGTCATTAAAAAACTCGAAACAGCACGTTTCTGCAGAACCCTGGGGACTCTCCTGAAAAGTGGGGTGCCCCTGCTCCAGGCTTTGAACAATTCCAGGGATGTCATAAATAATCAGGTAATAGCCTCTGCGATTGATTCAGTTTCCTCAGGAGCAAAAGAAGGGAAGGGAATTGCTGTTCCCTTATCCGGCACCAAAGTTTTTCCACCTCTTGCCCTTTCAATGATTAAGGTAGGAGAGGAAACCGGCCAGCTTGACAGCATGCTCATGAAGGTCGCATATACGTATGAAAAAAGTTTGAATGTGGCAATAAAAAGATTCGTAAACCTCCTGGAACCCATCATGATCCTTACCATGGGCCTGATCATCGGCTTTATCGTCATTGCAATGCTGTTAGCCATATTCAGCATTACAGATCTGCCACTCTAAAAAAGGATTCAAGTGGTCAAGGGGTCTATTATTCAGTAAAATGAAAAATATTTATCAAAGAAATTTACACTTGAACCCTCGAACCCCTGAACCCTGTTTAAGAATATCAATGGTTAACAGACACTTGTATGCCAAAAAAAATGATAACAGAGGTTTTACTCTTCTTGAAATAATCATCGTCCTTTTTCTGATTACACTCATTACCGGAATGTCTACTATTTTTCTCCTCAATGCACTGCCATCAAATAAGCTCCATGCAACGGCAAGAACTCTGTCTGCAACTATCAGACAGGCCAGGACCCTTGCCCAGATTCACAATGAGGGGAAAACTATCTTCATAGATCTTGACTCAAGAAAATATGGGATAGTAGGGCTCGGTTCCAAAGATATCCCGTCTGAGATTTCCATTAAGGTAACTGATCCGATGTCAGGAGAGATCCTTAAGGGCACATATGAGATTCCTGTCCATTCCGGCGGAGGAATTGAAGGAGGCACGATCCAGTTATGGACTTCGAAAAAGGCAGTAAGCATACAGATAGACCCGGTCGTCGGGGCAGTGGTCATAAAATGAAACAAAAACACAGGGAGTTTTTTTTCACCATTTCACCGTGTCACCGTGTCACCGTGTCGTACAATGGGTTTACCCTCCTTGAGGTTATTGTGGCAATAGCAATATTAGGCATTGCAATATCAGTTGTTCTTCAGCTGTTTTCAGCCAATCTGCGGGCTATCTCTGTTTCAGGAGATTATGTAACTGCTGCAACAAGGGCAGAGGCAAAAATGAGAGAGATCCTGAGTGACGACAGGCTCTCGGAAAAATCTTTCAGTGAGGCAACACAGGAAGGTTACCGGATAGATGTTTCAATAACCGATGTCTTGAAAGAAAGGACAGAGAACCTTCAGGTGAAGCTCCTTGAGGTGGATCTGACAATACACTGGATACAGGGGACAAAGCAGAAGTCCATGTCCCTGAGAACCTTTAAGGTGGTCGAAAAAATTGCGGGCTGAGCAGTCTTACCTCATTCATTACTCGTCTTTCATCCATAACAGAAAGGGATTTACCCTCCTTGAATTAACGATTTCCATCACCCTTATAGGGATGATTGTGATGATTCTTGTTGGCGCCATGCGGCTCAGTTCACGCTCTGTTGAATCAGGAGAAAGAAGAATCGGGTCACTTGAAAGGGTCAGGTCTTCATTCAATATCATAGATTCCCAGATTCAGTCTTATATTCCGCTCAAGTATGAAGAAGACGGCAATACGAAAAACTACTTTAAAGGCGAAAGGGAATTTATACAGTTTGCCACAAACTATTCAATCTGGGGAGGACAAAGGGGGTATGTTGTCGCCACATACAGGGTTGAATCAGACAATTCCGGAAAACAGTTTATCTCTGTCTCTGAAAATGTCATCGGCACTGCGCAGAACAGGGGAACCAGTCTCTTCACAGCATACGACAGAATATATTTTGAATACTTTTATAAAGAATTTACCGAGGAACAGGGTCAGTGGTACGACCGGGTACCGGATGATCCACTTGAAACCATCGTTCCTGAAAAGGTCAGGCTTTCCCTTATCGAGGGGTACAAAACCCTCTCTTTGATAATCCCTCTCAGGGCAACTTCAAATGAATAAGCACATGACAGAAAAAGGCATTGCGCTTCTCATTGTATTATGGGTATTGACAATCCTGATGGTAATAGTCCTTTCATTTTCTGTCATGGCAAGGACAGAGATCTATTCGACCCTGGCCTTTAAAGGAGGGATCGAAAGGAAATTTATCGCTGAGGCCGGCATTGAAAGAGCGATTACAGAGCTTTTCTACGGAGAATTTTACAAGAACCAGACTGTTGAACTGGAAGGCAGAGAGGTCTGGAAGACAGACGGCACACCCTACGAAGCACAAATTGGTGACGGATATTACACGGTCAAAATTTTAGATGAGTCCGGGAAGGTAGACATAAATACGGCATCTGAGTTAGTATTAAAAAATCTTTTGATAAACGCAGGTGTGAAGCCGGAAGAGGCAGATATAATTGTAGACTCCATCATGGACTGGAAGGATGGTGATGACCTTCACAGGCTCCATGGCGCCGAGAGTGATTACTATATGTCTTTACCGAACCCGTACAGGGCAAAGGACGATAAATTTGATGCAATCGAGGAACTTCTCCTTGTGAAAGGCATGACAGCCGGGATACTCTATGGAGGCGGTGAAAAGAAAGGGATTATAGATTTTCTCACTGTGCATTCAGGGACAGCATCTATTAACATAAACGCTGCGCCGAAAGAGGTTATTATGGCGCTTCCAGGGATGACACCTGAGTATGCCGATTCGATCATAGAATACAGAAAAACAAAAGAGATTAATGACTTAAGTGAAATCGGATTATCCGGAGAGGGAATTGAACTCATAATGCCTGAAATAGATACACAGGGGACTGAAACATTTACCATCGATGCGTTTGGCCGCAAAGCCGGTGAAAAAGGGGTTTACGCAATCAGGGCAACCGTCAGACTTGAAGGTGGAGAAAAATATAAATATATTTATTATAAAAGCCCTATAGAAACAAAACAATGAACGGAACAATAGTTATCCATAAGCTGACATCTCTTGCCTCCACTTCTACGACAGTCGTGAAGAAGATATGGGATCCGGTATGGAGGGCGCTTACCTTCAGCATTGCCGATGATCTTATTTATCCTGCCAAAACCGTATCTGCTTCCCTGGAAAAGGGAATGTTATCCGTAGCTTACGGATCAAGGTTTTTTTCACAGATTAAAATAAAAGATATCAGAGAATATACCTTTGAAGAGGGAAGATACCCTCAGGCTGAGGCCTTCGCATCCTCTCTCTCCCTGGCCATAAGCGACCTCGGTGCATCAAAGGCAGAAATTACCCTGAGTATACCTAAGGCATGGGCTGTTATAAAGACTGCAGAGTTCCCTGCAACTATCAAAGAGAATTTATCAAATGTCGTCTCATATGAACTGGACAGGATCACCCCATTCAGTTCTGAGAATGCATTTTATGACTTTAAGGTCGTAGGGGAAAATGAGGGAAAACTTACTATTATGGTAATCGCTGCAAAGGCTGATATGATTAAACCTTACATCGAGGCGCTCAGCGAAAAAGGCATTGTTGTCAGCAGGGTAACAGTCAACCTTTCAGGCATAGAAACTCTTTGCCGTTATATCGACAGGAAGACAGATTCTGTTTTTATCGAGATAAAGAAAGAAGGATATGAAGGCGCATTATGCCTCAACGGTGCAATCACCGGCGCTGTTGCAGGCAATTTCACTTCCGGGGATGAGAAATCAAGGGTTGAGACCATCATGACAGGAATCAGCTCTTTGACCGATACAGGGAAAAAGCTTGGAAAATCGCCGCAGATGTTAGCCATCCTGAAAGATAAAAGTCCTTCCTTAAAGGAACTGCTGAAATCAGAGGTTAACCAGCCCATTACATTTCTGAACGAGACAGATATAAAGGTCAAGATCCCGGAACAGTACAGGGAAATTCCCTATGCAGCTGTCGGGACTGTCCTGGAATCGTTGTGGCAAAAGGCGAATGCCCTGAATCTTCTGAAAAAAGGGCTTCACGAAAAGCCAGGTGCTCCAATAGTCCTTACTATAATCCTCTCGTGTGCACTTCTGGCCATGTGGATTCTTTACCTTGTCGCTCCTCTCAGGGTAGAGGAGAAGAGACTCCAGGAGATCGACCACCAGATAATGCTGAGGAAGGAAGAAGTAAAAAAGGTTGAGGCATTGAAAAAAGAGATTGAAGCCCTCAACACCGATATAGCAACAATAAATGATTTTAAGGGGAAAAAGAGGATGGCCCTGAATATTCTGAAGGAACTCACAAACATCCTTCCCAAGACTGCATGGTTGTCGAGGGTAAGAACAACTGACGTTACTGTTGACCTTGAAGGGTATGCAGCTTCAGCAACCGGTATTCTGTCAAAACTTGAGGCATCGCCGTATTTCGAAAAGGCCGAGTTTGCATCTCCTACTTTCAGGGATACAAGGATGAACGCAGACAGGTTTAATATACGGCTGGCGATAGAAGGGGTTAAAAAAGAAGAGTTGCAGCAGGAGACAGATGAAGATGAAGAAGAAGAATAAGACACTGATTATAACTATACCTTTGCTGCTTACACTTCTCGGCCTTATTCTCTACCAGTATGTTTATCTTGGTATCGAGACAAAGGTAGCCTCAATCAGGGAAAGCCAGTTTGTAAAGACAAAAACCCTTGAAAAGTATATCACCCTTATATCTGAAAAACCTCAGCTTGAGAAAAAACTTGCCGACCTTAAAGAGACCCGCACTGCAGAGGATTCAAAACTCGTGGAAGGTCAGACCCTTTCGCTTGCAGCAGCATCCCTCCAGGAGATGGTTAAGGATATCGTAACACGCAGCGGCGGAACCATATCAAGCGAACGCACCGGGAAACCTGAAGACCTGGGGAAATTTAAAGTAATAACCGTAAGCATTGATACTGTTATGCCTGATACAAGGGCGTTGAGGGATGTACTTTATTCCATTGAAACCCGCACTCCGTATCTTACAATCAAAGACCTCGATGTCAGGATCAGAAACTATAAAGATCCGAGAGAACAGATGGTGAAATTAGATATATCTGCCCTAACGAGCGGCAAATAATATCCTCTGTTGCGTTTTTCGTTCTCCCTTCAATAAATTTTTTTGCGATGCAATACAGCTATTTTCTATACAGAAATCCGTGAGAGGTTTGTGATATAATGGTTTGCAAATGTAATGCGATTAAAAACAGTCATAAGAAATATAAATATACTGAACATGCTCTTACTGACTGTTATGATCAACTTAGCTGATTACAGCATCGCTCCAATGCTTGAAACAAAGGTTAATTATACCCTCCCGGTTGCCAAACAGCACCCCGGCGCAGGAGAGGAACAGGAAGAAGATATCACGTTAGTCCATTTGCCCTCTGTTTTGGAATATGCGCTTATAGGGGATAACAATCTGTTTCATCCCGAAAGGAAGATACCTCAGGAGAAAAAAGAGGAACAGCCTTTGCCGAAACCGGAGTTTGTACTCTATGGAACTTTGATAACAAATGATATCAGCCTTGCCTATATTGAGGACATGAAGGCGCCGCGAAGCTCACCGGGAAGAGGGAGAAGGCAGACAGCGCTCAGAAAAGGCGAGACCCTGGCTGGTTTTACGCTTAAAGAAATAGAGCATGAGATGATCGTAATGGTACGGGGAGAGGAAAAAATGACCGTCCCTATTGATGATCCTTCACATCCGAAACATAGAATTGCAGCGGCTGTTACAGCAGCTGCAACCATGCAGCCTGCTGAGAAGGCATTAACGCCACCGCTCCAGAAAGATTGGCGCAGGCAACAACCCTCAACCATACAAACCAACCCTGCATTCCAGCGGAAACGCCCTAACATGCCACGAAAAACTACCCGCGTCCCAGGAATGCAATCAGGTCCTGCAGATTCTAATCCTAATTAATGAGCTATTCATATCGTGTTTTTCGTTTTTACCCTACAAGAAAGTGACCAGAGCAGCAATAATAAATGCATTCGATCCAGAAACCTATAAGGGCGGCATAGAGACCTTTATAGGAAATCTCAAAGAACTTCTCGTTCAGCACATGCTGATAGTTGATATCCATTACCTCGTCCCGCAACCTACTCTACCAGTCAAACCTTTTCCTGTTACTTTCCTGCATAATAAAATTCCCGAACTCATCCTGAACTGTTTTATGATGGGCAGAGCTTTCTCAAAAATCGAAAAAACTTATGACCTTGTCATAACAAACAATTTTTATGGTCTGGGATACTTTGCACCAAGGGTAAGAAGCTTTAATATTTACCACAGTTCTCATGCAGCATATGCAGATGCACTCAAAGGTAAAATTTCAGATTCAGATTGCCGTGATTTGAAATTTTTTTTTGGTCACATTGGTGACAGAATGAGCGGAAGAAGAAAATATAAGATAGCCGTAAGTCCGGCAGTTAGGAAAGAGTTGCAGGGGTATTACGGATTTAAAGATGTAGCCGTTGTGAATCATGGTATCGACACTACCCTTTTTAAAAAAATAGAAGAAACGGCCCCTTTGAGGAAAAAGTGGGATATCAGTTCTGATGCCTTTGTCGGAATATTTGTAGGAAGATGGGAAATCGGTAAAGGCACTGACACTATGGAAGCAGTGATTAATCTTCATCCTGAAATTACATGGCTTTTAGTTACAGGCCCTTCTGAATGCCCTCTGAGATGTCATAATATAAGGGTTATAAGAGATGCAGACAAAGAAAATCTCGTGGAACTATACTCATTGTCTGACTTCATGCTATTTCCGAGTTATTATGAAGGGTTTGGGCTTGCCCTTATAGAGGCCATGGCGTGTAAACTGCCTGTCATATGTAACAGGGTCGGTGTTGCAACAGACCTGTTCCGATTTGATCCCTTAAGAGAATTGATTCTTCCTGACTGTGGGGGTCAGGAGAAAATCGAGGAAATCCAAAACCGTATTTCTTTTTTAAAAAAAAACAGACATCAGATAAAAGAAATATCCAATTTGGGAAGGTCCATTATCGAGGAGAGCTATTCTTTGGATATATGGAGAAAAAAAATGTCTGTTGAACTGGGGCTCTTATATTGATTGCGGTTAAGCCTCAATCTTCAGTTGAGGTAGCGCCAAGCTGGAGCAGATAGCCTGTATTGTAGAAATTGCAGATTGAAGAAAAAAATCATCAATCAAAAGTGCTCTCATCCTGACTTAATGTTTTGTTTTTATTCTGTTAATCAAGGTTTCAAAAAACCTTCTCCTTTTTGTTCTAAATGGGAAAATACTATCCCTTATTCTGCATATAACTTTTATCGCAGCACTATGTTTTACTGCATTCTGCTTGTGTTCACATTGATCTAATCCTCTCTCCTTCTTCTCAAGTTCATCAATCTTCTTAAGACTTTGCTGGTATGCGGAGAGTAATTGATCGACTTTCTTTAGTTGGGATAAAAATTTGTAAGAAGATGCCTCTTTGCTCAGGCCATGGGTTAACCACTCTATGATCGTATCATCGCTATCGGCTGAGGTAATAACATAAAATGCCTCAAAATACCCCTTTTTCAGAAAATCAAAAGAACGGTAAGCATTCAAGCCTTCCATTGCAAAGAACATACTTTCCGGTTTTTCAAGCAGACTGTAGTGGTAACACATTACCGCCTTCTTTTTTATATCAATCACGTCAGTAATATCGACAATGCAGTTATATCTTATGGGGCTATAAATTTCATAGAATGCAACTTGAAAAGAACCGAATTCCTTCAGGAGTGACATAGCGATCCTCGATACAACCACATGGTCTTCATGTAAATCCATCGGCGACGGTGCAAAAACAATATCCGGCTTAAATGTCTGTATCAGGCCCTTGATGCCTTGCTTCACTTCATCATACCATGTATTAAGCGCTGTATCCGTAAAATCCATAAAAACCACTTGTCTGATTTGTAAGATTTCAGCCGCTTTATACGTTTCCTTTCTCCTCAAATCAGCGATATTCTCCGCTTTTACATTTACCGCTTCCCCTTTTGAGATAATTGCAGCACATACCTCTTTCCCCATGCCCGCATACAAAGCAATCGTCCCACCACATCCCAAAGTTTCATCATCCGGATGAGGAGCTAACACAAGTATCCTGTTCCCTGAATTTAACACGTTGTCAGGGACGTTTATCATAATAAGATGGAATCCTCCCGGAGTTCCTTCGATCGAAGGGGACCATTTGAATGAGCAATACTCAGAAAAACATTCTCATAGCTCCTCACCATTCTCTCAGGAGTGAACTCCGATAATCTTTTGTATGCATTCTCAACAAAACGCTTTCTTGCCTCTTTATTCTCTAAGACCATTTTCAGTGCCTTCGCTAATGCCCCCTCGTCCGAAACAGGGACAAGTATCCCGTTCTCCCCGTTGTTGATTATTTCCCTCGGGCCAAAGGGGCAATTAGTTGCAATTACGGGAACTCCACAGGCCATCGCCTCCAGAATAATATTTCCAAACCCCTCAAAGAGTGACGTATGCACAAAAATATCTGACTTTTTTATAAACTTATAGAGGTTCTCCTGAAATCCCCAAAAGACTATATCATCCATTATATTGAGACTGGCTGCAAGTGATTTCAGATGAGGTCGTTCCGGTCCGTCACCAACGATCCAGAGTTTAGCCTTAAGATCTCTCCTCATCAATGCAAAGGCATTCAGTAACACTGCGATATTTTTCTCTGCAGAGAGTCTTCCCGCAGTTGATATCACAAAATGATCAGGAGAACTTTCTTCGTCAATAGACTCTACGGAAAATCTCCCTACTGATTGTGCATCTACGCTGTTATTAATGGTCACTACCTTTTTTCTCTCCGCCTTATATTCGGTGATACACTCCTCCTTAATACCTTCACTCGCAACCACAATCCGATCTGAATACCTGCAAAAAAATCTCACCATAAAATTCCAGACTAACCTCTTTTTCATATTATCTTTAAAATAGAAATTAATAGCATCCTTTGAGGGTGTTCTTGGACTTATAATGATTCTTACCCGGTCTCTTAAACGTATCTTCATTAACGACAATATAATGCATGCATAGTGAAGCATTCCGAACACAATATCAGGCCTTTCTTTGTTTATCAACTGAAGCATTATCTTTGTATCCTTTACGAGTGACCCGATGCCCTCAAAACCATCATGTATCCCTAAATCATCTATATACATGACCCTTTCTACAGGTAAGGGATGAAATATACCTTTCTTGGTGATAAAGAGCACATCAAAGATTGATTTGTCCAGTTTCTCCAGCAGTGTTACCGTTGTCCGCTCTGCTCCACCAAAAACTATCGTAGGATGAAAGTACAAAAGTCTGATTTTTTCTTGAGCGTTCATCAATTCATTCAGAGGTCAAGCACCGTCTCCATTTCCTTCTTCCATCGTTCAAGAGAGAATCTCTCTTTAACAAGGGTAACCCCTTCCCTCACAATCTCACTCCGAATTTTCCGGTCTTCTTTTAATACATTGATCTTCTCATCTATAATTGCCAAATCCTTTGCGTCACATCGAGATATGTCAGGCAAGAGCAACCTATGGAATGGCCGCTCCTTATATATTGATTGCGCAATACCGACATTCGTGGTAATGACGGGTAGCCCGCAGGCCATTGCTTCAATAATAACCAGTCCGAATCCTTCATAGGCAGACGGAAAAAGCATAAAATCTGCGAGCGAATACATAAGAGGCATATCGTTATGCTGAACTTCTTCTTTCACTGTTACATTGGGTCGCTCTCTTAGATTGCACTCTTCACCTCTCCTCCCCAATATGAGGAGCCAATAAATATCAGGATACCGTGAAATAATGCACCTCATGATATTATTCCGTTTCTCAGCCTCCCACCCTCCCACGAATATCCCAACAAATGCATCTTCTGGTATTCCGTGTTTCTGTCTCAAATGTCTCCTGCCTTCCCCTCTTGATTTAAATAGCGAGGCATCAACACCGTGAAAGACACATTTCACATCATGAAACCCATATATCGATTCGAGCTCTTCCTTGACGCTGTCACTCACCGCAATTCTTGTCCTGCCATATCCAGATACATATTCACCCATCTCCTCGCATAACCATTTAAAGTAAGGATAGGGATCATCAGAACATATATCTCTATACTTTTCGGTAAAGCCGCCATATACAGAATGATATATTGTAAAGGTTCTTATTGACGGCGGGAAATAGCCCATACCATAAAAAGAATTTGCAATGATAAAATCATACTTCTTATCTTCCCTTCTCAGTTTTCCGCCAAGTTGATAAATCTCTTTGAGAAAGGTGTTACGCAATTCAGGAGCGTCAGTCGCCTTTTCACCACCCAAAAGTCCGGTATGATAAATCGTCGCCTCGATTCCTTTACTGTTAAGCAAAGCCAATAGTTGAAGTGTATATGTCTCTATCCCGCCCCGAAACATGAATGGATCAAAGGCGGTAATTATCGCTGCCCTTTTCCCCATCAGTCCTGACCGCGTGAACGGACTGCTCTTTTGAAACACTCAACACATTTTCGTCTTGGCATATGCCCTAAAGAAAATCGGTATCTCCCATTGTGTAATAAAGTTTTTGCCTCATTTCACTCGATTTGCACATCTTCACCCATACGCAGTTTGTTATATATGTGCCTCTCTTGAAAGACGCAGCGCCCATCGATTGTAACCTGTCGTAGTACTTGCCGCTCAACCACAGTATAACTTTCCCCCCCCCCTGTTTATAAGCCATCGATATGATTTTCTTAAGTAAGTGTTCGAAATGTTCATCCCTGAAAATCATATCCACTATGAAAAGTTCATCATCGCTTCCCTCTCTCGTCACAATCCATCCCAAAATGCCTTTTGTAAACCTTTTCTTTAAGCCGTATAATTTATACGACCGGAAAGGATTATGCCCGTATCTCCATTTCAGAAAGGCGGTATCGCGTACTACGCCCCATCCAAGACTTCCGGATACCTGATTCCACAGGGCATTGATCCTGCTATCTTCCCAGCCCATTAGTTCGAGGTTGTATAATGGAATTGAGTGTTTGGCGGTATGTATAACCGTATCATTGACCGCGATAGCCTTTTCAAAAAAACCTAACAACATACCGAGCCTTAAATGATCGGGATTACTAAATCCATATACAAATGACGGAAGATTCTCATAAAAGAAACGACAGATATTGAAGTACAACCCTCGTCGATTGGGTAGCCCACGATATTTCTCACCTACCATCACATCCGCACCCTGGTAACCTACTATCACCTTATCTTTAAACCACATCCTTAGAGGAATGCCTCCGAAATGTCCAATTATTCCACCTTCTTCATTGGTTGCTACAACCGATTTTTGGTTCAAAAACCCCTGTCCCTCGTATTTCCATCTCCACTGTTCAACGGTCATGGTTTGATGAAAGACAGAATCGAACAGCCGGGTAATCTGAACTTCATCACCTTTCTCGTAATGTCGTATAATCATCTTTAGTGTCTGTTGACTCTATACATCCTGGAATTCCCAATGGTTCTCAAAATGACATACTCCTCTTTCAAGAGAATCTTTTTTCACCTCAAAGGGGGGCAGTATCTTTTCATGAAGCACGACAAATCCATTCTCGTCAAGAACCCGTGCATGAATATAATAGTAACCGCCCAGGATTTGCATCTTGGGAAATGTCACAATTATCCTTTTCCTTTTCCCCTTCAGAGGTTCTTTCCCCACGATATGGGACCCCGTAAAATATACCCCCCAGCTCGGGTCAATCTTCAAACTAATGCTGAAGTGATATCTGTTTTCTTCTCCTTTACTCTCCAAAAGAGCGCTTAACTGCAAATCATCACCACGTTTTAAAGGCTGTGCATTAAGGAGCTTAAGCTCTCTTATGAGTACCGGGGCATGAGCTTCTCTGTCATATTCATGAATCTTTCCTTCTTTTTGCAGTTGATAATGCTCGTACGCCGGCAATACTTTTTCCGGTTCACCCGACATCTCTATCGCGCCGTCTTTTAACCAGATTGTCTTGTTACAGAGAACATTTACATGGTAGGTGCTATGAGAACAAAAAATTATCGTCTTGCCATTGTTTTTAAAGTCCATTATTCTATCTATGCATTTTTTTTGAAAATATATATCACCGACCGATAGCGCTTCATCTATGATTAAGATATCAGGCTCTAATGATGAAACCAGTGAAAAGGCAAGCCTCATCTGCATACCTGTAGAATAGGTCTTAAGGGGTCTGTCCATAAAATAGCCGAGTTCCGAGAACTCCATAATATCATTAAATTTCGACTGCACATATCTCCTCGGAAGGCCGAGCATATCACCATAAAAGAATATGTTTTCCCTGCCGGTAAAATCCGGATGGAACCCGATTCCGAGTTCTAAAAGGGCAAGGACTCTTCCGTTTACCATCACCTCCCCGGAAGTAGGGGAAAGGGTCCCGGCTATGAGTTGAAGCAGCGTGCTTTTGCCCGCTCCATTTTCGCCAACAATACCCAGGGTTTCCCCTTTACGAATAGAGAAACTTACGCGATCCAAAGCAACAAAGTCGGTATGTCTGTTGCCCTTAAAAAAATATTCTTTCAAGCGGTCGGTACTCTTACTGTAAAGCTTGTAGATTTTTGATAATTCGCTTGCCCTCAAAACCTCTTCGACCGACTCTGTATTACCCAATTTGAAATACCCGGTCCTTTACCTGATTGAAGAAAGTCTCTTTTATCGGTTTATTGATAAAAATATTTTTTCTACAATACATCGGCAAACCCACTCTTTAACTTTCTGAACATATAAATTCCTGTATACGCTGCACCGATCGTGAGCGCAAGTAAATATAACAGGCTGCTCAGTTCCGGATATCTTCCATAGAGGATGACATCGTGATACGCCTCTATCAGTGCCGTAAAAGGATTGAGAAAGATAACGGTCCTGAACCCTTTCGGGACCGAGGTTATCGGATATAAAATGGGGGACATGTAAAAGAGTACCTGAAAAAGGATGCTCAAAATCTGGATAATATCACGAAGGTAAACGGACAGAGAGGCAACCAGCAGAGATAATCCCGATGTAAGCACTATCTGAAGCGATAGTAATCCTGCAATAGCGAATAGCTGTAGAGGAGATACGGTTCCCCTCCAGATAAAATATACGAAAAGGAAAATGATGATGCCAATACCATGCTGGATAAATGCTGAGATAACAGATACGAGAGGAAAAAGCTCAGCCGGGAAAATGACCTTTTTCAGGATATGCCTTTTGTCAACAATTGAGGATGCGCCTCTTACTATACCTTCCTGAAGGGCAAACCACGGGAGGAGACCCGAAAGGAGAAAGGCAATAAAAGGAATCTCGCCTGTATCCGCCTGTATCCTCACCTTCAGAATCTGTGAAAATATTAACCAGTAGAGAAGGATAAATAAGAGGGGTTGCAGGAAAGTCCAGAAAACCCCTAATGCAGAGCCTGCATATCTCTCCTTGATGTCCCTCAACAGGAGCGGAGGGAGAAGTTTATAGAGTTTTTTTATTCGGTCAAGAAGCATGGTGAGAATTTATTACTCTCGTGAGGCGAAATTATTGCTTTAGACAGCTTGCCACCTTTCTCACGGAATCCTCGTGAACAGCATCACCCCTTGTGACCTGGTCAGGTCGAGATAGAGGGCGCCCACAATATCTTTTTTCGGACTCATCTGGCCCCCGAGTATTTCATAGGTCTCGCCGCTCGATATCTTGAAGGAACCGGAAATCTCTCCCTTTTCCGTCAGGAAAAGCTTTCCCCCGGATATTGCTCCAGAGTCATTTGCAACAACCCCTATCCAACACCAGGCGCCTTCAATCACATTTCCTGTTTTATCCATCCTTAGCGTACCAAAAAATGTTCCGTTATGGCCGGTCATCGCAAACCGCCACGAGCCCTCCATGTCAGCGACAGAGAAAGTTCCATTTCTTCTCACAAAAATCAGGGTTGTCCCCTCAAAATGCATCGAATCGGACCCCGCGAGAGCCATGAAATTCTTGCCGGAATTCAATTGCCCGCTGATAGTAATAGCTGCTTCCCGTGCCTCAGAAAATAGAAGCCTGGCCGAAACGGTCCCTGAGGGGTCAAGAGAAAATTCTCCTTCACATATTCCCTTACCAGTGCCTCCTTCGGTCGCAAGCGTGCACTCCGTTATAGTCCCTTCCTTGTTGATACTCAAAGAATAGGCTCTGTCATGGAGCACTACCCATGTTCCCGCCAGATCCGCCTGAGCAGAGGTCCTGTTCTTTGCAATAAGAATCACGATCCCCCTCCTGTCAGTCGGAAATTTACCCTCAAAGACGACAATATCCTTCTCAAGATTCATCTGCCCATCAAGAATCGCATATTTTGTACGCGTGTCGCTGTCTGCAAGATACGTATCGATGAAACCGGAAAGGGAACCCTGGTCCGAAATAAAGAGTTTCCCGCCGGTAAAGCTCTTCATGTCTACTCCAAACTCGTGTGCAGTGCCCCCGGCCACCTCGCCGGAGGGGCTGAGAGTCAAAGATCCCAGGCTATTGAACTTTATGCCTCGTTCCCGTCCATGACCGACCATGCTCCATGAGGCCTCCAAATCTGACTGGGCAAAGGATATTTTTGTCGGAACGCTGCCTGCGCATCCGGAGAAAGCGAAAACAGCAATAAGGCAGAGAACACACAATCTAATCTTCAAAACGACATTCCTCCTCAGGACAACTCATGCGATGAACCTCGGATATATATATTGTTGATGACCGATAAGATCCCCCGGAGCAGGAACTACTCTGCACGGTTCAGCAGGCTCTTCGGGCTTCCCTTCTTCTCAATTGTAAGATTATTATAATGGTTATGAGGATAGAACACAATCCTTTTCCCTGACATTGTCATGAACTATTTGTCATTTCCAGTGAGAGTCTTTGACAGTCCGGGAAGAGCATCTATGTTGAAATAATTTTCGGGTATTTCCTGATATCTTACATTTGAAAAGACCATTTTCGATTCTTCTTCTTTCCTAAGGTGATCAATAAACTTTAGGTTGGTAGACATGAGTTTTCCGGAAAATGACTCAAAGCCGGTGTAGTATATGGTCTTGTATAATTTGCCGGACTGCAGATATGCCTTTGATCTCAGGGGCTTGAATGAGTGCTTCTCGATCAAAATCTCAATTCTATAGTACGTAGTGTTGTTATTTTTAGAGATCAATTCAAGTTCATACGATTTCTCGTCTTCTCTGATTTGTTTTGCATTATAGTCTATCGACCATCGGAGCCGCGCCATATCTCCGTTGGATATAGCGCCAATGAGCCTCAGCGACTCGGTCATCCTAAACAGCCGCTGGCTGCCCGGTATAAGCATCCAGAGATCCTCTCCCTTCATCAGCAACAGGCTGCCTTTCTGAGCAGCAGGCTTGAGGAAGAGAACAAGATTGCCCTCCCCCCTTTTCGAATAGACTTTAAAACTCATATTGCCTTGCTGAGACGTAATATCGACATCCATTACAAAGGTTTCAAAGGGACTCCTTACAATATCTGTCTTTTGAAGAATTTCCTTAGGAGTCAGAGCGAATGCAACTGCACTGGAAAGGGTGATTACGAAACAAACTAAAACAAAATACACTGCCTTATTAACTTTCATTTTGCCTCCAATGATTATGCGATTATGCATGGTATAGCGCTTTTACAATCTGCATTCTTGCAGCCCTGTAAGCCGGGATAAAGCAAGCTATTACTGTATTCAACATGATGAAAAACACGACGGATAACCACCACCAGTGTACTGTATGGATCACGAGCGGATATCCGCGTGTTCCCCCCGGAGGAGGGGGCATTGTAAACCCTGCGTTGCTGATTATTTTTGCCATAATATAGGTGCCTCCGTACCCAAAGGCGCCTCCTATAAGAGCGATAATTACTCCCTCAAGAAGGAATAGTAAAAGGATATACCGCCGGGGGGTGCCAACCGCCATGAGTGTTCCGATTTCTTTAGTCCTCTCAAAGACAGCCATAAACATTGTGTTGTATATGCTGAGGATGACGACAAGGGCCATCACAAAACCGATAAATCCGAAGATAGTGTTGTATACGTCTTTAACAGAATCATAGTAACTGTTCAGTTGCCGCCATGATTTCATGGAATATTCTCCCTTGTCGAGCATTTTGCCAAGAACACCAGCGGCTTTGTCCATATCTGCCTCATTATAGAAATTCAACTCTGTACTTGTACCCTTTCGATCCTTGATATTGCTCTCATGCAGCAAGACGGCTATCTTCCTTACTCTGTCACTCCTTACAAGATTCATTGCTGATCGCAGGTTCACCAGAATGAAGCGTTTGTCTCCTTCAGGAGAGCCTGTACTGATGGTTCCTGCGAATTGCAGGTCAATCGCGTTCATGGCGCCATCCGTTGTGGTTGAGAGAAGGGTAAGGTAGCCGGCTTCCCTGGCATTCAAGGTCCTGGCAAGCGCCTTCCCGAGTATGATCCCGTCATTTGCCATTTCAAGCTTGACATAGGGATCTGCGGAACCAAATATGCCGGGCAGATGTTTTTCTTTTGAAGAATCGATCGCAAAGCCAATAACTGGTTCTGTTTTTTCGCCGTTGCTGACAAGCCCCATAATATCTATCCTCGGGGCTGCAAATGATACCTCGGGGACAGATTCAATTTCCCTGATGAGAGCCTGCCAGCCTAAAATACCGTAATCGAGGAATCTGGGTTCTTCAGCTTTCAGATATCTTGCATCGAAGATCTGAAAATGGCAAGTGCCTCCCGGTGTGCCCATTCCGACATGGATAATGTTCTCCTGAATACCCCAGAAGCTAAAATGCATAAAACCGCTAAAGATCCCGAGCCCCATCATACCGATCAAAAGGACAGAAATGCTTATGAGGCTTCTCCTTTTATTTCGAAGGACATTTCTGAAAGCAAATTTTAACATCTTCACCGGGCACCTCCTTCGATCATGCCATCATGCAAGTAGATTATCCTTTCAACCGCATTAAGCACTATGGGGTCGTGGCTTGCAAAAAGAAATGTAACATTTAATTCTCTGTTCAGCCTTTTCATCTGCTCAAGTATCTCTGAACCAGTCCCGGAATCTAAGTTGGCCGTTGGTTCGTCAGCAAGCACAACCTCA
The DNA here is from genome assembly GCA_049302065.1 of Thermodesulfovibrionales bacterium. Taxonomy (GTDB): domain Bacteria; phylum Nitrospirota; class Thermodesulfovibrionia; order Thermodesulfovibrionales; family SM23-35; genus VGWX01. The sequence goes on from JBAQLU010000080.1 coordinate 49,598, forward strand.
GGGTTGTTCACGAGTGCCCGTGCAATGGCAATTCTCTGTCTCTGACCGCCCGACATTTCGAAAGGCCGGTGCCGTGCCAGTTCTGAAATGCCGACGAGCCTCAGGAGGTGGTCAACCCGATCTTTTTTTTCCTTTTTTGATATATCAGTAAAAATCAGGGGATATTCAACATTTTCAAAGGCATTGAAGACCGGAATAAGGTTAAATGCCTGGAAAACAAATCCTATCGTTTTCCTTCTAAGGTCCGCCAGATGGTTAAGCGGTATATGAGTTGTATCCTTACCGTTCAGGATGAAACTTCCGGTGTCAGGTTTGTCGATCAGGCCGATGATGTTGAGCAGACTGGTCTTTCCTGAACCCGATGGACCGGCAATAGCGGTAAACTCACCTTTCTTGATCTCAATTTTTATCTTACTGAGGGCATTCACTTTGATTTTACCGAGAAAATATGATTTACTGAGATCAGTCAGTTCTATAATATTCACTTTCCGTAACTATCCATGTGCCGGGAATTTATATTTTCAACCCTGTTCTTGATTTATTATGTTGAGATAATGCTGAATCTTTACTGATTCTATAGCTATTCCCCCGCCACATAACTGTATTGGAAAAAAGTGGAACAAACCAGATAATACCCATAATGAAGTCATTCAATGGTGACAAAAGATACCACAGGGGAGAAAATTGCACTATGCGTGGCTCACGGCTCAAAGTTCTGTCTGCTCTTTCCCCTCGAACCAGTGAATCAAGATAAATATTACCTATGACCTTAAGAGAACTCACAGCCATTGCAAAGGATATCGTTAGTTTTGAGGGCTCCCAGATAAATATGGGGAGATACGCCATGAACACACTATTCGTGAACAATTCAGAAAAATATCTCAAGCCGCCAATTCTCCACCTTATTTGTCCCCATCGTGTAAGTCTGTTAAGAAATTCCCTGATCCCTCTATCCTCATTGACTTTCTTTATGATATAACTCGATAAAATTATTTTCTTGCCCATTTTTTTCATTTTATTTCTTATAATTACATCCTCTGCAAGAACGTCCTTTACAGCCGTCAATCCGCCTATAGATTCCATATCGCTCTTTCTCATGAGCATAGAGCCACCGAACGTCCAGGGCTCCTTGAAAAATCTGTCAAGAAAACAGACACCTCCGATGACGAAAGAGTTCAGATGGATATTATCAAATATACAACCGACACCCCTTCCGCCAACCCCCCAGTATATATTACTAACAAGACCAACTTGAGGGTCTTCCATATACTTACTAATTTCCTTTAAATAGTACATGTCTACAAAGCCATCGCTGTCGCTTATGAGGATATATTCAAACCGGGCTATTGCATATGCCGGCATGAGATTGTTCACCTTCGGGTTCAGACCAGCATCGCAGCGTTTTACTAAAACGGTGATGTCTCTGTCAGGATATTTTTCCTTTATTTTCATGGCTACTTTATAGGCAGGATCATTATGGTCCTGGAGCGAAAAAATAATTTCATAGTGAGGATAGTCCTGTATGCAGAAACTTTCAAGGTTTTCAAATAAATTGCCGACAAGCCCTTTGAGAGGCTTTAGTATTGAAATTGGCGGATAGTATTGTCCCGGGTGAAAAACATTTGATGTTTGATTTCTTTTTCCATTTATAATGTGTCCTGTATCCTTTATCCTGTTTTTCATAGCTGACCTTACTGACCAGACCTGTAATCCGAAGACGATTGTTCCAAAAATGCTTATACAGGCAAAAATCTTGAATATTTCCATTGGGTCTCTTTCTCGCTCCTGGAAAAGGGTATCCCGATGCCTTTGTTATGCCTTATGTGCGGATCCCACATCCTTGTTACAGTTCCGGGTATCCCTCATCAGTATATATGATGTTCCCTGCGGGTGGATTCAAAACTAAGACAATAAGCATTTCCCTCCGTCTATCACCAGTGTCTGGCCAACAATCTGCGAAGCATGTTCGCTACAGAGATAGCTCACCAATGAGGCTACCTGATCGGGCTTTGTCAATTCATTGGTCGGTGTATATTCAAGAGTCTTTTCCAATAGCTCCCGGATCTCCGGGAATACTCTTGTCATATCAGTCTTTACCATACCCGGACAGACAAGGTTTACAATAATGCCTTCCTCTGCAAGCTCCTTTGCATAATGTCTGAAAAGGGCTTCCAAGGCTCCTTTACTGGACCCGATCGCCGCATAATAAGGGACCACACGAGTTCCTCCAGACGATGTTATGCCGATAATACGACCTCCTTTTTTCATGTTTCCGATCAGCGCCAGAGTCAATTTATGGACAGTAAAAAAGTTTATCTCGAATGTCCAGCGCATGTGTTTGTCTGTAAGTTCCATAGCTTTCTTGAATACTCCGCTGGCAGCAACATGCACGAGGATATCAATGGTCTCACAGGCCTTCTTGACGAAATCAACTGAGGCCTGGAATGTCTCATCTTTTGTCAGATCGCCGCGGATAGTTACAATATTTAATCCCCTTTGATTTGCCAAATCCTCCAGGACTTCTGCATTTTTTCTGTCACGTGCATAAAGCGCATATACATTGGCGCCGCATTCAGCAAGATCCAAAGAGATTGCCCTTCCTATCCCCCGCGTGCCCCCGGTAACAACTGCATTTTTATTCTTCAAATTTATCATAATCTTGAATCTCCCAGAGATCTGCCTCCATCTATTACTATGAGTTCCCCTGTGATATAACGTGCTTCACCAGAGCATAAAAAAGCAATCAGGTTGCCAACATCTTCCGGTGTTCCTGCATACCCCGCAGGAATAACTTTCCTTATTCCCCCCTGGGGATCTTTTTCGAGCACTTTCATGATTCCCGATGTCATTGGCGTATCGATAAGGCCGGGCGCAATTGCGTTCACCGTTATGCCCCGATGAGCGACTTCTAACGCAAGTGTCTTCGTAAACCCTACGATGCCAGCTTTGGCAGCCGCATAGCTCGACTGTCCCCGCTTTGCATACATACCACTTATTGAGCTGAGATTCACTATCCGGCCGAATTTTTTTCCGTACATTGATTTAATCGTAAGGTGGCACAATGCCATCGTCACAATAAGGTGTTCTCTAACTATTTTTTCATGATGGGCAAAATCTGTTATCATGAAAAAACCGTCTTGGATAGTTCCGGCTGAATTCACCACGATATCAGGTGATCTGTCAAAATGAGACTTCACCTGTTCCAGCAATTCCCCGGCATCTTCGTATGAACGGAGCGGTTTTGCGAATGTCTTAACCCGTATCCCCATGGCTTCCAATTCCTGTCCGGCCTTTTCAGCCTTCTCATGATTACCTGCATAGGCAAGGGCAAGGTCACAGGAAGGGGCAAGTTTCCTGGCAGCGCCGAAGCCGATTCCTGAGGTTCCACCCGTTATCAATGCCAGACGTTTTTCCATTATTCCGCTCTCTTCAGTATTATACATGCGTTCTGTCCGCCAAAGCCAAAGGCATTGTTCAAAATATATTTCACCTTTGCATCGCGACTTTTATTTGGAACATAGTCCAGGTCACATTCCGGATCCCTGACCTTCAGGTTGATCGTAGGGGCAAGTCTCTGCCGCTGCAACATCAAAATGCAGGCCACTGTCTCTATCGCTCCTGAAGCCATCGTAGAATGACCTATCTGTGACTTTAAAGAGCTTATCGGAATCTTATAGGCATAATCGCCGAATACTTTTTTTATCGCTATTGTCTCAAGTCGATCATTCAGCGGTGTTGAAGTACCATGGGCATTAATATAATCAATTTCTTCCTTCCGGATGCCCGCTGTTTCAATTGCCTGCTCCATCGCCCTTATGACACAGAGATTATCCTCACGGCCGTCGGTCAGGCGGTATGCATCAGTCGTCAAGCCGAACCCACAGACTTCGGCAAGGATCTCAGCGCCCCTTTCTTCGGCCGACTCCCGTGTTTCCATAAGAAGCGTAACTGCTCCCTCACTCTTTACAAACCCTGATCTGTCAGCAGAAAAAGGTCTGCTGGCCTCTGCTGCAGGGACATCAGCTGTTGTCAGTGCATTCAGCAGATAGAAACTCATCAAGCTGCTTTCAGATACATCTGCAGCGACCCCTCCGACGATACAACGTTTCCAACGGCCGGTTTTCAGGAATTGGTAGGCAAGACCAATGCAGTGGATACCGCTGGCACAGGCGGAATTAATACTGATGAGTTTTTCAGGATTTATTTTCTCGTGTCCATGTTTTTCCAGATACCTGGCTATGAATTCCAATAAAGCTTCGGCCCTTATCTGGTCGTACGAAATGCTGTCAGGTTCTAAACACCTGAAGGTCTCTACAACAAACTCAAGGTAAACACCTCCCGGCGTTCCATATATGATCCCATCGAGCGGCAATCCCCCGGGGAAACCACTCAGCGCCTGCATTGTCGCAAGCACAGTATATCGGAGACCCTTTGTATTTTTCTCGGGCGGGAGGCCGAGGGCCTCTGCTGAAGGCAACTCCGTATCGTCGATAACTCCGGCAAAGGGAACAGGAAAATCAGCGGCAACCAGCTTTCCGCGAATATCTATGATGCCGGAATCCCCGGCAAACATCCGGCGCTCAAACTCCCCGATAGTATTGCCAATAGGTGTAATTAATCCATGTCCTGTTATAACGACATCGCTCATAAAATCACTTGTTTTTCAGATAACTCAGGTAATGTACGACATCCTCTATCGAAAGGTCAGTGATTGCATCGGTGCCTTTTTTCTCCGTCATATATTTGAGCACCGATGGAAAATCCAGCTCTACCCCTGTCCGCTTCTCAATCTCAAAAGTGATATCGAGGAAATCGATACTTTCAGTATTGAGATCTGCCCTGAACATACTCTCCATCTTGATTTCTCCCTCCTCGGTATTCAGTACCGCACGAACTGCTTCCTCTACCTGGAGAAAAAGTTGATTTTCATTTGTCATATCAAGCACCCCTTCTCATTATTTGAACAATCACTTGATGGCTTATGCCGAAATATTCATCAGTATTTTCATAATTTATGTCTTGCCAACTCTTTTCTGTGCCGTCTGCAACAAGCAGCATCGCGCCGGCTCCTTCACAAAGGATCCGTTCATTCAGAACAGACCTCCTGATACGTTCCATTATTATAGGATTTTCAAAACTGACAGCGCTGCATACGAGTGCAGCGCTTATCCTGTTATCCGAAAGATCCATTTCAGCCTGTTCCAATGCATGAAGACTTCCATAGCTGGAATTATTATAAACATTCGCGGGCCCCAATAACCCAAGGAATATCCCCATCTGACACGCTGCCAAATTCGGCAACTGCCTCAAGTACATCTTCGGATTGAAAAGTCTTTTGTAGGAATCGGAAAAAGCTTCTCTCGGTACGTCAACCATCTGCTTTACCGATGCAAAATCAACAGGGCCATTCTCAACAGCGCAGTAGACTCCGATACTGAAAGGATCCTTACGAAGAAACACATTGAGTTCTTCCCTGGCCTTTAGGCAGGCCAATGAAAGCAGGATTCCGACCCTGCTCAATGAGCGATACACCCTGCGGTCCGGGAGATCGGCCTGCCTGTCAATTATCGGGAGTGCTTTCGTTTTCACTATGCGTATTTTCCCATCATAATATTCAGATATAAACTCCTTTACCGGTATATTCTCCCCTGGTATAAGTGCTTCACTCCATATTATTTGACTCATGAACTCCTGCCTTCCTCCAATCAGATAGTACTCCATCTTCCCATACCCGCCTGATACGGTTCTCAGGCATTGGAATGTGAGCAAGGATCAACTCTGCTGCTGAAATCTTTTTCCCTTTAACTTCGATATAGCCACTGGCGACTGAAAATTCTTTTCGAACAACTACCTGGACCTTGATGACGGCCTGGTCCCCCGGAACGATTTTATGGTAAAAGTTGGCGCTTTTTATCTTACCTAAAACGGGCAGGATATCCGGATTAGCCGCCATAACAGATATTCCTCCTACCTGTGCGATCATTTCAACATGTAAAACACCGGGCACAACGGGGAAACCGGGGAAATGGTCCATGAAGAAACTCTCTGAGCGGGTAAAGTTACGCACACCGACTGCCGACTTTCCCGGATCCATTTCAATAATTTTATCCACCAGTATCCATCGCATCTAATCAGCTCCTCTCTTTTCGATAGGTGCACCTCAGAAACCAGTGCTTATGTTCTGGAGGCAGTCGAAAAAACGGGGGCCTCCATCGTTGCCCAGATATTCAGCTTTTTCACCCTTTACAACATTTTTCAGGGTTTTATTACAGATTTTACCGTTATAGGTCCTTGGGAATTTGCTCATAAAATATATGTCTCCTATCATTTTGAGCTTGTTATTAAGCCTCTTTCGAAGCGCCTTGCTGAATTCGGTTTTTAGTTCTGCAAAAATATTTTCACGCTGAACGGAATATAGTTCTACAAACAAAACAAGCCGTACTCTTCCATAATGTTCAAGAGGCAGACATTTAACGTCACGGAAATATGGTGATATAGAACGGGCAGTATCTTCTATTTCGCATCCTGAAATGCGCTCTCCCATTATTTTAAAAATACTGTCGTATCGTCCGTGAATAAATAAGCGATTGTCAGACGTCAATAATCCCATATCCCCGGTATTCAAAAAACCGTCCTTGATTGGAGAGTCATTATTATCATTGTCATACCCTATCATAACATTAGGGCCTTTTACATAGATCTTACCTATAGTATCGGGAGGCAAAGTATTTCCTGCCTCATCAAGCACTTTCACATCCTGCCCAGGCAATATATATCCTTCTGAATTACAAAAGAATTTTGGATCCCCACTATTGATTAGTGAAACACAAAGGGCTTCAGTTAGACCATATCCTTTGTGGACAATAGCATTGGGAAAGAGGAGCATGGCCTTCCTCAGATGGTCCTCCCGAATATGCCCACCTGCGATCTGGATGTGTTGAACCTTTAGCGCAGGGTCCAGACCGCGTCGGTTCTGTTCCTCGAAACAAAGCTGTAAAAATTCCGGAATCAATTTCACAAAAGTGGCTTCCGACTGTATGATTTGCCGGTAAATTTTTCCTAAGCTCATTGATATCTCAAAGAAGACACTCTTGCCCCCTGCAAAGAATATCGGCAAAAACTGTGTGTTGAGGCCCATGGCATGAAAAAGCGGCATTATGTACACTGAAACCACAGATTCATTCAGTCTAAAGTAACTAATAAAGTAATCTATCGTATAGTTGATTCCGCTCTCGGAAAGCTGCACACCCTTCGGTTCACCTTCTGAGCCGGATGTATAAAGAATTATCGATGTCCCTTCTCGAGGCAAATTATGGGATTTTGCAACTTCGTTTCTTTGAATCAAGGTCATTCCGCCGGACATGTTTATGTGGATGAAACTGCATGGCGAAACCAATTCAGGATATGCCGCTTTAGACACGATTAAAAAATCGAGATTTAATTTGGGCAGAAATGATTCGACCTTTTCTCTCCGGGCGGAAGGACTAAGGATAACGGGAATTCGTCCCAAGGCAAGCACAGACAGGATAGACACAGCCAGAACAGCCGAGTTAGGAATCAGGATTCCGATTCTGCTCCGTTTCTGTGAAAAAATTGCAATATTCTGTTTAATCTCCTGTATGAAGGCAAAAATACCGGCCCCTGTAAAACTTACGGATTCATCACTTAATAAAATTTTGTCGGAATAATTGCGGATATTGCAGAAGATACGATCAGACAAATTGTTTCTTATATTGTGATCCATAACAAGCAGGTTTTTAAATTCTCCTTGGAATCGATTAGTTTATCTAAAATTGGCAGTATTAATTTCTTCTTATTTTTAACAACATCGCAAAAAGTCCTTTTTATGGCTGTCATTCCCGAAGCCTGCCCTCGAAATTCGTAATCGGGGGTCCTTAATCGGGAATCCATTCTTTTCAAGAAGTTGCGCGCATCTGGATTCCCGCCTTCGCGGGAATGACGACTTTTTACGAGTTCATCAATTTTAATTAATATTATAAATAATTTTTCACTTAAAAATCCATATAAGTGCCGCATAATAACATACTTACCCGCGCCACCGCCGGATGGGCCATGACCGCTGCGCAGCAAGCTTGCGGAGCCGCCGGCTGGGATTTACCGCTACGGGTTTGCCCGCGGCTTCAAGAAAAAAACGGTCGCTGTAGCTGTCCGCATACGCATAAGTGTCCTGCAGGTTCAGGTTAAGAAAGAGGGCAGCATCTTTGACCGCAACCGCTTTGCACTCGTTGACCAGAGGATACCCTACCAGGTTTCCAGTCAAGACGCCATTGACGATTTCCGGCTGAGACGCGTAAAGCGCGTCAGCGCCAAGCCGCTGTGCCAGAGGCTGCAGCAACGGATGCAAGCCGCCGCTCAGGATTACTACCAACCGCCCTTCTTGTTTCAGTCGCTCGACCTCCCTGGCCGCTTGAGGAAAAACCTTTCGTTCCCAAAAAGCTCGCGCAGGCCCGTTTCGCCACGCATCTATTTCCTGTATGGTGACGCCTCTGTAATTGCGGCTGAACGCGATGTTAAACGCTGTCCGGTCGACCATATCCAGTAACGCATAGTACAGAAGCTTTGGAAAAAACGCCAACAACCACAGCCACCATCGAAAACGCTTAAGGCGTGAGCGTTGGAGCGAAAGGAAAACAAGTACGATGTTTGATGAGGTCAGCGTGCCGTCAACGTCAAAAAAAGCTGCGGGTAGTGGTGAGGAGGTCAAGGCTAACCGCGAGAAGACGCAGGCGGTTGATTAGACAGGGCTTCTACCGCATGCTGCACATCGACAGTAACCCGGCGCACAAACTCAGATGGGCTTTCATCGGGTTCGGGCTGTCTGACAATCACCGGCGCTCCAAACCGGACGTGCACGCGGTTAGGGAGGGGAAATACTTTGCCCTTGGGTAGCGACTGGCATGTGCCGCTGATGTATGCCGGGAGCACCGGCACGCCGGATTCAACGGCAAGAAGACCAATGCCATGCTTAAAAGACTGGATGACGCCGCTTGTGCGTGACCCTTCAGGGAAATAAATCACTGAATGCCCTTGCCGTAACACGCCAAGAGCAAATGTAATAGACTCTCCAAAGTAGCTTTGTCGGTCAAATGGCAAGGCGTTCAATAGTATGTGTGAGGCCAGGCAACGGAATGGAGTGTTGAAAAAATAGTCACGCGCTGCCATAGGGTGAATTGTATTCTTGAGCTTTTTCAACGCAACAATCAGCGCGCCGAAGTCCAGGTGACTTGAGTGATTCGAAACAATAATCAGCGGACCTCTCGCCGGCACATGTTCTAAGCCGGAGACGCTGAATCCAAAATAAACCCGGTAAAATAAGTGTAACAATATTCGGCATGCGGTTTGACCCACCCGGGCGAAAAAAGACGCGTTGAGCCATCGTCTCACTTCGGCTTCATGAGCAGGCTTAATAAGTGGAGTTGCTCGCTTCGTTGCAACCGCAACAGCCGGCGCAGCATGACTCTTTGGGATGGTCTGTGCCGCAGTACCCGAGTTGCAGTTTTCTGTACCGACGAGTGTACCGACAGGATTGCTTGAAATTTGCTTTTTCAGCATGAAGAAAGAATAACACGAGGAAAAGCAATTATCAATACTGACAGTCTCGTAAAAAATCCTTTTCAGGCCGTCATTCCCGAAGTCCTTAATCGGGAATCCAGTCTTTTTAGGTAGTTGTAACGTCTCTGGATACCCGCCTTCGCGGGTATGACGACTTTTTACGAGTTCATCAATACTTACGTGCTCTAATAGGACATTATCACGTTGCTGTTTACAGTTGTGCCGGGAGTATGGTATATTTAGCAGATACAATGATAGCTGTTTGGCAAACGTTCAGGATTTCTGCCAGGGTCATATCCCACTGAGGTTCGATATTTAAATTCAAGGAGGAAGAAAAATGCGGTTCATTTCAAGTTCACTCTGTCTGTCATTTTTTAACTTTTTGCTGATTACATTTCTTCTGGCTTCTGCACTTCAGGCTGAAGCCTCTTCCCATGCTGTCGTATTCGTTGTGGACTTCTCGGAGAGTATGAAAGAAAAGATTGATGACAAGAGTAAGGAAGAGATAGTCCGGGAAATATTCGACGGCATTCTTGACGAGGTGCGTCAACCTCTCGACGCTGAACTCATCTTTTTTGGACACAGGGACAAGGACAGTTGCGATGATGCCGAGGTGGTCGTTCCTTCAAAGGAATTTAACGCGAAAACAGTGAGGCAGAAACTCTCGGAGACGAGTCCTAAAGGCAGGGGAGGGATGATTTCAGCCGTGAAGAAAGCCCTTGAGATGCTCAATGACAACACGGACCTTCTGAGCATCGTCATCTTCAGTGACGGAGAAGGGACCTGTGGAGGGGACTTGATGAAGACAGCAAGGGAGATCAAGGAAAAATACGATTATAGGCTGACTTTTCATGTCATCGGACTGAATCCTGAACGTAAGGACGCAATGAATTTTGGCATTTTCAGGAATATCGGAAGCTACTACTTGATCTCGATCACTCCCGACATCTCTAAACAATTCCCTATGCTCCCTCCGATGAGGAACAATGGAAGAATGAGAAATATTGTTAAAAATATCGCGAACCGGATCAACGACCCTGAAGTGCATCATCCGAAGGTCATCGGCAAAGACGAGATGGTTCTCATCCCTGCCGGAGAGTTCTTCATGGGTTCAGACGACCCGGCCTTCACCGACCCCAATATACGACCGCGGCGCCTGGTATCTCTCGACTCCTTCTCCATAGATAAGTATCTGGTCACGGAGCAGCAATACAGGTCTGTCATGGGAGAAAACCCTTCGGACTGGATAGGAAACGACCTGCCCGTTCATAATGTGAGCTGGTATGATGCGAAGAAGTACTGTGAAAGTGTGGGCAAACGCCTGCCGACCGAGGCAGAATGGGAAAAAGCCGCAAAAGGGGGACGGAACGATAAGTGGTCAGGCACAAGTGATGTCGGGAGCCTCGGGGAATACGCCTGGATCGATGATAGTGCGGTTCCCCTCGAGAAGAGGTCGGGCAGCAGGCCCCATCCTGTGGGAACGAAGAATCCTAACGGCTATGGCATCTATGACATGAGCGGGAACCTGTTGGAGTGGGTATCCGACTGGTACGGATTTGACTATTACAAGACGAGCCCCAAGGCTAACCCGCCAGGTCCTGAAAAAGGCCATGTGCGTGTCCTGCGGGGAGGTTCCTGGGACAGCCACGTCATGGAGGTCCAAACAACATCACGTCATGCAAGGCAGCCGGGAACCAAAGATTCGATGGTAGGCTTCCGTTGCGCAAGGAGTGCGGAATAATTAAACCCTTTGGTCGCGTCACCCTGTTAACTGACAGGGTGACGCCGGGAAAACCCTGTGAAGGTCATCATGTGCATAGGGCAGGCCGGTGCCGTCTGAAAAATGCAGTACAGTCTCTTTTCTAATAGACGGCAATGCCCGACTCGACAAACGCCATGTAGTATTCCTTATACCAGTTATCATAAACATAAAGCCACGTCTCTTCAAACTCAGCAGGCGTTTCGGGCTGGGTGAACACCTGTGTCTTCAGTCTCGTCGGCGGAAGCGAATATACGATGCTCACCTTCACCCTTGCTATGTTGCCTTCCACCTGTATATCCTTCACCTCAGCCATGTGGTACTTGATTTTTCCACTCACCTTCTCTATCCCTGTGCTACCGGGATTGGCCGCTCGAAAAAAAGGATCATAAATAGAGTAGACCTTTTCATAATCCCCTTTCACAGCGGCGCTCCAGAAGTCATTCGCTCTCTCCCGGAGCAGGGCGATCTTCTTTGGCGAACCCAGGTCTTCCACCATACTGTTTTCTGTTGCCTTCATTCCTGCGCACCCCGCGAGGGTCATGAAGATCAGCAGCGAAAAGATAGTCTTCTTCATTTCACACCTCCCTTTTCAAGTTTAAAGTCTATCAGGAGAAGGTTCGCCTTTCCTGTGGAGGTGGTGAGATCGTTTTCAAAACGATACGCGAGTTCATAATAGGTGTCACCGATCCTGAGCAGGCTCTCCGTAAGGGGATAGTGGGCAGTGCTGAACTGTCCCGGCTCTTCAAGGGGGATATCTTTTTCCTGCCATGTTTTCCCGTAGTCTTTCGAAAACTGCATGTAGAGATTGGAGCGGATATTGCGGTAGTCAACCCACACAACGACCACAACGCCCTTCTCTGCCGCGACAATGTGCGGAAAAACTGCCTTTGTTTTCACAAAAGGATAATGTCTGAGCATAAGAGGCTTCTCCCATGTGTCCCCGTTGTCTTCGGAACTCATCACAAAGAGCTTAGGCTTCTCTTTGTCCTCCCTTTTCGCGGAAAAGGCGAGATAGATGTGACCTTCCGAATCGTTCACCACACGCATCAGCCCGATGTCCAGACCCCGCGTATCGTCGAGGACCCTGCTTTTCCATGTCTGCCCGTCATCATCAGAGAACGCCGCTGCCACGCATTGCTCATCGTCGACGCGGTCCAGCCAGAAGACGTGGAGCCTCTTACCTGCCCTGATCGGTTCTATATAGACTGCTGCCCCCGCTGTCTCCCTTATCTCGACAGGTTCGCTCCATGTCCGGCCTCCGTCGGCTGATCTTCTGAAGATCATGAAACGCTTTCCCTCCTTGCCGGAATCAGAGAACATATAGACCCTTTCACTCTCAGCAAAAAAAACGGGATAAATCGAATTCTGGTACCCGAGAGTCAGGTTTTGAGGCTCCGAAAAAGTCTTGCCGAAGTCATGGGAGGCTGTAAAATAGAGATTGTATTTCGAACCGCCCGCAATCGCTTCGCAAAGATAGAGGATGAAGATGTCGCCCTTTGCAGTGGAGCTCATCTTTATACTGGGAAGGGACGCATTCCTGTCGTCAAGAAGAACCGGTTCGTTAAGGGTCTTGCCTCCGTCGTAGGATGCCCTTAACCAGAGTTTTTTCCCACCGATTTTTTCCCTCCAGACGACATAGATGTTATTGCCCTGGACATCAAAAACGATCCCCCCGGGCGCCCTCTCCCTCCCTTCATTCACAACAAGGTCTCCGCCTCCCGATGCATTCCTGATATGAATGTCGCCCTTGAGGTCATAGAATGCGGTCCAGATGTTTCCCTTGTCATCGACCTTCATATGGATCCCGCCGAATCGATCAAAGTCAGGGGTGAGGGTCCTTTCGCCGGCCCAGAGCGGTGAGGCCATGACAAAGAGAAGAACCAGTGAAAAAATATTGATCATGCTCGCATATCTCCTTTCTAAAAAAGATTTTCGAAATTCATCATGTTCCGGCCGAAGGGGTCCCGCCGGTTAGAAAATTTTTAGTATACCACTTCCGTGTAGTCCCGGACAAGGGATTGCATGACGCCGAAACCGGTAAGTGTAAGCCCAACGCTAAAAGAAAAGAGGCGGTGCAAAAAAAAGAAAGGAGGCTTTTGCCTCCTTTCTTTGAGAACAGCTATGGTAAATGTCTTAATATGGACTTGGAACAAGATTGTTGTCAGCAAATGGGAAAAGTCCCAGGAAAGTCTGCAGGTTGCTCCTCACTTGTATGAAGTTGTTGAACGTACCTGCCACGGTCCTACCATCGATCACGGTTCCGCCATCAACCCATTCGAGCTTACCGATCATCATACTCGGCGAGTACTGATAGCTTGTGGCCGGTAATAGGTTCCCCATGGTAGTGCGCATATAGGTCCATGCCTGTGAGCCACTCGCGTCCCACGCCGTCACTGTTGCATCATCAAGGAGAGCGGAAATATCATCAGCGCTTGTGCAGACGATATTCTTAAGCCTGGTCGAGCTGATCGGCGATTCGTCGTTCTTGTGGATTCCCGGCAAGAGGCAATTTCCGGTCAATATGCCACCAACAGTGCCAATGTAAGGAGGAGAGAGAGCAGCACCACCAACCACCTCCGGAACGGCACACACGCCAACACGCGCATTGATGTTGCCATTCCTCATCCCTGTATTCGCCCACTGAGACTGAACAGGAGCGCCAGGTACACCGGCCCAAGCAATAGCGGCTGAGATCATATCCACAGGCGTTAAGAAAACCCTTGTCTGGACATCACCGCGCGGCGCCAGGGTTATAGCCGCCAGCTCGCCCTGTACCAATGCAGGGGCACCAGGGAAAACAGCAGGCGGAACAGGAGCAGGAAAAGCCCAGAACGCACCTAATACGCCGCCGTACAGATCAAAACCGTTGCTAAAGCTGACAAAGCCATTCTGGCCGGCAAGATACGGCGGGACTAAAGGGTTAGATTGAGCAATAATTACAGCTGGTACTGGTAGTGGAGCATATACAGGAGTGCCGAGTAAATTATTATTACCAAAAGGTCCTCCTGCGTTGTATGCCTCATAGCCCCAGGCAGCGCCGGTCGATAGTTCGAGAACCATCGCCTCGCCGTACAGAGTGCCGTCAATGTTGGTGGCGGCAAATGTAAGGGCAGGCGTGTTATTGTCCACGATCAGGAACGCTCTTCTGTCGCCGGGCGCCAGAAGCGCCATAGACCCGACGCCATTGTTCGTATCGCCCCACATAGGAAATCCGCCGTTGATGTTGCCTGACGCGTCAAAGGTCACGACATCCATCTCAGAGGTAGGCACCTTGAAATTATAATCCTGGCATGTGGTGGTCTGATTGTTGTTGGGGTCCTTGTAAAAGTACGCCAGGTGAAGCTGCGGGACATTCAAAAGCGGCATGGGCATCCCCGCTGTGTTCACGACAGATACGATAGTTGATATCGCACCGCTCTTCACTATCCATGGAAACAGTATAGAGTCCGCGTTAGCCTGGTCCAATGCCGCACCGAAACTCAGGAGCATGGCCATGGCTATTGCTACAACAGATAAAGCCATCTTCTTTCTCATTAATCTTTCCTCCTTTACGTTTAAATTCCTTATTACCCCTAATTTCCTTAACCTAACGACTAAGCACATCAACAACAAAAATTATGAGACCCTGAACGCTGTTTTAGAACTTTACTTATCACCTCCTTCACTTGCATAATTTCCTTGAAATTTTTAGTGCTATCTAATGATAGCCAATAACTATGAATTAACTCCCTCTTCTCAAAGAACATATCTCTTTTGCGTAAATTGTAAATAAAGTAGTTGCCTTTGTCAAGTTTTTTTTAATATTTTCTGTGAACATTCTGTACATATCAATAATATGGTTTGATAGTATAATCTCATCTTTCCCTGCCTGTCAAGTATTTTCAATGAACAAAAAATTCTGTAGAACTTATTGCAAAAAATGGGCCAGACGGTATATTACGTGAAATATATGATTTTACAGAATGCATAACAGGTCTTTTGTGGTTTTTATGGCTCATATTGTGGGAATTTTACTACATCCTTGCAAATGATATAGGATGGAAAAAGTGGACACCAAAGTCAGATAAAATACAAAGACAGAGGTGTCAAGATAAAACGGATTCCTCCGCATCCAGGGGTTTCATCGTCCGGGTGAGGGGCAAGCACGAGGACACACTCTCCGCGGGGGTGAGAAAGGTGATATGGAATAATGTCAGATTCCTGAAGCATCGGTAAGGGCGGTGCCTGAGAGGTTATTTATTTGGCATCTTTTTATCTGAATTGCCGCTGTCTTTTCCCTGCTGACTTCTTTCCTGAATGAATTTGTTTATATCCTTATCCTTGGCGCTGCCTTCATACCTGTCAACATACCCGGTTGTCACGTCCACGGCCTCCTGAAGGGTTTTAATAACATGAGGGGTAAGAAGGATTATAAGTTCTGTTCTTGTGTTCTTATCGGTTGTATTGCCAAAGAGATTGCCTATAATAGGTATTTTGCTGAGGAAGGGGATGCCATCCTTTGATTTTGAAACGTCTTCCTGTATAAGGCCTCCTATAATAATCGTGTCGCCGTCCTGCGCTACAAGGCTTGTGGTCGCCTCTGTCTTGTTGATAGACGTCTCATCCTGTCCGCCCACCTTTACCGTTTCACCGAGAGAGGATATCTCCTGGGTTATCTCAAGTGAGATCAGGCCGCTGTCATTCACCTGAGGTTTCACTTTCAGTATGATTCCTATGTCTTTATACTGGATTGTAGAGGTAACAGGAATAGACGTTGTTGTATCGGTTGAAGTTGTAGAGGTTATCGTACTTGTAGTTGAAGTTGCAATAGGGACCTGTCGCCCCACCTGTATCCGTGCTTCCCGGTTATCGGAAACAAGGATGTGAGGCGCTGCAAGGACCTTTGCCTTTGATTCTTCAGCAAGCGCTGTAATAACAGCCCTCACCATGTTTTTTGAATCTGTTCCAACAAATGTAAAACCTTTCGCAGGCAATTTTTTTGTGTCTAATCCTCCGGGATTGATCCCTATTACACCATTGAGATCGATAGGATTAGTAAAAGGTTTAATCCCTGAAATATTGACACCTGTTTTTAAAGACCATGAAAGCCCGAAACTCAGGTTGTCTGTCAGGTCTACCCGGGCTATGAGTCCTTCAATTACTACCTGCCTCGGCATGATGTCAAGCCTCTTGACAGTCTCCTCGATAAATGAATAATCGGAAGGTGTTGCGAGAATTATTAATGAATTGGTTATCTCGTCAGCAAAGACCCTTGTTTCTGTACCAACAAATGATCCACCACCTGCAGCTGTAGCCGCAGCCCCGACCCTTGGCCCTGATGATGGAGGAGTGCCTGCGGGCCTCGCTGCTGCAGGTGCGGCTGGCGGCGGAGCAGAAGCAGCCGATGAGCCGCTTCCTGTAAAAATCGACTGAAGCAGTGAAGCTATATGTGTTGCCTTGCTGTTCTGTAAAGAGTATACAAAGATTTTGGGTCTTGCAGACGCAAACATCTTGTCAAATACTTCAACCCATTTCCTTATATAATCCAGAGACTCATTTGAAGCAGCCACAACTATGAGTGCATTCATACGGAAGATTGGAATTATTCTGACTGTTCCACCTTTTAGGTGTAACCCTAATGCGTTTTCAATATCCGGCATGGCTTCCCTGATGTCCAGATTTTTAAAAGCGAACATTTCCATGGCAACCTTTTCAGGCGGTTTTCCGATCTGTGAGAAAATCAGTTCCTTGGAAACTTCAGTTAAAGGAATTATCCTGTATAGCCCGCCTTCTTCAACAAACCCTATCCCATTCAATCTGAAAATAATCTCCATGACAGCCAGTACTTCATCCTTCGGAATAGGATTTATGGTCCTGAAATTCACTCTCCCCTTAACCTGAGGATCGATAATATAATTGACTTTCAGGATATCCGCAAATATTGTCTGTGCGACCTCAAACACATCCGCATCATCAAAGAAAAAACTTACTGTAGGCACCGGGGCCTTAGCTGTCTGCGGAATTCCCGGTTGTGTGACCCTTGTAGGGGGAACAGGTCCCTTTCCGGGTTCGCCTGGTACAGGTGGAGTTTGCAGATCTGAGGGTTGTTGAGTTTCGGTCTCAGGCTTTTTTATTTCCTGTTGATCTGCCTGGGCTACTGATTTTACTTCATCAGCTGACCTGACATCCGCTGGTTTTATAAAAACCAGAGACAGGATAACGATCAGATATAAGATATATTCTGTCTTCTTTATCAGTTTTATAAGATGCTCCATATCCTTAGATTAATAAAATACTGCAATTACGAAGAGTTGTCAAGTTTTCTTTGAGTATTACAGTAATTCTCAGTGAAATTGAAAACCCTTGAGATTGCTTCGCTCCGCTCGCAATGACAAGACAAGTTTTCGTAATCCGTCATTGCGAAGGGCCTTATCCTGAAGCAATCTCGTCTTTTTTTCACCGAGAATTGCTGTAAGTATTATATGAAGGATAACGGGATTTTCCCTTTTAATTGCCGTTGGAGCGATAGCCCCTCCAGTAATTAAGGTATGAATAAACCTTTACTAAGGGCAGTACAAGAATAGATCCAAGGTAACCTTCCTTTAAAAGAAATGAAGTGTTGCTTGAGACATCTTTGATGACATACCTGAATTTACCAATCATAGAGGATGCATTTTCAAGGATATTGAAATTGTAATAATCCTTCATATACCTGAAGGCCTTTCCGTCCCGGTATGCGATTTTCGCTACATGATTAATCGAAAAAGGATGACTATGAATCACACATGCTTTTTGAGCATACTGGAATATGAATCTGTCCTTTGTCAGTTGGTACCATAGATAATCTTCCCAGCTCGGGATATGCTCGTCAAATTTCACATCATCCCACATCTTTCTGATAAAAGCGCAATTCGCATTAGAAAATGCGATCCTCCCTTCTCTCCGTTGGCCGTCGGGAAAATGTTTTTGCAGAAAAACCTCTTCGAATGGATTAATCCCTCTTAAGGGAATCTGTCTGCCGTAAGTAGCATGTGCCTTGCCTTCCCGTATAGGTTTCACTAATTCAGACAGCCATTTATTATTGTAGGGGATAGAGTGTGCGGAGAGGCAGCAGATAATATCACCGGAAGAATGCTGAATCCCGTAGTTGAGTGAATAACCATAGCTGAATTTCGATTCCGGTATATTGAATATCCTGGCATCATATTTCCTGGCGATGTCCAGAGTTCTGTCAGATGAGCCTGAATCGGCAATAATAATCTCACAGGGATTTCCCATGTCCTGCGAGTAGATCTGGGCAAGAACATGCCCGATGCAGTTTTCTTCATCTTTAGTCCTTATAATAATTGAAATATTCATCCCATTACTAATCGGGGTTATTTTACCACATGCACACTATTGAGTGTCTGTCCATAAACTACGTTTTACTTATTTCGTCATTCCCCGACTCGATCGGGGAATCCAGTCTTTCCAACGGTTTCTGGATCCCCCGGTCAAGCCGGAGGATGACAAAACCTGAGTTTATAAACAGACTCTATTGAGACTCTATTTTAGAAAACTTCATAAACAAAACCCATGCTTCAAGCATAATGAACAACCCCGCAGTCCCGAAGGCTTTCGGGACGATGTATCTTAAATCTCCCCTCCCTTGAGGGGAGGGGATTAAGGGGAGGGTGTTGAATT
>JBAQLU010000081.1:0-22972 GCA_049302065.1 Thermodesulfovibrionales bacterium
TTGGTAGCGTAGAAAAAGAGAGACCTGGGCAATAAAAGCGATTGCCCTCCATTTTATGGTAATAATAGTTTTGGCAAACTAAACCATAAAAAAAGGAGGGCAATATGGGGATACCCCCACAGGGAGAAGATATCATCATTAATTTTGATTGTCAATTTGAAGTGCGTTTAAAAGACAGTACACTTTCCTCGATACTTGCAGCGTTTGCTGAGCTTTTGACGCAGATGTTGACGGATTTTATTCAAAAGGTACTAATCGGTTTTGGAGAACATTGGATGACTCTCAAGAAAAAGCCTTTTACCTGCAAGCACTGCGGCAATGATAAACATTTCACGTGGAAAACTCGGCACGGGAAGCCTACGAAGATTCATGCGTTTTACCGATGGGTGGAATTACAGCAGTTACAGGTGCTCTGCAAGCACTGCGGAAGCAAGATATATATTACCCGGAAACTGCTGGGAATGGAACCGAGGAAGAGGATTGCCGCCACAATCTACCGTAAACTGGGACTTCTGGGCTCCCTGACGACCTACCGTGTGGCGGAGAAGATAGGTGGGATGTTTGGCTGGGCCGTGGACAAGATGACGATATGGAGCGCCGTTCAGAAGACAGGATCTGAAATAGACTTCAAACTGGACGGCAACGAACTCCCCCAGGGAGAAGCTGATGGCACCGGCGTTGGCATTAATGGAATTGCAAAGCGTGGGAAAGAGTTGAAGGTATTTGTCCAGTATAAGAAGGGCGGTGGTGTCAGGGTTGCCGGCCTTGACATTGGCAATTACAACGGGGCATGGGATAAGCTTTTCAAAAATAGCATTGAAGTATTCAAGGGGTTCCGCCGCCGGTTTCTCCTGATCACAGATGGCGACACAACCATTCTGGATGCTTTAAAAGGTAAGGTCGAGGTACTCGTTCAGCGTTGTTTATGGCATATCCCGTATCAGGCAAAGTATGTCTTGTGGCAAGACGCGGTAAAGCACAAGAGTGAAGGATGGCTGTATGTGATGTCTGAGCTTATGGAGATATGTGCAATACGGCCGTATGTGGATTGTAAGGATACGATTAAGAAAATGATCGAATCCAAGAGAAAGCGTCTGGAGGAAGTAATAGTGCATTGCCGACAAAAGGGATATAATCATACCCTCTCATATCTTGAGAATGCCCGGCCTGACATGTTTACGGCAATTGAAAAAAGACTTAATGGTAAGACATCGAGTAAGGTAGAGCGGGTCATGCGCACAGTAAATATGAGAGCAAACGTGAGCAAATGGAGTGAAGCCGGAGCTCTCAACGTCACTAAAATTCGACTGGCCTATTACTATAACGGGTTTGACGCATAGAAGGTATGAAATGGAGGGCTTTTGTCAGGTCTCCACTTGACAACGCTACTAATAATTTAGACGGGATAACGATTTTCGGATTTCGTGGTTAACAAAAATTCTCATTTTTACAAAAATGAGTCTCAATCTCATAGAATGATTTTTATTCTTATGCCAATGCTTGGTAAGAAACTTACTCTGAGACACCTGATATTCTGCAAATGCTATTCTTTTAGATTATATGCAATAAACTTTATTTGTTATACTAACAACAATGAATATAGGGTTATGCGGGAGTCACAGAACAGGCAAAACTACTCTGGCTGAAGCAATTTCCCAAAAATCTGGGATGCCGTTTGTTAAAACTAGCACGTCAGAAGTCTTCAAAGAACACGGGTTATATCCATCTAAATCAATGGATTTCCAAAAAAGACTCTGGATCCAGCATAAAATATTGGATGCAGCAGAGAAACTGTGGTATGCCGAGAAGAGGCAGTTTATTACTGATAGAACACCTTTAGATATGGCCGCTTACACCCTTGCAGATATTCAAGGAGCAACAGAGGTAGATTTTTCCGGGTTAGAAAAGTATCTTGAACGCTGTTTCAAAACTACTAATGAATTATTTAGAATACTTGTGCTGATACAACCAGGCATTCCCCTTATGCATGAGGAGGGTAAAGCTGCTTTGAACGAAGGCTATCTTGAACATTTAAACTGCCTCATCCTAGGTCTTTGTAATGATAATCGCGTTAAGAGCAGGTTTGTCTTTTTGAATCGCAATGTAACGACTATGGAAGATCGAATTAACCTGATACAAAATGAGCTTGACAGAATTAAGGATGAGAAGTGATAGCAGAATCGTCAATAGAACCAGAAATGTAATGAGTTAACATGGCCTTAAGAGATATCATCGGACAGGATCGGGCAATAAATATTCTTCTCAAAACCGTTCAGCGGGGAAGGCTCCCATCGTCTTATCTGTTCGCAGGAGAATCAGGCACCGGGAAAAAACTTGCAGCTATTAATCTTGCAAAGGCTATCAATTGTCTTACCGCATCAAACCGGAATGCGGAAGACATTGATGCATGTGATGAATGCCCTTCATGCAGGAAGATCGACTCCGGCATTCACCCTGATTTTCTCCTTATTTCCCCTGAAGGTGGTTTGATCAGGATCGAAGAGATACGGGCAATTGATGATTTACTTTCTCTTAAGGCATTTGAAGGCATATATAAAGTCGTAGTTGTCGATGATGCAGATATGATGAATCAGTCTGCAGCAAACGCCTTTCTCAAGACCCTTGAAGAACCCCCGGAAAACAACCTTATAATCCTCATATCTTCAAACCCTGACCGCCTTCCGGATACAATAAGATCAAGATGTTCAAGGATAAACTTTACGCCTCTCGCTTTAGAGGCATGTGAAGAAATTATAAAAAAAGTCCTCAGCCGACAGTCTGAAGACAAAGTACAACGTGGCGGCAGAAGAGAAGAAGTGAAAAAGAGGAGAAGCGAAAAAGACTTGAAAACTACTGAACTGCCTGACTCCCGCACTCTGTCACTCCTTGTGCGTCTTTCGATGGGAAGACCGGGCAATGTTATCGCAGGAGACCTGATTGAAGAGAGGGAATGGTTCATGAAGCTCCTCAAAGACATGCTCAATGCTGAAAAAGACGGCTGGACATCAAAAGAAGAAATGGAAAAGTGGTTTGACCTTTTACTGATCCTGCTCAGGGATATGGCTGTTTTAAAGATAACCCGGAATGAAAGGGACCTCATCAATATTGACATAAAAGAACGTCTAAATAAATTAAGCAGTTCGATGGATATTACGGTTATAATAGATAATTATCAGCAATTGAATACCCTGAAAGGATACTTCAATTTTCATTTAAACAAATCTCTCACCTGGAACTTTACAGGTTCATTGCTGAGGAAAACAATGGGTGGTGCAAATGCCTGATGTTGTCGGAGTTCGTTTTAAACGTTGCGGTAAAATATACGACTTTGAAGTCAACGGCGTCGAAATACATAAAGGTGATATCGTCGTCGTTGAATCAGAACTTGGCCTGAATATAGGCAATGTCGTTACAGAAAACTATTCCATAGAAGATCAAGAGAAAAAACTGAAAAAGATTATCCGCAAGGCAACTGAAGAAGACCTTATGCAAAAAGAGGAAAACCGGGGGCTTGAAACAGAGGCGAGGGACAACTGCCTTGAAAGGATAATGGCACGCGGCCTCCCCATGAAACTTATCAGCACAGAGGCGACTCTTGACAGGAAACGTATCATCTTCTATTTTACTGCAGAGAAAAGGATTGATTTCAGAGAACTGGTAAAAGACCTTGCTTCAAAATTCAAGACACGGATCGAGATGAGGCAGATAGGGGTAAGGGATGGCGCAAGGATAATAGGCAGTTTAGGCATCTGCGGCAGGGAACTCTGCTGCACAAAATTCCTGACTTTATTCGAGCCTATTTCTATCAAAATGGCAAAGAAACAGGAACTTGTTCTCAACACAGGCAAATTATCCGGAGCCTGTGGAAGGCTCATGTGCTGCCTGGGCTTTGAATATTCTGAGGCATTTTCAGAGGATGCCGCACTTATTGAGGAGGAGGCCTTAGCCATCCCGGAAAATGAAGAGGCGGGTGAAGTAATCGTCGCCTCAAGTGACTCACTTGCAGAAACAGTTGAACCTGCAACACAACCCGCTCTTTTCAGCGGCGGTCCATCCAAGGAGGTACAACAACCGATTCAGCAACCGGAGAACCAGGAGAAGAAGGATAAAAATAAAAAGTGGCATATAAAAAAACGCAGAAGAAGGTTTCATCAGAAAAAGGCTCCACAATAAGTGAAAGATACATTCTATATAACTACACCAATATATTATGTAAATGATGTGCCCCATATCGGCCATGCATATACAACTGTTGCAGCTGATATCCTTGCCAGATATAACAGATTAAAGGGAAAGGCAGTATTTTTCCTGACAGGGACAGACGAACACGGCCAGAAGGTTCAAAAAGCAGCGCAGGAAAAAGGAAGAACACCCAAAGAACATGCCGACATAATGGTGGAGAATTATAAAAACCTCTGGCTAAAACTCGGGATAACAAACGATGCCTTCATACGCACAACAGATGAAGAACACCTGACAGTTGTTAAGACAATATTACAAACGTTGCATGAAAAGGGTGAAATAGAAAAGAGGCCCTATTCAGGATGGTATTGCGTACCAGATGAGCGTTTCTGGACAGAGAAGGAAATTATAGATGGTAAATGTCCTGATTGCAAGAGGCCTGTAGAAGAGATTGCAGAGGAAAATTATTTCTTCCTGATGTCAAAGTATCAGAAAAGGCTGATACGGTACATTGAGGAAAATCCACTTTACATACTCCCTGATACGAGGAAAAATGAGGTGCTCGGGTTTTTGAAAAACAACCCTCTCGGAGACCTTTGCATATCAAGACCAAAAGAAAGACTGTCATGGGGGATACCGCTTCCCTTTGATAATAGATTTGTAACTTATGTATGGTTTGACGCACTTTTAAACTATTACTCAGCAACCAGGTATCTTGCCCCTCACGATTCACGCTCCACGTCTCACGATTCCGCAGGTTGGTGGCCGCCTGACCATCATTTGATCGGTAAGGACATCCTCACAACACATGCCATTTACTGGTCAACCATGCTGATGGCACTTGAGTTTCCACTTCCGGAGAACATCT
Source organism: Thermodesulfovibrionales bacterium (assembly GCA_049302065.1). Classification (GTDB taxonomy): domain Bacteria; phylum Nitrospirota; class Thermodesulfovibrionia; order Thermodesulfovibrionales; family SM23-35; genus VGWX01. The sequence goes on from JBAQLU010000081.1 coordinate 5,051, forward strand.
TTGCGCATGGCTGGTGGACTGTTGAAGGGAAGAAAATGTCCAAGTCCCTTGGAAACGTTGTTGACCCCCATAAAATTGCGGATGAATTCGGAAGTGATGCCTTAAGGTATTTTCTTTTCAGAGAAGTGCCCTTTGGTATTGACGGAGATTTCTCCGAGCAGGCTGTAATAAAGCGAAGCAATACTGAGCTTGCGAATGACCTGGGGAATCTTCTCAGCAGGACCCTCGCAATGATCGAAAAGTATTTTGAAGGCATAATACCCCAGCCGCCTGCTTTTGATATTGAGGGAAAAGTTGATATGACAAGACTGCTGCAACTTAAGAATATAACAGAAAATATCAGTACAGACTTTGATATTTACATGGGGAAACTATGGTTTGGTCATGCTATAGATAAAGTGTGGGCAGCAATTGATGATGCCAATAAATTGATCGAAGACGAAGCTCCCTGGAACCTCTGGAAAACAGGAGATACTGATAAGCTCGCAGGCGTCCTTTATGTCCTTGCTGAAACGCTGAGGATCATTGCAGTATATTTTTCGCCTTTCATACCGTCTGCTGCAGAGAAGATCTGGAAGCAGCTCAGCCTTGAAGGAGACCTTTCAAAGGCAGATCTTGATGCTGAAGTAAAATGGGGCGGAATGAGGCCGGGAACAAAAATTCATAAAGGGCCGGCAATATTCCCCAGAATGGAAAAAAGGGCAAAATAACTATCAAAATGACCGTTCTTGACATCCCGATAATCTCTCGGATAATATTAATGAATTCAATTAATTCGATATCAAAATGACAATCGCAATCGGCTGTGACCACGCAGGGGTTGATCTTAAGAAAGATATTTTATCCCTATTACATGACCTTCGGATTGAATGTATCGATTACGGTACAAACAGCGCTGAGTCAGTAGATTATCCTGATTTCGGGGAAAAAGTATCAGAGGCAGTCTCTTCAGGAAAAATAGAGAGGGGAATACTTATCTGTGGTACCGGTATCGGGATGTCTATTGTAGCAAATAAATTTTCCGGGGTAAGGGCATCTCTCTGCAATGAACTCTTTACCGCAAAGATGAGCAGGCTGCATAATGATGCGAATATCCTTGTTATCGGAGGAAGGATAGTTGGAAAAGATTTGGCCAAAGAGATTGTAAGAACATGGGTCAGCACCCCGTTTGAAGGAGAAAGGCACTGCAAAAGGCTTGATAAAATCACACATATAGAGGACCGTTTAAAAAAACATGCTATTTGAAAATCTTAAACATACAGATCCGGAAATCTTTGAAGCAATTCAGAAAGAGATAGAGAGGGAGAGAAGGAACATAGTGCTCATTGCATCGGAGAACTATGTAAGTCCTGCTGTCCTCGAGGTGCAGGGTTCTGTCTTTACAAACAAATATGCCGAGGGATATCCTGGTAAAAGATACTATGGCGGTTGTGAATATGCCGATATTGTGGAAACCCTTGCCGTAGAAAGGGCAAAGCAGCTTTTTGGCGCAGAGCATGTGAATGTTCAGCCACACTCAGGCTCTCAGGCGAATATGGCGGTCTTTTTTTCTGTGCTTAAGCCCGGTGATGCTATACTGAGCATGAGCCTAAGCCACGGCGGACACCTCTCACACGGCGCCTCTATAAACTTTTCAGGAATTTTCTATAAGACAATAGCATATGGCGTAAACAAGGATACAGGATACATAGATTATGATGAGGTAAGGCGCCTTGCCCTGGAAAATAAACCGCGGATGCTCCTTGTTGGTGCGAGCGCATATTCAAGGATTATTGATTTCAGGAAATGTTCCGACATAGCAAAAGAAGTCGGTGCATATCTTATGGCAGATATAGCCCATATCGCAGGACTTGTCGCTGCCGGCCTGCATCCATCTCCGGTACCGTATGCAGATTTTGTTACGACAACCACCCACAAGACTCTCAGGGGGCCAAGAGGCGGCATGATTATGTGCAAGGCAGAATATGCAAGGGCGATCGATAAGATGATCTTTCCAGGGATACAGGGAGGGCCGCTCGTCCATGTGATCGCAGCAAAGGCTGTTGCCCTGAAAGAGGCATTGACCCCGGGATTTAGAGACTACCAGGCCATGGTCGTAAAGAATGCGAAGAAACTCGCTGAAGAACTGATAAAAAAGGGATTCAGGATCATTTCCGGAGGAACGGATAACCATTTGATGCTTATTGACCTGACAAACAAGAATATCACAGGGAAAGAGGCTGAAGAAGCGCTCAACAAAGCACGGATTACCGTGAATAAAAATGTCGTTCCCTACGATGAGAGATCTGCAACAATAACAAGCGGCATAAGACTTGGTACGCCCTGTGTAACAACAAGGGGCATGGGCGAGGCCGAGATGGTTGAGATCTCCGATGTAATATCTACAGTAATACAGAACAATAAAGATGCTGAGGCAATCAGCACCCTCACAAAAAGGGTAGATTCCCTGTGCGAAAAATTTCCTATATATTGAAGATAAAGAACTCAAAATTCACCTTTGTAGCCGCAGGCTTCAGCCTGCGTATTCATCTCTGCTCATGAAATGTCCTTTCTGCGGAAATTCAGAAGATAAGGTCATAGACTCAAGGACAAGCAGAGAGGGCAGCGCAATCCGCCGCAGGCGAGAATGCCTTAAGTGCGGGAAACGCTTCACATCATATGAACGGGTTGAAGATATTATTCCCATGGTTGTCAAAAAGGACAACAGGCGCGAATCCTATGACAGAGAGAAGATCCTGACTGGCCTCAAGAAAGCTTGCGAAAAAAGACCTATCGGCATGGAAACCCTTGAAGGCATCACAGATTCTATTGAGAAGAAATTAATAGGGCTTGGCGTTAAAGAGATCCAGAGCACATGGATTGGTGAAGAAGTAATGTCTTCCTTAAGGGAACTCGATAAGGTAGCTTATGTACGATTCGCTTCAGTGTACAGGCAGTTCAAGGATATCAACGAATTCATGAACGAAGTAAAAATCCTTTTCGAACACAAGTAGCTCATTCGATTTTTATACAGGAATATCTTCAGGCTTTAGCCAGACCATTTTGCCGTCTTGCCAGACGACAACCGGATTGCCAGCCTGTTTATGCTTTAAAAGCGCATCATGAACACCCTGAGTCAAAGCCCGAGTTATCTTTTCTTTATCTGCAAGGGCTTCTGTTATTCTGTCTTTATGTTTTTCTTTTTTTGTCATATTTCTTTTTAATATTATGCCAAATAATTGAATCGTTGACAATCATATCTTGTCCTTCATCACAAAAAGCTATCATTTTTGGTGTTGAACCGGAATTGAGGGAAAAAGGTTGCAATTCTTTGTGTTGAGTAAAAAAGCACACAGATTTATTGATAAAATATGAACATAGTCCCTAAAAATATAGAAACCGCCTCTAATCTGGATTACTTAAAGCAGCTCAGGCGGTCCAGTCGATCACCTTCAGCCCCTTTATTTGCCTGAATTCTTTTGTATTGTTCGTAACAAGCGGCACGCCGAGGCTGAGGGCATGGGCTCCGATTAATGTATCCATAGCGCCGATGGGCTTTCCTGATTTTTCCAGGCCAACTCTGATTGCTCCATAAGACCTTGCAGCCACTTCGTCAAAGTGACCGATTTCGAGAGGTAAAATAAATTCTTTCAAAGCATCCTGGTTCTTCTGAACATATTGACTCTTCTCCACACCATATTGCAGTTCAGCAAGCGTTATGGAAGAGATACCGATATCACCGGCGGAATACTTCATGAAATGTTGTAATACCTTCTGAGGTTTTTGTTTGATGATGTAAATGCAGATATTGGTATCAAGCATTAATTTCATCAGAGCGCCTCTCTCTTTTGAGTCAGAGGCTGTTTTCTCTCTGTCAAAAAGTCATCAGAAAACTTATCCAAGCTGTTGAACAGGGATTGCCACAAGCCTTTGGCAGGGATGAGCATAACAACTTTTCCGTCTTTCTTTATGAACACGTAATCGTCATCAAATCTGAAATCTCTGGGCAGCCGGACAGCCTGACTTTGCCCGTTTTTAAAAAGCTTCGCAGTCTTCACCATGCACCTCCATATAGATATATACTAAAAGTATATACTAATCGGGCGTTTTAGACAAGATTTATTTAGAGTCTGTGTATAAAGCTGTTTGTGTGTCATTCCGGACTTGATCCGGAATCTATACCTTCTTGAAAAGACTGGATTCCGGCTTAAGGACTGCCGGAATGACAGAGAGCACACGATAGTTTATGTACAGAATCTATTCAGTTCGAGGGTTTTTCTTAAATAAGATATTTTTCTACAGATTCTCAACCACCTTCTTTAGTTTTGCCTGCACTTCAACTGCGATACTCCCTAATTCAGGGTTTTCAATCGCCTGCATGGAAGCGATAGGATCGATGGCAGCCACTTCCACTTTGCCTTCTGCAAGCTCCTGTAAAATCACGTTACAGGGTAGCATAGTGCCGATTTTATCTTCTTTCAGTAATGCCTGATACGCATACTGCGGGTTGCATGCACCGAGGATCCTGTATTTCCTGAAATCAACATTCAGTTTCTTCTTCAGGGTTTCCTTCACATCAATCTCTGTAATAATCCCAAAACCCCCCTTTTTCAATTCTTCAATCACTTTACTAAGAGCTTCGTCAAAAGAAATATTCAGAATTTTGCTGAAGTAGTAACTCATGTTTTCCTCCTTTTCGGTCATGCAATTCCATTCTTTACAACCCCCTTAATCCCCCTTTCTAAAGGGGGACTGAAAAGAGTGTAATTCCCCCTTAGAAAAGGGGGAGAGGGGGTTGTTATATCTTCACCCTTTTCAATAAAGCCGAGTTTGTCACCACAGACAAAGAGCTTATAGACATTGCTGCCGCTGCTATAATAGGGTTCAGAAGTCCGAAAGCGGCAATTGGGATTGCAGCAGTATTGTAAAAGAATGCCCAGAAGAGGTTTTGTTTGATCTTCCTCATTGTTGCCCTTGAAAGTCTGATGCTCTTTATGACATCCCTCAGATCGTCCTTCACAAGGATAATCCCACCTGTCTCTTTAGCAACATCAGAACCGCTGCCGATAGCAATGCCGATATCCGATTGTGCCAGTGCAGGTGAGTCATTGATACCGTCTCCAACCATTGCAACCACCTTCCCTTCCGACTGAAGCTCCTTGATAACCTTCGCCTTATCACCTGGGAGAACATTTGCAATGATCCTTTCTATCCCTACCTTTGCACCTATAGCATTTGCAGTTCTTTCATTGTCCCCTGTGAGCATGATAACCTGAATGCCTTCGGCCTTAAGACCTTTCACAACATCGTCAGCGTGTTCCTTTAGAGTGTCTGCTACAGCAATGAATCCTTTCAGTTTTTTGTCTTCAGCCACGATCATAACAGTATTTCCCTTTTCCTCAAGACGTGAAATCACGGACTCTTTGTCTTCCACAGGAATGCCGGCGTCTTTCATCAGCCTCCTGTTTCCTATCAAAATCTCTTTGCCGTTATAGCTGACTTTAACGCCATTCCCGGGTATTGCTTCGAAGGCTTCGGCATTGGGTATGGAAAGATTCATCATGCCTGCCCTTTTGATTATGGCTTCTGCGAGAGGATGTTCCGAACCTTTCTCAGCAATAGAAGCAAAGAGGATGACGTCTGATTCACTTCCCTCAAAAGCTACTATTTCGGTAACCTCGGGCTCTCCTTTTGTGAGTGTCCCCGTTTTATCAAATACGACTGTGTTAAGTTTCCCCGCCCTTTCAAGATATTCTCCTCCGCGGATCAGGATACCCAGTTCAGCGCCTTTACCGACTCCGACCATTAAAGCCGCGGGTGTCGCGATACCAAGGGCACAAGGACAGGAAATAATAAGGACGGCAACAAAGGAAAGGAGAGCCATCGTGTAATTTCCCATGAGTATCCAGCCAATGACAGATAAGAAAGCCACTCCGATAACTGCCGGGACAAAATAGGATGCTACCTTATCGGCAAGCCTCTGTATTTTCGCAGTCGATGCCTGTGCCTCTTCCACCATCTTTATTATCTGGTTCAATGTTGTATCAGCGCCGATTCTTGTTGTCTTGAATTTAAAAGATCCCACTTTGTTTAAAGTTCCGCCGATCACTTGGTCCCCTGTCTTTTTCTCAACAGGGACGCTTTCACCGGTAATCATTTTCTCATCAATCGATGAATACCCCTCCACGACAAGGCCGTCTGTCGGTATTTTCTCCCCCGGCCTCACGACTACAATCTCATCCACCATAACCGATTCAGCCGGGATCTCAATTTCGGTACCGTCCCGTATGACCCTTGCGGTCTGCGGCTTTAGGTCGAGGAGTTTACGGATAGCGGCGGAGCTGCGCTTCTTGATTATCTCCTCCATATACTTTCCGAAGAGAACAAAGGCTATAATGATCGCCGAGACATCGAAGTATACGTTCTTTTCCTCAACGGGCAATACGCCTGGAAAGAAGACGACAAATACGCTGTAAAGATAGGCCGTTGAAGTACCGAGTGCTATTAGCAGATCCATATTAGCCACCCGTTGTTTAATGGCCTGATATGCGCCGATGAAAAATCCCTTGCCGCCAAAAATCATGATCGGCGTTGTAATGATAAATAACCACACTCCGGCATTGAACCAGGGAAGGAATGAAAAAGGAACCCAAGTGAGGACTGTCGCTCCCGCAGCAAGGCCGAGGAATATGGCTGCTCTGAATACTGCCAGGGCAAGCACACCAGTGAGGGCAATGGTTACCCGCCTTTTCATATCTTTCAGCTCTGCTTCAGGCGCCTCGAATGTCTTTACACAGGTCTCACTGCAGAAATAGTATTCTCTCCCTCCGACCACTCTCTTGATCGAACGGTCTTTTGGGATGACCATTCCGCATATCGGGTCTTTAGCCATTTCAGATGTAATCTTTGTGGCAAGGACCGGTGCAGGCATAGCAGTCTTTTTTACGATAAAGGATTCGGGGTCTTTATCAAAATCATCTTTGCAGGGCATTGAACAAAAATAATACATTGAGCCTTTGTATTCAGACCTTGCTACAGCATCTTTATCTTCGATCTTCATATTACAGACAGGATCTAAAACTTGCATTTATACCCTTTCAGTTCAGAAAAAACAACAGGGGTCTGATAAATTCATACTTTCAAGACCCCTGCAAATTTCAATTTCGCGCGGTTATTTTATATGCTAATGCTTGTGCTGTTCTGTTTTCGATGGAGCTTCCTTTTCAGTCTCTTTGCTTCCGGATTCTGGATGAGGCGGCATCATATCGTGGCCCGGTATTCCACCACCCATCATTCCGCCCATCATACCACCCATCATGCTGCCCATCATACAGTTGCACATGGTCATTTTATTCTGTATCTTCGCCTTCATGTCTTTGATTTTCTCCAGCATCATTTTCTTATCAGATGCCTTAACACCGTTAACAATCTGTTCCTGTATGTTCACAATATCCATCATCATCTGCATCATCTCCTGCATCATCATGTTGTGGCCCATCATCTGGGGCATCATCGGCATCTGCTGACCGCCCTGCATCATTCCCTGTCCGTGCATCTGCTGCATCTTCGGGCAATTCATCGGCATTTGCTGGCCCTGCTCCATCATCATACCTTGGCCCATCTGACCTTGCTGGCTGCCTTGCATACCCGTCTCTGCATAAGCAGAAATACTGAAAATAAACATAATCGCTAAAGCCATTACTAACTTTTTCATTTGTCCTCCTTGTTCTGTTTTATTTCCTTTGCTATAAATTTCTCTGGGTCTTTGTCAAATTTTTCTTTGCAAATTCTTGCGCAAAAATAATATGTTTCCCCTTTATATACGCTTGTCGCTGCCGCCTTTTTTTCATCCACATCCATGCTGCATACAGGGTCTTTTGCCATATATTCACCTCCGTCATTTCCATATTTTATGTTGCAGGTTAGATAAAGGCTATCAAAATAAATGGCAATCGTCAAATGCGGGCTAAAAAAGGCTTGTTAATAAAACTCTGTCTTTGATCAATTCAGGAACTCATTTCAGGAGCTTCTGCAGCGCCTCTTTAGCAGCAAGGGTCTCTGCCTCTTTTTTGCTTTTACCGGTTCCGTCACCATACCTTTCCCCTTCTATATATACTTCTATGGTGAATAATTTCTTGTGCTCTGCCCCTTCCTGCCTTATTATTTTATATTCTGGAATGGTACTGAAAAGAAGCTGTGTCTTTTCCTGAAGTTCTGTTTTGAAATCGTGGAATTCACCGGAAAGTATTATTGCATCTATCTTTTCCCTGAACAACCTGATTATAAGCGCCCTCGCCTTTTCATAACCACCATCTATGTATACTGCACCCAGAAGAGCCTCAACAGCATCAGCAAGCAGGGACTTTTTTGTCCTGCCTCCTGTTACTTCCTCACCCTTCCCGAGTCTCAGATATTTTCCGAGAAATATTGCGTTTGCAATCTCTGAAAGCACCGACTCTTTGACGAGATAGGACTTTGTCTTGGCCATGACCGATTCTGTAAGTTTATAACCCGAAAGGAAAAGATACTCAACTATCACAAATCCAAGGACTGAATCGCCGAGGAATTCAAGCCTCTCATTATAGGCGTCTGCCTTATCAGGATTCTCATGGAAAAAAGACTTGTGCGTTAAGGCTTCCAGAAAGATCTTTTTATCCCTGAAGCGGTAACCGAGGCTGTTTTCTAAATGCGAGATATCATGTTCAGGCATCGATAGATAACTTAATCTCTAAACTTTTTGAACAACAGGCAGGCATTGGTTCCGCCGAATCCAAAAGAATTCGTTAGGCCATACTCCACAGTCATTTCTCTGGATTTATGAGGCACATAATCAAGGTCACATTCAGGATCAGGGTTATCAAGGTTTATTGTTGGCGGCACAATATTGTTATGAACACTGAGGACAGTAATGACCGCTTCAACACCACCTGCTGCACCGAGTAAATGTCCGGTCATGGACTTTGTGGAACTGACAGCGATCTTATATGCATGTTCTCCGAATACTGTTTTAACAGCATGCGTTTCAAGTTCGTCTCCATATTTTGTCGAAGTACCGTGCGCATTGATATAATTTACATCCAAAGGATCTATCCGACCGTCTTTTAGTGCCATTTTCATACACCGTGCAGCACCCTCGCCTCCTGGAGAGGGAGAAGTTATATGGTATGCATCTGCTGTCATACCATATCCGATCAGCTCTGCATATATTTTTGCACCTCTGTCCAATGCATTTTCAAGGCTTTCGAGTATCACTATACCGGCGCCCTCTCCCATTATAAAACCGTCCCTGTTGATGTCAAACGGCCTGCTTGCCTTCTCCGGTTCATGATTTCTTATTGAAAGGGCTTTCATGGCATTAAATCCGCCTATCCCCAGAGGTGTTATTACAGATTCTGTCCCACCTGCTATCATGGCATCTGCATCCCCTCTCTGAATAATCTTGAATGCATCTCCGATAGAATGACTTCCTGTGGCACAGGCAGTAGCCACTGCAGAGTTCGGCCCCTTTGCCCCGGCCCTGATTGAAACCTGGCCGGCAGCAAGATTTACTATCAGCATTGGGATGAAAAAAGGCGTAATCCTTTTGGGACCCTTCTCAAGTAAAACAGAATGGTAGTGTTCGATCGCATGCAGCCCACCCATGCCGGAACCGACAGTCACACCAACTCTCTCTGCATTCTCTTCAGTAATCTTCAGTCCGGAATCAGCAAGAGACATCGATGCAGCGGCAACAGCCAGATGGATAAATCGGTCCATTTTTTTTATATCTTTGGACTCAATATAATCTTCGGCGCTGAACCCCTCTACTTCTCCTGCTATTTGTGTCGGGAAGCCGGAAGCGTCAAAATGGGTAATTTTCCTGATACCCGATCTGCCTGCCAAAAGTCCGTTCCAGCTCTCCTGAACACCTACTCCAAGGGGGGTGATCATACCGACACCTGTAACAACAACCCTTTTTGTATCCATCAATTCTCTCTCTGCGTCTCAGGCAGATTTTTTCTTGTTAATATACTCAACAGCGTCTTTGACTTTTGCAATCTTCTCGGCATCCTCATCCGGTATCTCAATTCCAAATGCCTCTTCAAATGCCATAACAAGCTCAACGGTATCCAGTGAATCCGCACCGAGGTCCTCAACAAATGAAGCTTCAGGAACAACCTCAGACGAACTTACCCCAAGCTGTTTTGATATAATCTCCTTTACCTTTTCTTCAACCATGAATACACCTCCACTTTAATTTTAATTTTTTTAATTGTACTTTTTAGATTCTACAGTATTCCAAGTATTAAATCACATATACATCCCACCATTTACATGTATGACCTGCCCTGTTATATAGCTTGATTCAGGCGATGCAAGAAAAATTACTGCATTTGCAATATCATTGCCTGTACCAAATTTTCCTATCGGAATGAGTCTCTTCATCTCCTCCTTTATATTTTCCGGCAAAACATCTGTCATAGCCGTTTCAATAAAACCAGGTGCAACAGCATTTACTGTTATCCCCCTGCTTGCATACTCCCTTGCAACTGTCTTGGTAAATCCGACGATCCCGGCCTTTGATGCGCTGTAATTCGCCTGTCCCGGATTTCCCATAAAGGCAGCTACTGATGTAATATTTACTATTCTCCCGTATCGCTGCCTGGACATATCCTTAATTGCCTCCCTTGAACACAGAAAAACGCCCTTCAGATTAGTATCAATAACCGCATCCCAAGCCTCTTCTTTCATCCTCATCAGGAGACCGTCTTTAGTTATCCCCGCATTATTTATCAATATGTCTATCCTGTTGAACTCCTTGCGGATTTCCCCGAATGCCTTTTCAACCTCTTCGGCGTTCGATACATCGAGTTTCATCCCCTTTGCTGTTACCCCCAGCGCTGAAAGTGAAGCTGCAACTTCCTGTGCAGCATCAAGGTTTCTGCCGGCGACAACTAAATTAACCCCCTTTTGAGCAAGACCTTCTGCTATCGCCTTGCCAATTCCGCGTGTCCCTCCGGTAACTATTCCGACCTGACCTGTAAAATCCATAACTTTCTCCTGGAAAACTGGTCTTAATTTTAACAAAGAGTTCTTCTCTTTTCCAGTCTTTATTTGCTCTGCCAATCTGAAAAGCTTCGGAACTTATTGTAATATTAATGAATTTATGCTAATAATAGTAGTGTTAAGGTTGTTGAAATTCTCAATATCTGCCTTAACCTGAATACATTAATTTCTGCTATAATCCGTATCCCTGAAGATACATATCCAGGGTATTAAACATTAAAAGGGAAAAAAATGAAAGGTAAAGTATATCTTATTGATGTAACAAACAGAGACGGGGTACAGACATCCAGGATCCTTCTGCCGAAACTGTCAAAGACGATGCTGAACATCTATCTTGATGAAATGGGCATTTATCAGAGTGAAATAGGTTTTCCAACCTTAAAACATGAGATCAACTATATCAATGCAAACCTCGAACTTGTCAAGATTGGTGGTATAAAAAGGATTCATCTTGAAGGATGGTGCAGAGCGATCCCTGAAGATGTAAGGTTGAGCTTCAAAAACTGTCCTGAACTCAAGCATCTGAACATATCGATCTCGACATCTGAAATAATGATAAAAGGCAAGTTCCAGGGCAAGAGGGTATTCAAGGATATTATTAAATCACTTAGTGAGGCTGTTAAGACTGCCAAAGAACTTGGGGCAGAGACCGTGGGGGTGAATGCAGAGGATGCCTCAAGGACAGAACTGGACAGATTGATAGAGTTTATCCTTGCCGGCAAGGCAGCAGGGGCAGATCGCTTCAGATATTGTGATACGCTTGGAACTGATGACCCTATAACCATATATGAAAGGACAAAGGCATTGGCTCTTGCTACAAAGTTTCCCCTGGAAATGCACTGCCATAACGACCTTGGGATGGCTGAGGCTGTCTCTGTTGCCGGTGCGCAGGGAACTATTGAAACTGGTGTTAATTCATATATAAACACAACAATTAATGGGTACGGAGAACGCTGCGGGAACTGTGACCTTGTTTCCACCATCCTTGCTCTGAAATTCTCTCATGGATTAAAGGATAAACTCCCCCTCGATGAACATGTTGACCTCAGGATGGCTTGGAAATTAGGGAGATATGCGTCTTATGCATTTAATATTCCCATACCGATAAACCAGCCCGGCATTGGTTCGAATGCATTTGCTCATGAATCCGGGATACATGCAGACGGTGCCCTGAAGGACAGGCGCAACTATGAACTCTACGACCCTGAGGATGTCGGAAGGGGTGAACCGGAACTTGCTGAAACCGGCAGAATTATTACAACAGGTGAATACGGAGGCCTCAAAGGCTTCAGACACGTCTATGATAAGCTCGGCATACACTTTCATGATGACAATGAGGCACGGAGAGTGTTTGAACTCGTACAATATGCAAACCTGCACACCCAGAAGCCGTTGACAGATGATGAGCTGAAATTGATCGCCATGTATCCTGATGTCGTGCAAAAAATATTGACGGTGAATATATAAATGTATAACATCACTTTAATTCCGGGAGATGGCACAGGGCCTGAAATTTCCGAGGCCACAAAAAGGGTTATTGAAGCCACAGGCATTCCTATCAAATGGGATATCCAGGAGGCAGGACTGGATGTCTTTGAAAAAGAGGGGAATCCTTTACCACAGAGGGTGCTTGATTCCATAAAAAAGAACAAGGTTGCTATCAAAGGGCCCATTACCACACCGGTAGGGACAGGGTTCAGAAGTGTGAATGTCACACTGAGGCAGACACTGGACCTCTATTGTTGTCTGCGGCCGTCCAGGACATTTAAAGGTGTCAGGACGCGATTCCAGGATGTTGACCTTGTAATAGTACGCGAAAATACAGAGGATTTATATGCCGGTATCGAATTCGCAAAAGGAACTGAAGACGTTAAGAAACTTATAGACCTAATTCATGATTTAACCGGGAAGACCATCAGATCTGATTCAGGGATCAGCATAAAACCTATTTCTGTTTATGGGACTGAACGAATTGTCAGATTCGCATTTGAATATGCCCGGAAAAATAAAAGGAGAAAGGTTACTGCTGTCCACAAAGCGAATATCATGAAATATTCAGACGGGCTTTTCCTTGAGACTGCCCGGAATGTCGCTGCAAAGTATACGGACATCGAATTTGAAGACAGGATAGTGGACAATATGTGCATGCAGCTCGTTCAGAAACCTGAACTGTATGATGTGATAGTCCTTCCCAATTTATATGGAGATGTGGTATCTGATCTGGCAGCAGGCCTTATTGGCGGGCTTGGTGTTGCACCCGGTGCGAACCTTGGAGAAAAATACGCAGTATTTGAGCCTGTCCACGGAAGCGCTCCGAAATACAAGGGATTGAATAAAGTAAACCCATTGGCTATGATACTTTCAGGGGTTATGATGCTGAGGCATCTGCAAGAGTTTGAAGCAGCTCAGAGACTGGAAACAGCAGTGGCTTCTGTCATAGAAGAAGGGCAGAATGTTACCTATGATATGAAACCCACCCCTGATGACCCTACTGCTGCTACAACATCACAGATGGCAGATGCCATAATAGAAAAGTTAAGATAATTTTTTACATGGAAACAGACAGTTCACAAAGCATAGAGCCTCCGAATAGACCTGCTGACAATCTCCGTTCAGAAATACTGTTATATTATCCGGCATTTCGGAAACTATATGTGGCCTGATATCCTTCTTATAATCATTTTTATTATCATCAACGGCTTTTTTGCAGCTGCTGAAATATCAGTCGTTGCAACTCGGAGGATCAGGATACGACAACTGGTCGAAGAAGGAAACAAGAACGCCCTTATCCTCAAGAAATTCAAAGAGGAGCCGGACAGGTTTCTCGCAACGATTCAGATAGGCATTACATTCGCAGGGGTTTTTGCAGCAGCCATCGGAGGCGCAACTGCAGTAAAAATCATTAAACCGGCGATCCAGGAGATCCCTGTAAAACTTCTCTCTTCTTCGGCAGAAGCCATCTCAATAGGGATCGTAACTATAGTCATTACATATTTTCTCCTTATATTCGGCGAGCTGATTCCAAAATCCATCGCACTGGCAAATCCCGAGCGCACCGGTTTGAAGACAGCAAAATTCGTTGATGTCTTCTCAAAACTCGCCTTCGTCTTTGTCAAAATCCTCACATCCAGCACAAATATTCTGCTGAAACCTTTCGGAAAAAAGACCCATGCAGGCAGGGCAATCACCGAAGAGGAAGTGAAGATGCTCATCAGGGAAGGCGGAGAGCAGGGGGTTTTTGAACCGGCAGAGCAGGCGCTCATTCACAGTGTTTTTGAATTCACTGACATGTCTGTGAAAGAGGTCATGATGCCGTCTACACAGATGGTCACCATCGGCCTTAACATGCCGGTTGATGATATAAAAACCCTAATAAGCGAAGAGCAGTTTTCACGTTACCCTGTTATCGGCAAAGACCTCAACGACATCAGAGGGATTCTCTATGTAAAGGATTTCCTGAGCGCACTCGGAAAAGGTGCGGTCGATATCAGAAAACTCATTAAACCGCCCTATTTCATCCCCGAGATGATGAATATCAGCAATCTCCTGAAGGAGATGCAGAGGAAAAGGGTGCATATGGCTTTGGTCATAGACGAATATGGCGGTGTTTCCGGGCTGGTGACAATGGAAGATCTCCTGGAAGAGATTGTTGGAGAAATAAGGGATGAATATGATACCGAAAGCCCTGTTATACAGATTAGTGAGGGGGTATATCTTGTTGATGCGTCAATCAGTATACGGGACCTGAAAGAGGATTATAAAATAGAAATACCGGAATCTACAGAATATGAGACACTGAGCGGTTTTTTACTCACTACTCTTCAGAAAATCCCCAAGGTAGGCGCTGTTATTGAGATTGAGGCCAAGAAAATAACCGTCTCGGAGATGGTTGGCCAGAGGATTTCAAAGATAAAACTCGAAAAGCTTCCTGATAAAGCCAAAGAAGAATAGAGTTCCACTACTCTCCCAACGTTAATCGAATAAAATCATCCCGCTACGAAAATCATCTTCATTGCCATATGAATCTTCAACAAAAAAGGGCGACGGATTTCCCTCGCCCTTTTTAAATTTTCCAAACATGCCTTAGTAATCTTTTCTACTTATGATGTGTTGCCCTCATGGTTTGAGCAAGTTCCTTAATATTACCGAGGTCTTTTACCATCATTGCCCAGCCATACCAGTATGCATAATCAGGGTTCACGTGGAAGAAGGCCTGGTATGTTCTCATACGGTGTTTCATGTACATCTGAAAAAGTACCTGGTCTATATATGAAAGCTTATCAGTCTCACCCCCACCTGTTTGCATAAAGTAAAGAAAGTCCGGATATGCAAAGGAATAATTGGCAGGCTTTTTAATAATGTCGTCTTTATAAAGACCGGCAACAATCTGTATAGCTTCGGCTATGAGTCGATCTGCTTTCTGCATCATGGAATCACCCATTTCAAGCTGCTGACGTGCATATTGGGCGGAATGACAGTTACTGCACCTCTTTAACATTTTGTCACGTTCAGTCTTCCAGGACTCTTCGGTAAGCCTTACCATATCCACTGACTTTACAGCATCAAGCCGTGCAGTTGGCTCGCCGGTCTCAGGATTGAGTACCCCAAGCGCTTTTAAAATAGTGATTCTATCTGCCTTCCATTGAGGATCTTCAGGCAATGGCAGTCTTACTCCAAGAAATCCCCATGCAGTGCGGTTTTCATGAGTACCTTCCGGGAGATGGCAGTTCTGGCATGACGGAGCTTGGGCATTTTCTGGTAAATTGCCGGAGTTTTTTACAAACCAGCGTGTTCCGTGTTTGGAGCTTTCCCACATCTCCCACTGGGGATGATCATACCCCATATGGCACTGCTGGCATGCCCTTGGATCTAAAGCCTCTTTTTTCGAAAAACTGTGTCTGGTATGACACTCATCACAGGAATTATTCTGATACCTGTATCCTTTTCCTGACAGTTCCTTTTTCTGGCCGTCAGTCTTGATCCCCATATTGTGACATCCACCGCAACCTCTCCCGCCTTCCATAAGCTCATCGGGTTCTACATGAGTAATGGGCATGGCATTCATTGAAGTCCAGCCAAAATTGTGTTTCCCTTTTGTAAATTCATCAAACTGTTTTTTGTGACACTGAGCACAAAGGTTTTCATCCGGAAGTTGAGCAAGTTTTACATTGCCAGGTCCGGTGTGTTTGTCTCCGTGGCATGTTGAACATGTTATCTCCATCTTGCTATGTTTGCTGGCTTCCCAGTCTTTCACCAGTCCCGGGGTGACACCCCGATGACAGTTGATGCAGGATTCTGCGTTTGCGAATGATGCATCCAGGAACCCCAGACAAGAAAAAAGAAGAGAAAAAGATACAAGAACGATTAATTTTTTCATAAGACCTCCTTTTCATTGTGTTTTCTATCGAATCCCATGCTCTTTATATGCTACGCCCTCCTGAGGCAATGCTTCAAAGGCTGTCTTTGTTTTCCAGACTTTACATGCATTCCCGATAATATCCGGCCCTGGCTTTAATGTCATCTTACCGGGTTTCCACTCTGAGGGTGTTGCTTCTGTCCCTCTGCTTTTTCGTACGAACAGATAATTATAAAACATTTGCTATCATAATATAATGGCCTGTCGTCCATAATATTCTCGCTATCCATCATCCCCGGTTAACCATAGTAATCCCCGTGCAGCAGGCAAGGGGCCGGCAGACGTTCGAGATGATGAGGCTCGGCATAAAGATTTTCCGTTATGATGGCTCTTGTTGAGTGTTAAACATGCTATTTTGAACCGCAACATGTTCCATAATGTGTATTGCCTACAAACGAAATCAATCACGACACACTCCTTCATCAAATGCGCACATTGAACAATCCTCTTTATGTGCAAAGTTATTCTGACAATCTTTAAAGCCAAAATTGATTGAAATTGAAAATTATCGTCAGAAATATATTTTTTAATCGGTTAATCGTGAGATCTTTGAGCTTAAATTTTCACGAACCGTGCTATTCAGTTTTTCAGCTTTTCCTGCCGCTCCTTTATCCTCTTTACAACGTCATTCGCGACTTCCATGACTTCCGCTGCCGCTTTGACGTTTTCACCTATATAAAGCGATAATCCCACAATCAAAGGTTCTATAGATTTCTCTGCCAGTGACTTTTGGAGCATTTCCTTGGCCTCTCTTGCATAACCAACAGCCGCAAGGCCTATAAATAATTCAATTGTATCGTCCGCATGCTCTGCCACGAGAGCCGTGTCGGAAAGATATTTTTGAGCATTCACCAATGCCTCCGAACCTTTGTTCAATACGCAGAGGATGCAGGCAAGAGTATGTTGAATATTCGCATCATCGGGTTCGATGGTCTGCGCCTTCCGTGCCCACTTTTCAGCTTCTCTCAAGTGCGTCAGGTTACCATGTTTGTAAAATCGCCATGCAAATGAATTCAAGAACGTGGGATTGTCGGGATTCCTTACAAGAGCATCTTTGGCAACTTCCATCGCCCGATCAGGCGTTATATCATGTTCTAATATCAGCTTGATCAATGCACTCCACCCAGCGCTGGAGTCGGAGGTCAATGATATCGCTTTCAGATATGTCTCTTCAGCTTCTTTGTACTTTCCTATCTCTTCATAAAATCCACCGAGTTGAGCTAAGGCAAAATTATGTAGTACCTTTATCTCGTAGCTGTTCTCAACCGCTTTCCTGTATGCCTGTTCCGCTTCGTCATAGCGCTTCAACTCTTGATAGAGTGAGCCGAGCTGCCCCCATGCCCAGGCATAATCGGGTTTAATCTCAATAGCCTTTCTGTATGCCTGCTCCGCTTCGTCATAGCGCTTCAACTCTTCGTGCAGCAACTGCCCAAGCTGGACCCATGCCCAGGCATAATCGGGTTTAATCTCAATAGCCTTTC